>NZ_JBYMTK010000012.1:0-98159 GCF_057773105.1 Dietzia sp. IBK-p2-15D
CCGTCGAGATCGCCATCGCCGACACCACGTACCCGGCCGCGACATCGATCGGATCGAGTACCGCATGACCGGGCCGACACTCACCGCCGCCCGCACCGGACTCCTCCCGGCGCTGGCATTCGACAAACAGCTCGTAACACGCCACGAACCGGCGCGCCGCCGCGCGATTCTCGCCCATCCACCCCTCCCGCGCCGCCGCCCGCAACCCCGACAGCGACACGGGCGCCGCGGAACCGGCGCCGCCACCAGACGGGGACGGACCACCGGACGGGGATGGGGACGGGCCACCGGCCGCGGCGTCTGCGTTTCCGCCCATGTGCTCCACCCCCTGACCGTCTGGCTACCTGGTATCGAATCTGTGTTCTACGATACGCACACACATTCGACCAAGCAAGGGTTTTCTCCGCTGCTGGCCTACCTATTGATTTGCAATCACCGATCGCCCATTTCAGCGAAATGTATGATCCACTCTTCTTGATTGCTTGGGGTGGATGCCCCGTAGACCCAAACTCGGAGGCGTTCCATGACCAAGACCATCACCTGTGCCGGAGCCGTGGCCGCCGCGCTCCTCGTCTTCTCTACGGGGGCCGCCGCCGCCCAGACTTCGGAAGCCACCGGCTCCGACTCCCTCCCGGGGGCATCGGAGACCGAGGGGGGCTATCTCGGCGAGGCTGGCGAGCTGCTGCCCGGTTCCGTTACGGGTTCTCTGCCCGGTTACGCCTCCGGACCGCTGGGTTCCACCGCCACCCTCGTGTGCAATCTCGGTTCGGCGGCCGGCGCTGCCGCCAACCTGATGGGCGTGCCGTTGCAGGTTCCGGTGGGAGTCATCTGCATGGTCCTCAACCCGGTCGCCGAGTCGGCGGATGCGCTGCTCGAGGGAGACGTCCAGGGTTCCGTCGGCGCGGTGGTGTCCGGTGTGCCACTGGTCGGCGCGTCGCTCGAGGATCAGATCGACACCGGGTCCGCCACCGAGTCGGTGGAGGGGTCCGTGGGTGATCGACTGGGTTCTGTCTCCGAGGCCGCGCTGACTCCGGAGAACTGAGGCGGCTCCCGCGCCCCGCGCCCGGCCCCCGCGCCCCGCGCCCGGACTCCAACCCCAAGGCCCTGGCTAAGGGGCGGGGTCGGTCCGGGTGGTGGGCGTCGGCCTACCTAGCGCTGCCCGCGCCCGAAGGCGTGCGGTTCGACGGGCTGCTGTGCCCGGGGTAGGCCCGACACCACGAGTCGGTAGGACTCGGTGACCAGCTCGGAAACCATGTCCGCGGTCAGCGTGCCGCCGGGGTGCAGCGAGATCCAATGCCGCTTGTTCATGTGGTACCCGGGCGTGATGTCGGCGTGCGCATCGCGCAGGGCCATCGAATCCGACGGCAGTGCCTTGAGGATCACCTGACGCTCGCCGTTGACGACCGCGTGGAACATGAACATCTTCCCGCGGACCTTGAACACATCGAAGTCCGGCCCGAACGGGAACTCCAGAGTCGACGCGGGCAGTTCGCGGGCGCGCATCGCCGCGCACTTCTGGAGTTCCCGTCCGTTCATGCCGTCGACGCTACCGTCGCCGGCTCCGCGCCCGGCTCCGTGCCCGGGCGGGCGGGACGCTGCGGTTCGCCCGGCGTGTCGTCGTCCCGGACCAGCCGGGAGATGAGCGGGTTGGCGAGCGTCCCCGCGAACTGCAATGATCCGGCCTGATCGGTCAGGTCCACCATCTGACGGGTATTCCGCAGCTGCAGGCGGTTGAGGCACGAGTGCTTGAACCGCGGAGCGAACAGCGCCTCCCAGGTGGGACGGTGCACCTCGCCGTCGTGCACCTCGCCGTCGTGGTCCTCGCCGTTGTTCCCCTTGCCGCCGCGACCGCCGCCGCCGCGACCGCCGCCGCCGCGACCGCCGCCGCCGCGACCGCCGCCGGGAGCCAGGGTCTCCAGGCACTGCCGCGTCTCGTCCCAGAACTGATCCGCCTCGAGCACCCCGGCGACGTCGAGGATCGAGGCGAGGTGGCGCAGCACCCCGTCCATGACGTCGGTGTGGACGCTCAGTGCGGCTGTCTCCGCGTCCACCACGTGGCGGATCCGCTCGAGTCCGGCGGGCAGGGGCCGGGCACGCACCACGGCGACCTCCTCGCCGATGTCCTTGAACAGCGCCCGGCGCACGGTGTGGTCGGGGCCCATCACCACGATCACGTTCTCACCGTGCGGCATGAAGACCAGCCCGTGCACGAGCAGGCACCTCGCGACGGGCAGCACGTAGGCGTCGAGCAGCGCCCGGAGCCAGGTCCGGGCGTCCAGGCCCGACCGCTCGAGGTGCTCGACGGCGAGGGGCCGCCCGTGCAGGTCCACGTGCAGCATCGAAGCCAGCGTGACGGCACGTTCTCCGGGGGCGAGCCGCGAAACGGGGCTCTCGCGCCACAGGGCCGCGATCATCTTGGTGTGCGGCCCCTCGTCCGAGATCCCGGCCGCGGCCGCCCGGTGGTAGGCGTCGCCGGTGTAGCCCACGGCGGCGACCTCGCGCAGAATCTGGAAATCCAGCGCGCGCAACACCGGATCAGAGGCGACGACCCCGGCCACCCAGTCGTTGACGGCCGGGGTGTCGCGCATGTACTTCGGCGACAGGCCGCGGGTGAACCCCATGTTCTGCACGGCGAGGGCGGTCTTGACGTAGCCGCGCTCGGGGTGGGTCACGTCGAAGAAGGTGCGGACGGACTGCTGTGGCCGGTACTCGCTGTCGGATTCGCCCAGGTAGACCAGGTCGTGGCGCGCGAGATCGGGGGCGAACGCCACCGCGACCTCATGCTGCCACTGCCACGGGTGCACGGGCAGGATGCGGTAGTCGGCGGGGTCGAGGCCCAGCGAGCGCAGCTGGTCGTCGCACCGTACGAGCGCCTCGGTGCCGAACTCGCGCGCGTAGTGGTCGCGCTCGTCGAGGCCCGTGACGGTGGCCAGGTGGCTCAGGCCGCGGCGGGCTGCCAGCCACACCAGCCGGACGGTCGACGGGGCCTCGGGCGTGTAACGGTGACGGTCGGACAGCCCCAGGCCCACGCGGCCGTTGTTGGCGACGAACCCGGGATGCCCCTCGGTCATCGCGCCCTCGACCACCTGCAGGTCGGCCTCCGCCAGCTGCTGTGCGGGGCGATCGCGGTGGTGCAGGCAGAACGCCGCCGAGCCGAGCGTGGCCGCGATCTCCTCCAGGTAGGTCCCCACGAGCGACCCGGGGATCCCCAGACGGGGCGCGAGGGTGAGGATCAGCTCCTGCGCGTCCGGCTCGGCCGGGACACCGTCGACCTCGCGGCGCAGCGAGGCCACGTCGATTGCCCAGTGCTCCAACGGCAGCACCCGCGCGCGGAACGTCCACCGTTCGCCGCCGGCGCGCACTTCGTAGGTGTCCGGGCCGACGTCGGTGTGAGTGGAGCGGGTGGGCGCGAGGAGCCGCTCGTGGGAGAACTCGGCCAGCGCCTTGGCGCAGAGGTGGCGGTGCGCGCGGCGCATGGCGTGACCGGTGAGGTGGGCGTGGGGTGGCGGTGTGACCGGCGACGACGACGAGACCGGCGTCGCCGTCCGGCCGATCTCCGACTCGCGGAACGCCTCGGCACTACAGATGGAGAGCAGTGCCGTCTTGTCGGGCAGGTCGACTGGGCCGTCCTCGCGGAAGCCGGCGCGGGCGTTGAGCCGGTGCACGGCGGTGTTCCGGATGTCGGGCTCCACCACCACCCGGTGGGCCGGGGCGCCGAACAGCGGCACCTCGAACGCGGTCGAGCAGATGGCACCCATCACGGCCGCGGACGTGCCGGGGACCGGTGTGCGGGTGGGCGCGACGAGCAGGTGCATCCCGAGGTCGCCCGGTTCGTGCGGGTACCGGCCGTCGAGTTCGACGACGGCCGGGTCGTAGAACACGGACAGGCCCACACGTAGACCGTCGATGCGCACCGTGTGCACCGACCGGTGCGGACTCGCCGACCAGTCGGTGAAGAACTCCTCGACCATTGCCGGGGTGGTTCCCCGCATGCCCCAGTAGGCGGAACCGGGATGGTCGAGCCACGCGTGCAGGGTGCGGACGGTGTCGTGGTCGAGGGCCAGTGGTTCGAGGGTGACCACTCCGGCGGGGGTGTGGACGGCACTGGTGTGGACGGTGTTGGTGTGGGTGGGTGCGGTGGTGTTCATCGTGCCTCCTGGTGCCGGGCGGTCGGGGCGCCGAACTGCTGGAACGCGATCGACGACTCGATCGGATAGACCTCGCGGCCGCAGATCCCGCGCAGGATGATGCTGTTGCGCATCGCTCCCATGCCCAGGTCCGGGGCGGTGAGCCCGTGGGTGTGTTCCTCCGCGTTCTGGACATGGATGAAGGAGTGCGCGCGGTCGACGGTGTGATCACGGGCCACCCGGTAGCGCCCGCGGCCGTCCCTGTCGATCTCCTCGGCGATCCCGTCGAGGAACCGCGGCGGCGTGGGGGAGTAGCCCGTCGCGAGGACGAGCCCCTCCGTGTGGTGGGTCCACGGGCTGCCCGTGTCGGTGCAGTCCAGGTCCAGGTGCAGGACAGCGCCGGAGCCGGTGGCAGGGCCGGTGCCGGTGGCAGGGCCGGTGGTGGGGTCGGCCTCCCGGCGGGCACCGTCGAGGGACGTGGCGGCAGCCAGCAGCCCGGTGTCCAGGCCCTGGACCGAACGGCGGTAGAGCAGATCATGGATCTGGTTGATCAACTCGGCGTCGATGCCCTTGTACAACGAACGCTGCTCGCGCAGCATCCGGTCGCGCTGGTCCGGGGGCAGTTCGTGGAAGTGGTCGATGTACTCGGGCGAGGTCATCTCGAGTGTGAGCTTGGTGTACTCCATCGGGAAGAACCGCGGCGAGCGCGTCACCCAGTCGACGCGCGGGCCGACGTCGGCAGAGGCGGAAAGCAGGTCGTGGTAGATCTCCGCGGCCGATTGGCCGCTGCCCACCACGGTCACCGACCCCAGCGAGAGCAGGTCCTCCCGCCGGTGCAGGTAGTCGGAGGCATGGAGAGCCACCGTGCCGCCACCGTCGAGCGGGCCCGCGTCGATCGGTGACCACGGGGTCGTGCCGATCCCCAGCACCAGGTGGCGGGCACGATAGGTCTCGGTGCCCTCGCGGGTGAGGGCGGTGACACGGTAGACGGGGGCCTCGTCGTCGTCGCCCGGTCCCTCTCGTCCCTGGTCCTCCCGTCGGACGTCGACGACCTCCCGCCCCCAGCGCAGGCCGCGCACCCGCTCGGCAGCCCACCGGCAGTAGGCGTCGTACTCGGCGCGCAGCGGCTGGAAATCCTCACGGATGTAGAACGGGTACAGGCGCCCGACCTGCTTGAGATAGGCGAGGAACGAATACGGGGAAGTCGGGTCCGCCAACGTGACCAGGTCGGCGAGGAACGGCACCTGGATGGTCGCGTCGTCGAGCATGAGTCCGTGATGCCACGCGAAACCGTCGCGGGAATCGAGGAACACCGCGTCCAGTCCCAGCGGCTCGGCCAGACAGGCCAGGCCCAGGTTGAACGGGCCGATACCGATGCCGAGCAGGTCGTGCACGCGGGAGGTGCTCAGGTCAGTGCTCACGTCAGCACCCCCGCGGTCGTGGCCTCACGTATCCCCTCGGCGAGGTAGCGAGCGGCGTCGCGGACGTCCGTCAGCACGACGGCCACGTCCTCGTCTCCGAGGTTCGGATCGAGAACCGTCAGCTTGAGACAGGGCCGGCCGTCCACGACCGTCGACGCGACGAGCGAACGCCCCTCCGCGAACAGCGCGTCGCGGACGGGGCGCACGAGGGCGTTGGCCTCGTCGTCAGTGAGTGCGCTGTCGGTGACGGGACGGTCGGGCGCGGTCACCGCGGGCCGGGGCCGGAAGAGCACCGTCGACAGCGCCGGGCGCCGCACCAACTCGAGTTCCGGGTCGGCCTCGATCGTCCGGCCGATCCGGGCGGCCACGTCGATCGCCTCGTCGAGTAGACGGCCGATGCCGTCAGCGCCCAGCACGCGGAGCGTCATCCACAGTTTGAGGGCGTCGAAACGGCGGGTGGTCTGCAGGGACTTGTCCACGGCGTGGTCGTCGCCGTCGGCGGGGTTGAGGTAGTCGGCGCTCACGGTGGAGTGGCGGAAGCCCGAACCGTCGCGCAGCAGCAGCGCCGAGGCGGCCACCGGCAGGAAGAACGTCTTGTGGAAGTCCACGGTCACCGAGTCGGCGAGCTCGATCCCGTCGAGCAGGTCCCGGCGCGTCGGGGAGACCAGGAGCCCGCCGCCGTACGCGGCGTCCACGTGTAGCCAGACGTCGTGGTCGCGACAGACCCCACCGACCGCCCGCAGCGGGTCGATCGCGCCGTGGTCGGTCGTGCCGGCCAGCGCGACGACGGCCGCGACCTCGTCCCCGGCGTCGGCCAGCGCGGACAGGGTGCGGTCCAGGGTCGCGGGGTCCATCCGGTCGCCGTCTCCGGGCAGGGTGATGACCGCATCCGGCGAGAGTCCCAGCAGGCGGGCCGCCTTGACCACGCTGAGGTGGGCGTGTTCGCCCGTGACGATGCGCAGCCGGGACAGTCGGGCGCCGCGGTCCGCGTCCCGCCCCGCACCCCGGCGCCCGGGGGCCGGTCGGGCGAGACGGTCCTCGCGGGCGGTGAACAGGCCCTGCAGGTTGGAGGCGGTACCGCCGGTGGTGAAGACGCCGTCCGGGCGGGGGGTCGCGTCGAGATCACTGGCGTCGAAAGCACTGGCGTCGAAACCGATGAGCCCGGTGACCCAGTCGATGAGCCTCTGTTCGATCAGACACGCCGACGTGCCCTGGTCCCAGGTCTCTACAGCCGTATTGACCGATGTCGCGAGTGCCTCGGCGGCGACCGCCGGGATGGTGATCGGGCAGTTGAGGTGGGCGAGGTAGCGCGGGTGGTGGTAGCCGACGGCGTGGTCGAGGTAGAGCTCCCGGACCTCCTCGAGTGCCCTGTCCAGCGTGCCCAGCGGTGCGGCGAGATCGACGGCGGCGGTCTGCGCTTCCAACGTCGAGGGCGACGCGGACGAGCGCGGCGTGGTCCGACCGTCGAGATACCGGCTCACCTCGGCGGTCGCGGCAGCCAGGGCGGCGGCGTGGGCCTCCCGGTTCCGGCTGCTCAACAATGGATCGTTCACGGGTACTCCGACCTACTCGGGGACAGTGGCACGACCGAACGCTATGCAGGGTAGGCTTACCTAAACAACAGTAGAGTGACATGAATCACGTTGCGGGACAGGTGAAGTGGAAATCTTTGACGTAGCTGTTGCGTTGAGGGTCCGGCTCTCGCTACGGTGACGCCCACCAAGGTAAGCCAAGCCTAAGTCGCCTGGGTCGGTTTCGGGCCGGGCGACGTTCCACACCAGACGGAGACCCCATGACCGCACCCGCTACACGATCCCGGCTGACGCTCGACGGACCTGACGGCCCCGCGCTCCCTCGGGCCCGGGCGGTCCTCGTGGCCCTCGCGGCCGTCGCGGCGCTCCTGGCCGTGCTGGCCGGGTGCTCGACCGGCGCCGTCGACGGCGGCGGGGACGCCGGCGCGGGAGGCGGGGTCGAGCGGCAGGGCGAGTTCCCCCGCACCCTCTCGCACGCCTACGGCGAGACCGAGATCCCGGAGGCGCCCCAGCGAGTGGCCACCATCTCCTGGGTCAACGCCGACGTCTCCCTGGCGTTGGGTGTGGTTCCGGTGGGGATGCCCCGCAACTCGTTTGGCGCCAACGCGAACGGGTCCACGGACTGGTTCGACGCGGAACTGGAGGAGGTCGGCGGTGACATGCCGACGCTGTACTCCGAGACCGACGGAATCAACACCGAGGCGATCGCGGCCCTCGAGCCGGATCTCATCCTGGGTGTCTACTCCGGGATGACCGCAGAGGAGTACGAGACCCTCTCGAAGATCGCCCCCACCATCGCGATGCCGGAGGGCGATGTCGCGTTCGGCACCGCCTGGCAGGACTCGACCCGGCTGATCGGCGAGGCCCTCGGCCGTTCCGAGGCCGCCGAGGAGCTCATCACGGACGTCGAGGGGCAGATCGATCAGGTCGCCTCGGACAACCCGGGAATCCGCGACACGACCTTCATCTACGGCACCGTCGACCCCGACGCGGCGGAGAAGATCTACGCCTTCACCGACGTCGACAACCGCCCCCGCTTCCTCGAGCAGCTCGGGATGGTCCAGGCGCCGGTCGTCGCCGAGGCGTCGAGCGGCTCGCCCGAGGAGTTCGCGGTGACCTGGTCACCCGAGCGCGCCGACGAGCTGGTCTCCGACATCCTCGTCACCTACGCCGCCTCCCCCGAGGTCCGCGAGGCCATCGAGTCCGACCCGCTGCTCGGGCGCATCCCCGCCGTCGAGGCCGGGCGGATGGTCGTGCAGACCGACGAGCAGCAGGTCCTCTCGATCTCCGCCTCCTCGCCCCTGAGCCTGCCGTGGGCGCTGGAGAACGTCGTGCCCGACATCATCGCGGCAGCACAGCAGGCCTGACGCGCGTGACCACCCCAGCGGCGAGCACCGCCGACCCGCCCGCCCTCCCGGCGGGCGGGTCGGCGGGTGGGTCGGCGGTGCCGGCCGTACCGACCGTGCAGCGGCGCCACCGTGTCGTGATCGGCACGGTGGCCTCGTCGACGTTGCTCGTCGCGGGCGTGGCACTCTCGCTGTTCGTGGGAGCGCGATCCGTCGACCCGACGGTGGTGTGGTCGGTGTTGGCGGCGCTCCCGTCGCAGGTGTTCGCCGGTGACTTCACGGCCACCCTCGCCCCCGGGTCGGGCACCGGGATGGACGAGGTGGTGGTGGCCGCCCGGGTTCCCCGCACGATCACCGCGATCCTCGTGGGCGCCGCGCTCGCGGTGGCGGGCGCCGGGCTCCAGGGCGCCACCCGCAATCCGCTCGGCGACCCGGGCCTGCTCGGGCTGACCGCCGGCGCCGCGCTCGGCGTGGTGCTGGGGCTGGCCCTCGCGCCGGCCGCCGGCCCGTCCGCCGTCGCGTTGTTCGCGGTCGCCGGCTCCCTGGCCGCGGGCATGGTGGTGGTGGGCGCCGGTCGACTCGGCGCCGACTCGGGCACCGGACTCGTCCTCGCCGGGGCCGCCGTCACCGCGGGGTGTACCGCGGTGACCTCTTCGCTGGTCATCGCCCTTCCCGGAGTCCTGGACCGGTTCCGCTTCTGGGGCCTGGGCTCGGTGGCCCGCGCGTCCGCACCCGAGATCGGTGCCGCCGCGCCGTTCATCCTGCTGGGGCTCGTCCTCGTCCTGGCCGGCGCGGCCACCCTCGACGCCCTCGCGCTCGGCGACGACCTGGCCCGCGGGCTGGGAGTGGGACCCGTCGTGGGGCGCGCCGTCGTCCTGGCAGGTGTGGTGATCCTGTCCGGGGTCGCCACCGCGCTCGCCGGCCCCATCGCCTTCCTCGGACTGCTCGTGCCGCACCTGCTGCGGCGGCTGGTGGGGGTGGGCAACCGCGTCGTCCTGGGCCTGTCAGTGATCGTGGGGCCGGTGGTCCTGCTGTTCGCGGACACGGTCGGGCGTGTGGTCGCCCCGCCCGGGGAGATCGCCGTCGGGGTGATGACCGTGGCGATCGGTGTGCCGTTCCTCATCGCCCTGCTCCGCGCGAACCGGGGGGTGGGCGGCTCGTGAGCCCCGACGTCCTCTACCGAACGGCCGGCCCCGCCAGCGGCGCCTCGACCCACACCGAGCTCGCCGAGACCGAGCAGATCGTCCGCCACCTGTCGTCCCGCCGCCGCAGGCATGCGGTCCTCGTCGTCGTCGGCCTCGCGGTCGCCCTGGTGACGGTGATGGCGGTGCGCGTGCTGCTGGGGCGCTACACGGTGACCATCCCCGACTTCATCGCCATCCTCGGCGGGGCGACGATCCCCGGCGCCGCGTTCGTGGTGATGGAGGACAAGCTGCCGCGTGCGGTCCTCGGTGCGCTCGCCGGCCTGGCGTTCGGCGCGTCCGGCGCGCTGTTCCGACGCGTCCTCGGCAATCCCCTGGCCAGCCCCGACATCCTCGGGATCTCCCACGGCGCCTCCGCCGGGGCCGTGGCCGGGATGGCGCTGTGGGGGCTGCGCGGCGTGGGGGTCGTACCCGCCGCGTTGGTGGGATCCGCGGTCGCGCTCGCGATCGTCCTGGCGGCCTCCGCCGGCCGGCGCACCGGGATCGTCGGCCAACGCTTCCTGCTCGGCGGTGTGGCCGTCGCCGCCCTCGGCACCGCGGTGGTCACCCAGCTCATCGCGCGGCTCCCGCTGACCGGAGCCCAGGAAGCGGCCGTGTGGACCGTCGGGTCGCTGTCCGGGGCGTCGGGGGAGCGCATCGCCTGGCTCGCCGTCGCGCTGGTGGTCCTGCTCCCGCCGGGGATGTGGCTGCACGCCGCGCTCCGGCCCGCCGAGCTGGGGCCCGAGCTCGCCGTCGGCCTCGGGTCCCGCCCGGTCCCCACCCGTGCTGCCGCGCTGGGGGTGGGGAGCCTGCTCGCCGCCGCCGCGACGGCGGTGGCCGGCCCGCTCGCCTTCGTCGCCCTGCTGTCCACTCCCGTCGCCGCCGCGCTCGGCCGCGGACGCCCGCGCATCGGGGCGGCCGCGTTGACCGGCGCCGTGATCGTCGTGGCCGCGGACATCGTGGCCTCAGAGGCGTTGGGGACGGTCGACCTGCCCACCGGCGTGGTGACCGGCGCACTGGGCGCCCCCGCCATGCTGTGGATCCTCCTGCGTTCGAGAAAGGCGGCCTGATGAGCATCCCCGCGCCCGTCGCGTCCGTGACCCCGGCCCTGCCCATGGACCTCGGCCCGGAACCCGACGCCGCCTTCCGCCTGCGCGGCCTGACCCTGGGATACGGCGCGGAGCCCGTCATCCGCGACCTCGACCTGGACCTCCCCGCCGGACGGACCACCGTGCTCATCGGTGCCAACGGCTGTGGCAAGTCCACGATCCTGCGGGCCCTGGGGCGACAGCTGCGCCCGCTGTCCGGGTCGATCGAGACCGACGGTCATCTGTTGTCCGAGGTCGGTGCCCGCGAGCACGCGCGGTCCGTGGCGTTCCTGCCGCAGTCCCCGCTGGTGCCGGAGGGGCTCACCGTGGCCGAGCTCGTCGCGCGCGGCCGGCACCCTCACCGTCGGTGGTGGGGAGGAGGCGACGACGACGACACGGCCGTCGCCGAGGCGCTGGCGATGACCGGCACCGCCGAATTCGCCCACCGGCGGGTCGACGAGCTGTCCGGCGGCCAACGGCAACGCGTCTGGGTCGCACTCGTGTTGGCCCAGGCCACACCCACCCTCCTGCTCGACGAACCGTGCTCGTTCCTCGACCTGGCGCACCAGCTCGACGTCCTCGATCTCGTACGCGACCTGCCGCTGCCCGCCGGCCACCGCGACCACGGCACCGGCCGCCGCACCGTGGTGGCGGTGCTGCACGAACTCAGCCTGGCCGCGCGGGTGGCCGATCACCTGGTGGCGGTCGCCGAGGGTGGCGTGGTCGCCGCGGGCCCGCCAGACCAGGTGATCACCCAGGAGACCTTGCGTCGCGTGTTCGACCTGGACGCCGACATCATCACCGATCCGGCCACCGGCCACCCCGTGGTGCTGCCACGGGGACGACGGAAGGGGACCACATGACCGCTGTAGCAGTAGAGGCACCGATCGTCGTCTCGCAGACCCGCGTCATCGACGCCCGCCCGCTGGGGGAGTCGTTCCTCCGCCTCGTGGTGGCCGGGCCCGAGCTGCTGCGGTGGTCCGCCGACGTGGTGGACCCGGGCACCGTCCGTGATGCCTACATCAAGGTCATCGTGCCCCCGCCGGGCGGTGGCGGCGCGATCCCCGACGCCGACGCGATCCGCGACTGGCTCGCACTGCCAGAGGCCGAACGCGGCTGGATGCGCACCTACACCGTCCGCCGCGCGGACACCGTCGAACTGGACGGGGAACACGTTCCCGCACTGACGGTGGACATGGTGGTCCACCCCGGTGGCGACGAGGGGCCGGGATCCGCCTGGGCGCGCTCCGTACGGCCGGGCGACATCGTGCACATCGCCGGGCCCGGGCGCGGGCACGCGCCGTGGGCGGCCTGGGCGCCCGGGCAGTCCGAGCGGGTCGTGTGCGCCGGTGACGAGACCGCCGCGCCGGCGCTGCTGGCGATCGCCGAGGAACTGGCAGGGGAACTCGCCGCGGAGCAGGCCACGGATGGCTCGGTGGCGGGCGGGTCTGTGTCGGGCGGGGCGGTGACGCGGCGTCAGGTACAGATCATCGTGGAGGTGCCCACCCACCGCGATGCCGTGGCACTGGCAGAGGACGCCCCCGACTTCGTCACCCTGCTGCCGCGGGAGGGGGAGCCCGGCACCGCGGTGGCCCGACGCCTGGCGGGCGTGCTGGACCTCGGCGACGAGTGCGTGCGGACCGTCCTGGGCGGACGCCGACCCGCGGAGCGCGAATGGCAGCCGGCGACCGCCGTCTCCTCCGGCCAGCCGTACGTGTTCCTCGCGGGAGAGGCGGGGCTCGTCCGTGCCATGCGCCGCCTCGCCGTGGACGCCGCCGGGGTGCCCAAGGAGGCCGTGGGGTTCATGGGGTACTGGCGGCGCGGCGCCGCGGAGTGCTGATCGGTCCTAGGCGCCGCGGTCGGCGGGCGGGTACGACGGGTCCCGCAGCGCCCTGAGGACGTTCGGGTAGCGAGACCCGGGCAGACGGTTCCCGATCGGATCGAAGTGCAGGTTCTCGTCATCGTCCTCCCACGAGTCCACCGTGAGCCGGCCCAGCGTCTTCCACTTGCCGAGCGGCGTCGCATGTTGCAGGGTCCACGTGCCGCCGTCGCCGGTGGGGATCGCGGCCAACAGGAGCGGGCGACCCGCGATGAGCACCGGGAACATGGACGTCATGGTGCGGCCCATCGTCCGCCAGCCCGTGGTGAGGACGTACCGGCTCAGCGGTCCCGTGCCGGTGCTGGCCAGCAGGATGTCCACCGGCCGCTCGGCGTGGATGCGGACGGCCATGCCGCCGATGTCGGGCACCGCGTCCGGCAGGCCCACCGCGCGGGAGAACCGGATCGTCGCCGGCCAGCGGCCCGTCACGTCCAGCAGGGACGACCCCGTACGACCGACCCCGGTCACGCTCAGCGTGGCCTCGGCGATCACACCCTTGGGGTGCAGTGCCTTCGGGCGCGCGAGTCGCGCCACCGCGGCCACGGCGCCGAACGCGGACCCGGCCAGGCTGAACAGGGGGGCCGAACGCAGCGCGACCTCCTTGGACTCCGTCGTGGTGGGCACGAGAGCGGAGGACCGGGGGGAAGAAGGCTCGGCTGGAGAGCCCACTGCGGCGTCGTCTCGGCCGGCATTCCGGGTGCGTCGGGACATGGCCCCACGATACGCAGCGGTGCCGGGGACGGCGTCCGCATCCAGCCACCGGTCGGGTTCAGTCGTCCACGCCCCGGGCGGCCAACGCGTCGCCCAACTGGTCGGCGGTGGTGAGGGCGCCGAGCACGGTCGGCACCACGAGCGCGCGGATCGACATGCCCAGGCCGCGGGCCTTGCGGGCCTCGGTGACCTGGCGAAGCCGACGCGCGAGCAGGGGGATGGCGCGGATGGTCAATACCAACACCAGTGCGATCCGGTCCGGTGAGACACCGACGTGCCGCAGCGGCTGGGCGGCCCGCGTGACGGCGTCGAGCATGTCCGAGACGCGGGTGGTCAGGGCGACGAGGCCCGCCACCGTGATCGCGACCAGCAGGGCCCCGCAGACCCGGAGGGCGGTGTCGAGGTCGGCGACGATCCACTGGAGTACCAGGATCGCGATGAGCATCGGCAGCACCGGGCGGACCTGGTCCCACGCCGCCCGCGGACGGATCCGTCCGATCGCGTAGAGGACCGCGGTCACCCCCAGGGCGGGCAGCACGTGCCAGGGCTCGCGTATCGCCAGGGTGGCGACGAGGATGAGCACGCACACCAGCAGGATCTTCCACCCCGCCGGCAGTCGGTGCAGGAGCGAGTTCCCCGGTTGATAGGTGGCGAACACCTAGGCCCCCGGCCCCGAACCCAGGGCGATCCGCCGATAGCCCGCCAGCGCTGGGCCGGGGGCGTCGTCGATCACGACCCGGCCGCCGTCCACCACCAGGACGCGGTCGAAGTCGGCCACGAGGTCCAGATCGTGCGTCACCACCATGAGCTGCTGCTGCAACCCGGCGAACGTCTCGGCGACCAGCGCCCGGTTGCGCAGATCCAGCAGGGTCGTGGGCTCGTCGGCGACCACCACGGCGGGTTCGATCACCAACACCGCAGCCAGAGCCAGTAACTGCTTCTGTCCCCCGGAGAGGAGGTGGCACGGATGTTCGGCATGGCCGGCCAGGCCGTAGGTCTCGAGCACCTGCGCGACTCGTCGTCGTCGCTCCTCCCGGTTCAGACCCGAACGGCGCAGGGAGAAGTCCACGTCCTCCTCCACGGTCGGCATGACGATCTGGGTGTCCGGATCGGTGAAGCAGAAGCCCACACGGCGGCGGATCGCCGCGCCCTTGCGGCGGGTGTCGAGGCCGTCGACGGTGACCGTCCCGGTGGTGGGGACCACGAGACCGTTGATCATCCGAGCGAGCGTCGACTTGCCGCCGCCGTTGACGCCGACGATCCCGATGCGTCGCTCGGTGAGGGTCAGGTCGACGTCGGCGAGGACGGTCCGGTCACCGTAGGCGTGGCCGACCCCGTCGAAGCGGATCTCCGTGCTGGTCACTTCCGGCGCAGCGGCTCGATCAGGCCGGGACGTGCCTTGTGGACCTGCGTCGCGACGATCGCCGTGACGACCGCCTTGACCAGGTCACCCGGCAGGAACACCGTGTTGGCGGCGATCGCACCGCCGAGCGTCAGTTCGGTGCGGTGCAGCATGCCGGCCACCCCGACGGCATAGATGACGACGATGCCGCCGAGGATGTTGATGAGCAGTCCCGGGACGAGCCGGTAGCGCGGCATGATCCACGCGGTGAGCAGGCCGATCACGATCACCGCCGGGATCCAGCCGATGAGGAAGCCCGCGGTGGGGCCGGCCAGCGAGGTCAGGGTCGTGCGGCCGCCCGCGAGGACGGGCAGCGCGAGACCGATGACCATGACCGCGAGCACCGACAGGGCGCCCTTGCGCCAGCCGAGCAGTGAGCCGGCGAGCATCACGCCGAGCGTCTGCAGGGTGATGGGCACACCCGCCGAACCGATGCTGATCTGCCCGGGTAGCCCCAGGACCACGATGAGGGCGGCGAACACCGCGATCTGGGCGAGGTCTCGGGTGGCGCTACGGGCCGGGGCCCGGTCGACGGGGGTGCTCACTGGACTCCTTGGCTCCGCGGGTGCTGCTCGACAGCGTGATCCGGTCCATTGTCGCGCGTGTCACGTCGGATGGCCTCATCGGGCTCCGGCGCGTGCGGTCGCCGCCCGGATGGATTCCGCTTAGGGTGATCCAGATCACAGTCGGGCGAGCAGGGGTGGCGCGTCATGGGTCGAGCACGAGACGGACTCGGAGCACTCACCGTCGCACTGCTCGCCGCTCTCATGCTCACGGTGGTGTCCGTCGTCCACTCGCCGACGACCGCCGGTGCCACGCCGTATTCGGTCTACCTCGATGTCCCGGCCGACAACGCCGACGGCGAAATGGCGGGTGGCGTCTCCACCGGGATGACCACCGACGTGGCAGAACTCCGGGCCGCGCTCGACGTGGTGAGGGCCGCCCGTGTCGCCCCGGAAAGGTACTCGACCCTGGCGCGCCAGTACTGGTTGGCGGTGGGGGCGGAGAACGCCGACATCGACCTGGAGCAGTGGGAACCCGCCCGGGGGTTGGCGGCTAACCTCGACACGGTCGACAAGGTGTACGTCAACTACCTGCGCCTGTACAACTCCCACGACGGGTACTGGTGGGCCGGGATGGCCGGGCTCGCGGGGATGTCGTTCGCCGCCGGGTTCTGGGACCTCGACGACGTCGGCGGGCTGCTCACCGTTCCCGGTGTCCACGAGGCGGGGCTCGGGGTGGGGGGAGCGATGGCCGGGCTGCCGTGGGAGGTGGCACGCGAGATGCCGCGCGACGTCCGGCTGCTGGCCACGTTCGGCCCCACGCTGCGGCAACCCGACGTGGACTGGTACATACATCGACTCCTCGTCATGCAGCGGCACATCTTCACGGACATGATCCCGGTGCACGAGGCCTACGCCGCGGGGGGCCTGCCCGCGGTCGAGGAACTCGCCGCGGGAGGTGCGTACGACGACTATGCGCTGGAATCCTGGCGGATGCTCGACGAGGGATCCCCCGACGGCCTGTCCGAGGCGCTGCTGCGGATGGCGTCCCGGGAGCAGAACCAGATCATCGCCGACCAGTGGGACGCCACCGCCGCGGGTCGAGGCGATCTCGGCCGGGTGCTCACCTACATCACCACCGTCGGCGGGGCGCCCGACATCCCGGGCGCCCGCACGTTGGGCCAGTTCCGACCACTCTCGGTCCGCGCGGAGGTCGGCGGTCAGCCGGTGGTCGCCCACACGCCGCTCCCGGCCTTCAACTGGGCCGACCGCGAACCACGGTGGGAGTACATCGAACAGGACCTGGTGCCCGCGTACCGATCGCTCGTCCGCGACCGCCCCGACGAGGCGCCGCGGTATCTCGACGTGGGATTCCGTCCCCGCGCGGAGCAGAACCGGATCCTGGTGCGTCTTCCGGAGTTCGCCGGTCAGATGACCACGGGGTGGGCGGTCATCCCGGGGAGGTAGCTGTGGGCGATCACAGGTCCTGGCCGGGCAGCCGACTCGCCTGCTCGATCCACGACCGGAGCAGGGCCTCGTCGAGATCGTCGTTCTCGTGGATGTCGAAGTACCGCATCTCCGGATGCTTGGATGACTTCGGTGGCACCGGATCGAGGGAGCTGCCGCGGTAGAACTGCACCTGTACATAGCGGGTGAAGCAACGGAAGGACAAGAACCATCCCTCGCCCTCGTGACCGTAGATGGGCTGGTTCCACTTCACGCCCTTGTGCACGTCCGGGACCACGTCGACGATCAGGTCATCCAGCCGCCGGCCGATTGCCTGCTTCCACTCCGGCATCGCGGCGATGTAGTCGCGGACCGGGCCGGGTCCCTCGCCCTTGGGGATCTGCGGATTCCCGCCGGTGAGCAGCTTGGGTGTTCTGTCGCCCTGGGCTCCGTCCGTCATGATGTCCTCCTAGACCCACACCGGCTGATGGCTTCAGCGTAGGCGCGGCGCTGGGCGGAGTGAAGCCGCTGTGTCATCGCCTGTCGCGAGGCATCGTCATCTCCCGGACCGCAGCGGGAAGTCCGGCGAACGTCGTTTCGGTCGGTCGGATCCTGGTGATCAATGATCCGAGAGCGATCGATTTCTGGGTGCCCAGGACCGAGTCGAGTACCGAGGTGGGGGCGACGAAGAACGTCCACTGCCGGGTGTCCAGCGGATTGGCGCGTTCCCTGTCCGTTTCGTGGAAGAGGCAGAAGACGTAGACGTCGGCGGCGCGGCCGGCGACCTCGGCGTAGGTGTTCGTCGCGGCATCCCAGCTGGTCCGCCGTCCGACTCCGAACCGGATCGCTGACACCTTCTCCTGGACCCAGGACTGCAGGTACGCGGACGACTTCACCTCGACGGTGATGCCGTCTGTGGTCACGAGGTCGTAGGCATCCCATTCGGTCCGATGGCGACCGTCAACGCACTCCAACGCCAATCCGACCAGGTATTCCGCGACCAAGCCGCGGAGCGTGTTGTCGAGCAGGTTGGAGGAGCTCCAACGCCAGAACTCGGCGAGAGTGCTGACGTGCCCTCCATCGGCACCGAGAACGGGTTGGTCGCCGGGTCCAGTGACACCCGCCGACGGGGCGTCCGGCATCAGGCGTCCGTCTCGGGCCGCTCCGCGTTGGACGGAGCGAGCAACACCTCGACCGCGGGCAGCACCTCGTCCACCCGCCGGCCACCCTCGACCAGCTCGGACGCCTTGAAGGTCGCCGCCATGACCATCTCCGTCAGCACCTCGGGGTCCGCGGAGGACATCTCCACGAGGCACTCGCGCAGGGGAGCGGTCATCTGGCCGTGCATCCGGTGCAGGTCGTCCCGCGCGGTGCCCTCGGGGAGCTGGGCGGCCAGCGCGGTGAGGATGGCGTGATCGCCCGCGGCCACCCGGTCGAGCGTCGCCCGGATGAAGGCCAGGACTCCGGCCCGGCCGCCGTCGGTCTCCCGGACCGCGCCGGTGACGGTGTCGATCCACCGGGGCATGAGGTCCTCGGCCACGCCGACGATCAGTTCCGCCCGCGACGGGAAGTAGGTGTAGAAGTTCGACCTCGTCATCCCGGCGCGGGCGGTCAGTTCGTTGAAGTCCGGCGGGGTCCCGGGGGCCTCGGACAGCATCGAGCGCGCGGCGTCGAGCAGGGCCCGGCGCCGTGCGTCGCGGTGCTCGCCCACGGTGGGGGCGTCGATGCGGGGGATGGAGACCTCCCAGGTCAGCGAACTGGAGAACAGTCGATCATACGTGCGCGGCGAGCCGCCCGTCGACCATCTCGAGCACCCTGTCGCAGTGCTCCAGGATCTCGTGGTCGTGGGTCACCAGGACCGTGGCCACCCCGTGCTCGTGGGTCTCCTCGGCGAGGAGTCGGACCACGTCGTGGCTGTTCTTCCGGTCGAGGGCGGCGGTCGGCTCGTCGACGAGCAGCAGGTCCGGTGAGGACATCAGGGCGCGCGCGATGCCCACCCGTTGCCGCTCGCCACCCGACATGGTGGCGGGGCGGCGCCGGGCGCGGTGCGTGAGACCGACCGCCTCGAGCAGCTGGTCCGGGTCGCGGAGTCGGGAGCGGTCGCCGCCGAGCGTGCCCACCAGACGGAGTTGGTCGCGTGCGGTGAGCGCGGGCACCAGGTTGCCGGACTGGAACACGAACCCCACGTGGTCGCGGCGGAAGCGGGTGAGCTCGCGCCGGCCGAGGCCGGTGATGTCGCGGCCGCCCACCTCGACGGTGCCGGCGGTGGGGGTCGCCAGGCCGCCGGCCACGGCCAGCAGGCTGGACTTGCCCGCGCCGGACGGGCCGACCACGGCGAGGACCTCCCCACGAGCGACCTCGAGGTCGATCCCCGCCAGTGCGTAGAGCTTCTCGTCACCGTCCTGGAACGCCAGCTCGACGCCGCTCATGCGCAGGCCCGGGGTGGTGTCGGTGTGTGCGGTGGTGGTCATCGGTGCTCTCCCAGTGCGCTGTGCGGATCGACGGAGCTGATGCGGACCGTGGCGAGCGTGGCGCCGATCAGGCCCAGGACCAGCAGGAGGGCGGCCCCGAGTGCGATCGGTCCGGCCTCGAGGGCGAACGGCATCCCGGTCCCGACCAGCAGTGAGCCCAGGCCCACGCCGATCGCGACGCCGACGGCGATGGCGGCGACCAGCAGGATGAGCGCCTGGCCGACCGCGTCGATCAGCAGTTTGCCGGTGGAGGCACCCATGGCGCGCAGTACCGCGATCTCGCGGGAGCGCTGGACGGTGAGGATCGCGAAGAAGGCGCCCACGACGAGCGCGGAGATCGCGTAGAGGAACCAGGTGATCATCGACATCGTCGTCGTCTCCGCCTGGTAGCCGGGAGACGCGTTGTAGGCCTCCTCCATGGGGCGCGCCGAGGTATCGGCGACGGCGTCGCCGGCGGCGAGGTCGGGGGTCTGCCCGTCGACGCCGGCCAGCGCGACCACGCTGTACTCCTCACGGGCGCCGGCGCGCGGCTCCTCGCCGAAGCGGGTGCCGGAGTTCACGTCCTGCCAGGTGGTCAGGGTGGTGAACGCCATGTCGACGTGCCCGAAGGTGTGCTGATCGGCGGCGATGCCGACCACGGTGAGCGGGATCTCCAGCCGGTCGACCGTCACCGTGTTCCCGATCGAGACGTTCTCGGCGGCTGTCGAGCTCACGAGGATCTCGCCGTCCGCGGTCGGGGTGCGACCCTCCGCCGCGGCGGGCACGAGTGACCCGTCCGGGTCGGCACCGATCAGGGTGAGGTCCACCGGGGTGCCGGCGGAGGACTTGGCGTTGATGATCGACAGGCCCATCGGGGTGGCGGTCTCGACGTCCGGCTGAGCGGCCCAGGCCTCGACCTGGTCCGGACCCACCACGGAGCGGGTGAAGGCCGAGTCGGTCTTGGTCTCGGGGGCGAAGGCGACCGCCTGCACGGGCATGCGCTGCAGGCCGGAGACGCCGTCGTTGACGAGGCCGGAGGTCAGCCCTGCCAGCAGGACCATCAGGACGCTGATCAGGGCTACGACGGACCCCATCAGGGCGAATCGGGAACGCGCGTGGAGGAGTTCGCGCCAAGCGAGGAACATGGAGGCCTTCCGGCGTCGACGTGGGGGACGGAAAAGATCCTAACGCCGTGTCGACAAGATGCTGACATCGTGTCGCGAAGATCACCTGGCCGGTGCCGCCCGGATGTGCGCCCGCTCGCCCTGCCGACCCACCAGGCTAAGGAACTCCACCGGGCCGGCGCTCGTGGCGCCGAACCAGTGCGGGGTGCGGGTGTCGAACTCGGCAGCCTCGCCCGGCGTGAGGACGAGATCGTGCTCGCCGAGGACCAGTCGGAGCCTGCCGTCCAGGACGAACACCCAGTCGTAGCCCTCGTGGACGTGGAGGTGGGGCTCGTCGTCGTCACTCCCGGTGGGGAGCACGAACTTGTACGCCTGGATTCCGCCCGGTCGGCGCGACAACGGGATCACGGTCGCGCCGTGGTCGGTGGCGATCGGCTGCAGCGTCACCCGCGGGTCACCGGTCGGCGGGGCGTCGACGAGCTGGTCCAGGGTGACGCCGTGTGCCCGCGCCAGCGGCAGCAGTAGTTCGAGGGTGGGTCGGCGCTGCCCGGACTCGAGTCGCGACAGCGTGCTGGTGGAGATCCCGGTGGACTCCGCCAGCGCGGTCAGTGTGAGGTCGCGGCGTTGCCGGAGGGCCCTCAGCCGCGAACCCACGGCGTCGAGGGTGCGGGCGGTCGGATCGGTCATGGGCCGAGTTTGCCAGAGCGGCAACGAATGTTGCGTGGTCGGCGCGAACGGGACATCGTCGGGGGACGAGGGTCGGAACCGGTGGCCCGGAGAGCGGAGGTCGACAGATGGACACGGACGATCGGGAACTGCGGGATGTGGTGGTGGTCGGTGGCGGGGCGGCCGGCCTGAGCGCCGCGCTGACGTCGGCCCGCGCCCGCCGTCGGGTGACGGTGGTGGACGCCGGCGAGCCGCGCAACGCTCCCGCCGAGGCTGTCCACGGGCTGCTCGCCCTGGACGGGGTGAGCCCGTCTGAGCTGCTCGCGCGAGGCCGCGCGGAGGTCAGGGGGTACGACGGCGAGGTCATCGACGGCGAGGTCGTGGACACGCGCACGGCCGGGCACGGCTTCGACGTCATCCTGCGCGACGGTTCGGTGCTGCCCACCCGCACACTGCTCATCGCGACCGGGGTGAGCGATGAACTCCCCGACATCCCCGGGGTCCGCGAGCAGTGGGGGCGCGGCGTCCTGCACTGCCCGTACTGCCACGGTTGGGAGGTGCGCGACCAGCGGATCGGCATCCTGGGGACCCATCCGATGTCCGCGCACCAGGCCATGCTGTTCCACCAGTGGAGCCGGGACATCAGGTTCTTCAGCGGCGGTCGCCCGATCGACGAGCAGGACCGGGTCTCCCTGGCCGCCCTGGGCATCCCGATCGAGGAGCGGCGGATCTCGGGAGTGGCGGCCGACGGTGGGCGGGTGGTCGGCGTGGAGGTCGACGACGACGAGGTGATCGATCTGGACGCCGTGGTGGTGGCCACCCGGATGACGGTCGGGGTCGAGCCGTACGCGGCCATCGGCCTGGAGGCCGCCGATCACCCGGTCGGCACGGTCATCCCGACCGACGAGATGGGCGCCACCCCGGTGCCGGGGGTGTGGGCCGCGGGCAACTGCGCGGACCTCATGGCGCAGGTCGGGGCGGCGGCCGCCCAGGGGGCCCGCGCCGCACAGCAGATCAACGCCGCGCTGATCATGGCCGACCTCGACAAGGCGATCGAGGTGCGCGATGGCACACGAGTTTGACCGCGCCTACTGGGACGACATCTGGGCGGGTGCCGGCGGCAGCGTCGGAGACGACGACGGTGACCGCCCGGCCGCGATGGCCGCGAACCCCCCGAACCCATACCTGATCCGGGAGGTCTCCCGCCTCGTCCCCGGGACCGCGCTCGAGGCGGGCTGCGGCGCCGGGACCGAAGCGCTCTGGCTGGCCTCGCAGGGCTGGCAGGTCACCGGGGCGGACATCGCCGCGGAGGCGTTGACGATCGCCGCCCGGCGCTCGGCGGAGCTCGGGCTGTCCGGCCGGGTGTCGTGGGTGGAGGCGGACCTCTCGGCTTGGGAGCCTCCGGCGCGGTACGACCTGGTCACCACCCATTACGCCCACCCGGCGATTCCGCAGCTGGACTTCTACGAGCGGCTCGCCGGCTGGGTCGCCCCTCGCGGCACGCTGCTCATCGTCGGGCACCTGAACGACGCCGGGCATGGGCGGCACGGCGGGCACGTGACCCACGCCGGGCACGATCGCGGCGCCCATCCGCCGGCAGAGGCCGGTGTCACCGCGGCGTCCGTCACCGCGCGGCTCGAGGCCGACCGGTGGGAGATCGTCGCGGCCGAGGAAACCTCGCGCGAGATGCCGGGCCACGGCGGCGCGCCCGTGACGGTCCACGACGTCGTCGTCACAGCCACCAGGAGGCCCTGAGGCGGTGGGTCGCGGCGTGTGGCCGACCCGCGCGACGGTGGCGAAGGTAGTTCTTATACATGGCCCGTGTCATCCCCGCTCACCCCGTCTACGGACATCCCACCGAGGAGAAGGTGGTCGACCTCCTCCGCGACCAGCTCTCCGACGACAGCCTGATCGTCGTGGGTCAGCGGGTGTCCACATACGAGAAGGAACACGAGGTCGACATCCTCGTGGCGATGCCCGGCGCGGGGATCGTGGCGATCGAGGTCAAGGCCGGGCAGATCGCGATCGAGGACGGCCGGTGGGTTCAGGGCAGCGGCACCAAGAAGGTCACCATCGACCCGGTCGCCCAGTGCCGCGACGCCCTCTACGCGTTGCGCGGGTACGTCAGTGAGGATCCGCGGTGGCCGGATCAGCTCCAGCGCTGGACCCACATGCTGGTGTTCCCGAACGCCTCGATCCCCGCGGACTTCGCGATGCCGGAGATCCCGCGAGACCGGATCGTGGACCGCGATCAGCTCGACGACCTCGCGATGATCGCCTTCCGGTTGGCCCGGGACTCGGGCCCGGCGGACCGCCCGTTCCTGTCCGCGGACACCGTCGACCGGCTGTCCGAGATCCTCGGAGGTCGGGGGCTGCCCCAGCGCGACGTGGTGGCCCGCGCGGCCGAGAACGCCGACATCGCCGACGCGCTCACCCGTGAACAGTCGGTGCTCCTGCGGGCGGTCGACGCCCTGCCACGGGTGGAGATCCGGGGCGGCGCGGGCAGCGGCAAGACCTATCTGGCGCTGGAGCAGGCCCGACGGTTGTCGAGGGATGGGCAGCGCGTCGCCCTGATCTGCTACTCGCACGGGCTGGCCAGCTACCTCAAACGAGTCACCGGCGGATGGAAGCGGCGGGAGCGACCCGCGTACGTCGGCGAGTTCCACGCCCTGGGCGTCGAGTGGGGCGCGCCGGTGGGCCCGGACGAGCGGATTCGGTCCACGGAGACGGTGCGGTGGTGGGAGGAGGATCTGCCCGGGTTGATGTCCGACCTCGCGGACCAACTGCCCGACGGCAAGCGATTCGACGCCGTGATCGTCGACGAGGCCCAGGACTTCGCCGACAGTTGGTGGCAGCCGGTCGTCGGAGCGCTGCGTGACAGGGAGAACGGTCGGCTCATGATCGTCGGCGACGCGGGCCAGAGTGTGTTCGAGCGTGCCGGCCGTCCGCCCGTGGACCTCGTACCGCTCGTGCTGGACCACAACCTGCGCAATACGCGTCAGATCGCCAGCGCGTTCATGCCGCTGGTGGGTCAGCGCATGGAGCTGCGCGGCGGCACCGGTCCCGCCGTCCGGTACGTGGAGGTGCCGGAGGGCGCCGATCCCGTCGCGGTGGGAGACGACGAGGCGATGCGACTGCTCGACGAGGGGTGGGAGCCCCGCGACGTGGCGTTGCTGACCATCGGCTCGCGTCACCCCATGCAGGTCGAGCTCCAGGAGGACGGCAACGACGCCTACTGGGAGACGTTCTGGGACGGCGAGGACATCTTCTACGGTCACGTCCTCGGCTTCAAGGGTCTCGAACGACGTGCCGTGGTCCTGGTGTGCAACAGCTACGAGGGCATCGACCGCCTCCGCGAGCGCATCTACGTGGGACTGTCACGGGCGACGGACGTACTCGTGGTGGTGGGGGAGATCGACACCTGAGCTCTCGCGGACGACACCGGCCGCCCCGGCCTCGAGGGGAGGCTGGGGCGGCCGGGGCGCGACGGAGTGGTGGATCAGCTCCCGAGGTCGGTCTCGCCCTCGACGAGCTCGGCCTGCTCGGCCCTCTGGTTGCCGTGCGAGACGGCGATCTTGCGCGGCTGGGCCTCTTCGGCCACGGGGATCACCAGGCGCAGGACCCCGTCGGTGTAGTCGGCCTCGATCTTGTCGGTCGCCAGGCCCTTGCCCATGGCGAGCTGCCGGGCGAAGGTCCCCGACTGCCGCTCGTGCATGAGCCACTGCGCGTCACCCTCCGCGGGCGCACGGCGTTCCGCGCGGACGGTGAGGGTGCGGTCCTCCACGTCGATGTCGATGGTGGAGGGGTCGACCCCCGGCATATCGATGAGCCCGACGAAGCGATCGCCCTCCTTGTAGAGGTCCATCGGCAGGGAAGTCGAGGCGGTGGCGCTGCGGAGCCCCTCGCCCAGGAGGCGGTCGAGCTCACGGAACGGATCGAAGCGGGTGCTGGTGGCCATGATGGTCTCCTTCTGGGCTGATCGGTGTGCGCCCGGTATCTCCGGGGCCGCACACGGTTCAACCCTCGCGCGGAGTTGAGTATTCCCGACTCAGGTAGAGATTCTTCGGTTGAGTCCGCCCAACTCATGACGGTGGTCAACGGGACCCACGGCGAGGTCGGTTCCGGTGGAACCGGAGGGGTACCTTGCGCCGTCACACCGAGTAGGAGAGGCTCGGGCGTCCACCGGAACGGGCGTCCACAGTGTGCGGACATCGGGGCGGGTGCCTCGGTTATGGCCTGGTGGAGAGCCCTCGCGTTCGATGGCCAGACGATGCGGGGGTCCGATTCCCCCGAGGTGTTCGTCCTTCTGACCTTCAGCGTGATGTTCTTCGTTGCGGCCGATCTGGCGGGGGCGACCCTCCTCTGGCATCTGAAGCGGAGTGAACGAACCATCATGAGGACGCGTGCCGCGGTGGCGGGACTGATCATCGTGTACGGCGCGGCGTCCACCACGACGCTCGCCCTCATCGCGGCGTCCGAGTGGGCGCTGGGTGCGATCCTGCCGGGGCGTTCACCTCCTACGTTCTGTATTCCATTATCCGCGAGTGGCGCGGGTACCGCGTCCGTCGGGACCGGCGGGACAGTGCCCACGCCGGGGAGTCGTGAACGTTCGGCGTACGGCGCTGGTCGTTCTTCGCCGTGGCTCTCCCTTACTCCCGGACGAGGTCCCCGGGGAAGGCGCTCGTCCCGGCGGGTTTCGACGCTGACAAAGCCCGGGATCGGCGACCCGGGCGTCGATCAAGTTCGGGGGCGCGCCATCGCCGCTGCGCGCGGCCCTGCAGATGAACAGCGAGCAGACCACTAGGGCAGTGACGACGGCGAGGCCAGCGATCGCCCAGAGCAGTGTCCGCCGGCGCTTGAAGTCGAAGAGCGCGGCTGATCGGTGGGTAGGGGTGGGCCGACAATCCGAGGGCGTGATGTGCCGCAACAGTTCTCAGAAGTGAGATAAAGTAAATTTCTACTGCGGGCATTCAGCGGCGCACGGACCCTTCAGGACTCGCCATGACCCACAACCAGCCACCCGGATGGAATAACACCCCGAACTGGGACGCCTCGCCCACCGAGCAGTTCAGGCCGGTGCCCCCCGGCGGATACGGAATGCCGCTCCAGCGGTCCGGGCCCTCTACCGCGGTGATCGTGATCTTGGTACTGGTTTCCGTCTTGCTACTGGGGATGCTGATCGCCGGAGCGATAGTCCTGGCCCCTCGATTCTCCGGTATCACCGCAGCCCCGGCGACCTCCACGGTTTCGGCGACAGCGACGGCACCTGCCGAGGCGGACACGGCCCCGGAGGTCCGACCGGCACAGCCCGCTCAGGGAGGTCGGCCAGCCGGCGCATACGAGTGCATGGACCTCGGGGCAGGTCCGTACTCGGCGGCGGCGGTCGGGTCATCGGTAACCTCCTGTGAGTTCGCCGAGGTCGTCTGGTCGCAGTACGTGGGATCCGGCGGAACCGGTCAGGCGCGGACAGTGAATGCGTATAGCCCGGTGACCGGACGGAACTACACGATGTCGTGCTCCGGCGGCCCCGTTGTGACCTGCACTGGCGGCGACAATGCTGTCGTGCACATCTACTGATGACTTTGACATCATCTAGACAGCGGCTGCGTGCGGTCCCTCTGTTGGCGCTGCTCACGGTAGGTGTGACCGGCGCGGGGTGCGCGGCGCTCTCTCCGACTAGTGGTCCCCCACAGGTGGTCGTGACCGAGACCGTGGCCACGGTGACCGGCACTCCTGTTCAGGGCGGGGTGAGCGAGCCCGGTTCCCTCTCCGAGACGCCCGCTGAACCCTTCTCGCCTTCCGAAGCGGTGACCATGGATCTCGACGCTGTCGTGGAAGCAGCTCCTGGCGAGGCCGGTATCGCGGTCGCCCCGGTCGGTGGGGGTGAAATCCGGGAGGCCGGAACCTGGCACACCGGAGTCGCCTGGTCGACGATCAAAATCCCGTTGGCGATCGCCGTGGCACGTACGGACCCGCAGACAGTTCAGAACAACGCCTCTGCAATTTCTGTCTCCGACAACCAGGCAGCGGAGAACCTCTGGGCTCACCTGGGCGGTGGCGAGGCGTCGGCCGCCGCCACCGGCCGGATTCTCGCCGAAGGTGGAGATGTGACCTCCGAGGTGCCTTCGGTCCAGATGCGACCCGGGTACTCCGTCTTCGGTCAGACGCGGTGGGCGCTGGTCGATCAGACGAGGTTCGCGACCTCTCTACCATGCTTGGTCGGTGCGTCGCAGGTCATCGACCTCATGGGGCAGATCGCGCCCGGCCAGCGGTGGGGACTCGGACGACTTTCCGGCGCGCGGTTCAAGGGTGGGTGGGGCCCAGCTGAGAGTGGCGGCTATCTCGTACGCCAGTTCGGGTTGGTTCCCGCAGCCGGGGGAGACGTCGCGATCTCGCTCGCGGCCCACGCCCCGACCTTCGAGTCCGGTACAGGAGCGTTGAGCGCCATGGCGGACGCGCTCGCGCCGCAACTGGCATCCATCCCTGGCGGGGTGTGCTGACAGGACTTGAAAAGCAACCGGCCAGGGTGCGCCGGGGCCACCCGCACAGGTGCCCGAGTCGCGGTCGGGTTTCCCACAACTAGACTGTGGCCAGGTGGTCGCGCGGGCCACGGGCGTCCACGTCCTGCCGGAATCCATCGCCGGGCCCCGCCTGCGGCCACGGTGCTCCCGAGGAAAGGCCACACCATGCTCTCCCGCATCGACCTGCGCGGTCGCTCACTCGGCACGGCCGAGTTGCGACGCACACTCCCGCGCGGCGCCGCCGACGTCGACTCGGTCGTCGACACCGTCCGCCCGGTGGTCGAGGCGATCCGCGAGCACGGGGCCCCGGCGGCACTCGAGTACGGCGAGAAGTTCGATTCGGTCCGTCCGGCGTCGGTCCGGGTCCCGGCCGAGGTCATCGCCCGGGCGGTCGACGAGTTGGACCCTGACATCCGAGCCGCGCTGTCCGAGGCGATCCGTCGTGCTCGTATCCTCCACTCCGCGCAGCGCCGCGGTGACACCGTCACCGAGGTAGCCCCCGGGGGGTTCGTCACCGAGCGGTGGGTGCCGGTCGAACGCGTGGGCCTCTACGTTCCCGGCGGCAAAGCCGTTTACCCCTCCAGCGTGATCATGAACGTCGTGCCGGCGCAGGTCGCCGGGGTCGGGTCGCTGGCAGTGGCCTCTCCGCCCCAGGCGGATTTCGGTGGCTGGCCGCACCCGACCATTCTCGCCGCGTGCTCACTGCTCGGGGTCGAGGAGGTCTGGGCGGTGGGTGGCGCCCAGGCCGTGGCGTTGCTCGCCTACGGCGGTCAGGACACGGATGACTCCGTTCTCGAGCCCGTCGACCTGGTCACCGGCCCCGGCAACGTGTACGTCACCGCCGCCAAGCGCCTGTGCCGCAGCGTCGTGGGCATCGACTCCGAGGCGGGCCCCACCGAGATCGCCGTCCTCGCGGACGACACCGCCGACCCGGTCCACGTCGCGTACGACCTCATCAGCCAGGCCGAGCACGACCCGAACGCCGCGAGCGTCCTGGTCACCCACTCCGAGACTCTTGCGGATGCCGTGGACCGCGAGATCGAGGAGCGCTACGAGGTGACCCTCAACTCGGACCGGGTGCGCGAGGCGCTCGAGGGCCCGCAGTCGGGCATCGTCCTGGTGGACGATATCGAGGCCGGTCTGCGGGTGGTCGACGCCTACGCAGCCGAGCACCTCGAGGTCCAGACCCACAATTCCGCGGCCGACGCCGCCCGCGTGCGCAACGCCGGCGCGATCTTCGTGGGCGCCTACTCGCCCGTCCCGCTCGGGGACTACGCGGCGGGGTCCAACCACGTCCTGCCCACGTCCGGCACGGCCCGACACTCGTCGGGGTTGAGCGTGCAGACCTTCCTCCGGGGGATCCATGTCGTCGACTACGACCAGGCCGCCCTCAAGGAGATCGCGCCGACCGTAGTCGCCCTCGCGGACGCCGAGCGGCTGCCCGCGCACGGTGAGGCCGTACGGGCCCGATTCGAGGACCTCGGCGCGGGAGAGGACGGACGATGACCGATTCCCCACGTCCCGGAGTCGGGCTCGGCGCCCTCCCGCTGCGGGAGAACCTCCGCGGACAGAGCGCCTACGGGGCCCCGCAACTCGAGGTCCCCGTACAGCTCAACACCAACGAGAACCCACACCCTCCCAGCGCGGAACTGGTCGCCGACATCGCCGGCGCCGTCGCCGCAGCCGCCGAAGACCTCAACCGCTATCCCGACCGTGACGCCGTCGCACTGCGCACCGACCTGGCCTCGTACCTGACCCGCCAGACCGGCGTCGATCTGGATGTGGACATGGTCTGGGCCGCCAACGGTTCCAACGAGATCCTGCAGCAGCTGTTGCAGGCGTTCGGCGGGCCCGGGCGCAGCGCCATGGGCTTCGTCCCCAGCTACTCGATGCACCCGATCCTCGCGGCCGGAACCGATACCGAGTGGATCCCGGTGGACCGCGGGTCCGACCTGTCCATCGATATCGCCGCTGCGGTGGCGGCGATCGAGGAGCACCGGCCGGACGTGGTGTTCGTCACCACGCCCAACAACCCCACAGGGCATGCGGTCGACCTCGACGAACTGCGACGCCTGCTCGACATGGCCCCCGGCATCGTGGTGGTGGACGAGGCGTACGCGGAGTTCTCGCCGTCCCCGAGCGCCTGCACCCTGCTCGCCGACTATCCGACCAAGCTCGTCGTGTCGCGGACCATGAGCAAGGCGTTCGCCTTCGCGGGGGGCAGGCTCGGCTACTTCGCGGCCGATCCGTCCTTCGTTGAGGCGGTACTGCTCGTACGGTTGCCCTACCACCTGTCGATGATCGCGCAGGCCGCTGCCCGTGCGGCGCTTCGTCACGCCGACGAGACGTTGGCCTCCGTCGCGCTGCTCGCCGAGGAACGCAAGCGCGTCACCGCCGGGCTGGAGGAGCAGGGCTTCGAGGTGCTTCCCAGCGAGGCCAACTTCGTGCTCTACGGGCCGTTCGTGGACGCGACGCGCGCGTGGCGGCGCTATCTGGACGCCGGCGTGCTGATCCGCGACGTGGGCATCCCGGGTCGACTTCGTGCGACCATCGGGCTCGAGCACGAGAATGATCAGCTGCTGCAGGTGAGCGCCGAATTGGCGGTCGACGAGATCGAGACCCGAACCGAGGAGAAGCGATGAGTGAACAGACCACGCGGCGGGGTCGTGTCGAGAGGACGACCAGGGAGTCGTCGATCGTCGTGGAGATCGACCTCGACGGGACGGGCCGGACCGATGTCTCGACCGGGGTGCCGTTCTTCGACCACATGCTGACGGCCTTCGGCCAGCACGGTGCCTTCGATCTCACCGTGCGCGCGACCGGTGACAGCGAGATCGAAGCGCACCACACGGTGGAGGACACCGCGATCGTCCTGGGACAGGCGCTCGCGCAGGCCCTCGGCGACAAGCGCGGCATCCGCCGCTTCGGTCAGTGTTCCCTGCCCATGGACGAGACGCTCGCCGAGGCGATTGTCGACGTCTCCGGACGGCCCTACTTCGTCCACACCGGTGAGCCCGAGATGATGGTCGGCTACGTCGTGATCGGTCACGACAGCGCGCCCTACGGCACGGTGCTCAACCGGCACGTGTTCGAGACCCTCGCCTACAACGCCCGGATCGCGTTGCACGTCCGTGTGCACTACGGCCGCGATCCGCACCACATCACCGAGGCCGAGTACAAGGCGGTAGCGCGCGCTCTGCGCGCGGCCGTCGAGGCGGACCCGCGGATCACCGGAATCCCCTCGACCAAGGGCGCGCTGTGATGCCGGCGTGACCCCGCGCGTCCACACCCCGGGGGCGTTCTCGAAGCTGGCCCGTACGCCCGGGGTCCCGGCCGCGTTCGTCCTGGTCCTGCTCGCCTTCGGCGGGTTCTCCCTGCTGCTGCCCGTGGTGCCGCTCGCCGTGGTCCGTGGAGGCGGGAGTGAGTTCGTCGCGGGCGCCACGACCGGCGTGTTCATGACGGTGACCGTCCTGTTCCAACTCGCCACCCCGAGGGTCACGGCCGCGATCGGTTATCGCTGGGTACTGGGTATCGGCAGCGCGCTGCTCGGTCTCCCCTCGGGGCTGCTCGCCCTGTTCGACGGCCCGTTCGCGGTGTTGGCGATCAGTGGTGTGCGAGGCGCGGGCTTCGGCATGATGACCGTCGCCGGCTCGGCTCTCGTGGCAGAACTCGCGCCACCCGGCATGCTCGGTCGGGCGACGTCGCTGATCGGCCTCGCCGTCGGCATCTCCGAAGCCATCTTCCTGCCGGTCGGCCTGTGGCTGCTCGACCTCTTCGGCCTGCCCACGGTGGCCTGGGCGGCCACCGGGTTCGGCGTCGTGGGCCTGGTCGCCGCCGCCCGCCTGCCCCACGTGTTCCCGAGCCCCCCGGGGGAGTCGGAGCAGTCGGCGCTCGGCGCCAGGCAGGTCGTTCTGCTCCTGGCCGGGCCGTTCCTGGTCATGCTGGCGGTGACCCTGCCCTACGGAGCAGCGGCGTCGTTCCTGTCACCCGCGTTGGATTCCATCGTCTCCGGCAGCGGGGCGGTCGTCGCCGGCGTGGGACTCGGACTGTTGGGCGCCGGTGTCATCGTCGGCCGCACCGTCGCCGGGCTCATCTCGGACCGGCGTGGACCGGGCGCACTGGTCTGGCCGGGGCTCGGTGTGGCGGCACTCGGAATGCTCGGCATCGCCGGGTTGTTGACGATGGAGGTGAACCCCTGGTGGTTCCTCGTCCCGACAGTCATCTTCGGTCTCGGGTTCGGAGCCGTCCAGAACGAAGCCCTGGTCGCGTCGTTCGAACGGATGCCGCGCTCGCGCCTGGGGACGGCGTCCGCGTCGTGGAACATCTCCTTCGACGCCGGTACCGGTCTCGGATCCGTCGTCATGGGCGGGTTCGCCGGCTTCGGCTACGTCGTGCTGTTCACCGTGGCGGCCGGGGTCGTCCTCGCGGTGGGCGGCCCGGCGGCGGTGGGCGCCCGACGCACCAGGCCCACGCGCGATCTGACCCTGACCGACACCGGCGATAAGGTGAACCAATGACGACTTCCGCCACACGGGTAGCACTCCTGGACTACGGCTCGGGAAACCTGCGGTCCGCGCACCGTGCGCTCGAGCGGGTCGGCGCCGAGGTCGAGCTCACCTCGGATCCCCGCGTCGCCACCGAGGCGGAGGCGTTGGTCGTGCCGGGGGTCGGCGCGTTCGCCGCCTGCATGAAGGGACTCGAAGCGGTCAAGGGCCCCCGGATCATCGGTGAGCGTCTCGCCGGCAGTCGGCCCGTCCTGGGTATCTGCGTCGGCATGCAGGTCATGTTCGAGCGCGGCACCGAGTTCTCGGACGGGGAGCACGAGGACTCCCCGGGGGTCCCCGGGTGCGGTGAGTGGCCCGGCGTGGTGGAGAAGCTGCACGCACCCGTGCTGCCGCACATGGGCTGGAACACCGTCGAGGCGCCGGCGAACAGCGTCCTGTTCGCCGGCATGCCCGCCGATGAGCGGTTCTACTTCGTCCACTCCTACGGCGTGCAGCGCTGGGAGATGGAGCCGTCGGATCACCTCCGAGCCCCCGACGTCACCTGGGCCGAGCACGGCACCAGGTTCATCGCGGCTGTGGAGAACGGCCCGCTGTCGGCCACTCAGTTCCACCCCGAGAAATCGGGCGACGCGGGACTGCAGCTCCTCGAGAACTGGATCCGTTCTGTCCGATAGGGGTGAGGGGGACCGGGCCCCGGTGTCCTTCGCCGTGCTCGCCTTGGGGGTGGCCGGGGCGGGAGTACTCGGTCTCGCGCTGACCGCGATCGCGGTGGCCGTGCTCCCCGTGCCGCCGGTCGGCAAGGCCGTCGTCGCGCTGGTCGGGCTGCTCCTGTCGGTCGCGGCGATGGGTCTGGTGTCCAACCGCATCACCGATCGCGCGATCCGCGCCGAATACGGCGAGGAGCCCGGCGGGCAGGCGGAGCGCCCCGGTGACGACGGACTAGGCTGATGGCCGTGACCAACGCCAATTACCTCGAACTCCTGCCCGCCGTCGACGTCGCAGACGGTCAGGCCGTCCGTCTCGTCCAGGGGGAGGCCGGGACCGAGACCTCGTACGGGGCCCCGCTCGACGCGGCGCTGCAGTGGCAGCGTGACGGTGCGGAATGGGTGCATCTCGTGGACCTCGACGCCGCATTCGGCCGGGGCTCGAATCGCGACCTCCTCGCCGAGGTCGTGGGGGCGCTCGACGTCAAGGTCGAGATGTCCGGTGGCATCCGCGATGACGACTCGCTCGAGGCCGCCCTGGCCACCGGCTGTGCGCGCGTGAACCTCGGTACGGCCGCGTTGGAGAACCCGGAGTGGTGTGCCTCGGCCATCGCCCGTCACGGTGATCGCATCGCGGTGGGACTCGACGTGCGGGTGGTCGACGGCGAGCCCAGGCTGCGTGGTCGCGGATGGGTCTCCGACGGCGGCAACCTCTGGGAGGTTCTCGAGCGTCTGGACGCGGACGGCTGCGCCCGGTACGTCGTCACCGACGTGTCCAAGGACGGCATGCTGAACGGGCCCAACCTCGAGATGCTCTCGCAGGTGTGCGCGGCCACCGACGCCCCAGTGGTGGCGTCGGGAGGTGTCTCCTCCGTCGCGGACCTCGAGGCCATCGCCACGCTGGTGCCGCAGGGCGTGGAGGGCGCGATCGTCGGCAAGGCGCTCTACGCGGGCCGGTTCACCCTTCCCGAAGCGCTCGCCGCCGTCAGCCGACGCTGACCACGCGGTCTCGCGACTGCCAGGTAGCTTCCCGACCCCGCATGACCTCGAGCAGGAGGCCCGAGATGGACGATCAGACCGGAAATGCGCTGCCGACGGACCTCCCCGTCGACCCGACCGAGGCGCTCGCACTGGCGACGCGCGTGCTCGACGAGGTGACTCCTCGCTTCGTCGAGGGGGTCGGCGCGAAGGGCATCCAGAACAAGGGATCGCGCAACGACTTCGCGACCGAGCTGGACCTCGAGTTGGAGCGCCGTATCTCGGAGGCCCTGAGGGAGGGGACCGGGCTCGAGGTGCACGGTGAGGAGTACGGCGGTCCGCCAGTCAACGAGGGCACGCTCTGGGTGGTCGACCCCGTCGACGGCACGGCCAACTACTCGTTGGGCATCCCGACCGCCGGCATCCTGGTCTCGTTGGTCCACGAGCGTCAGCCGGTGCTGGGGCTGACCTGGCTGCCGTTGTTGGGGATGACGTTCACCTCGATCGCGGGGGGACCGCTCAAGGAGAACGGCGCGGAGGTCTCGCAGATCCCCGACGTCTCCATCCGCGACGTCGCACTGGGGCTGGGTTCCCTCAACACCGGTGCCCGCACGACCTACCCTCCGGCCTATCGTCGCGAGGTCTTCGAGCAGCTCACGCTCGACGCGGCCCGGACCCGCAAGTTCGGCTCCACCGGGGTGGACCTGTCTTTCGTCGCCTCGGGGCGACTGTCGGCGGCGGTCAGCTTCGGCAACTTCGCATGGGACAACGCGGCCGGCGCCTCCCATGTCCGCGCAGCGGGTGGTGTGGTCACCGACCTCACGGGGGAGCCCTGGTCCACCGACTCCCAGTCCATCCTCGCCGCGGGCCCGCGAGCCCACGCGGAGGTCCTCGACACGATCCGTCAACTCGGCGAGCCGAGCAACTTCTTCGAGGCCGGGCGACGGCGCGCCACTCCGGAACCCGAGAGCCCCCGTCCGTGGCTCCAGGGCGGGCGGTGACCGGATCATGACACTCGCCACCAGGGTCATCCCGTGCCTCGACGTGGACGCCGGCCGCGTGGTCAAGGGCGTCAACTTCCTCGACCTCCGCGACGCGGGTGATCCCGTGGAGTTGGCCGCCGCCTATGACGAGCAGGGCGCCGACGAGCTGACCTTCCTCGACGTGACCGCGTCGTCGTCGGGTCGCGGGACCATGATCGACGTGGTCAAGCGCACCGCCGAGCAGATCTTCATCCCCCTCACCGTGGGAGGAGGCGTGCGTACCGAGGAGGACGTCAACCAGTTGCTGCGGGCCGGCGCGGACAAGGTGAGCGTCAACACCGCCGCCATCGCCCGCCCAGAGCTGCTCGGCGAGCTCAGTCGACGATTCGGCTCGCAGTGCATCGTCCTGTCCGTGGACGCGCGGACCGTCCCCGAGGGGTCCGAGCAGACCCCGTCGGGATGGGAGGTCACCACGCACGGTGGTCGCCGCGGTACCGGCATCGACGCCGTCGAGTGGGCGCGGCGCGGGCAGGAGCTCGGCGTGGGCGAGATCCTGCTCAACTCGATGGACGCCGACGGCACCAAGGCGGGTTTCGACCTGGCGATGGTGAAGGCGGTCCGCGAGGCGGTGTCGATACCCGTCATCGCCTCGGGCGGTGCCGGTGCGGTCGAGCACTTCGCTCCGGCGGTCCACGCCGGGGCCGATGCCGTCCTCGCGGCCAGTGTCTTCCACTTCGGGGAGATGACCATCGGCGACGTGAAGGACGCGCTCGCGGCAGAGGGGATCACGGTCCGATGAGCGCCCACGTCCTGGATCGTTCGATCGCCGAGAGGCTGTCGCGCAACGCCGACGGCCTGGTCGCCGCGGTCGTGCAGGACGCGACGTCGGGCAGGGTGCTCATGATGGCGTGGATGGATGACGCCGCGCTGGCGGAGACGCTGGCGACCCGGCGGGGTGTGTACTACTCCCGCTCGCGTGGGCAGCGGTGGGTCAAGGGAGAGACCTCCGGCCACGTGCAACACGTGCGACGCGTGGAGATCGACTGCGACGGAGACACCGTCCTGCTCCATGTCGACCAGACCGGCGCGGCCTGCCACCGGGGCACCACCAGCTGTTTCGACACCGCAACCCTGCTCGGAGAGGACTGAACGGCGTGCCCTTCATCCAGATCAACCAGCTCGACGGGATGGCCGCGGGGGACAAGGCCCGCGTCATTGAGGCGGTCACGGCCGCGTACGCCGAGGCCTCGGGCAAGGACCCGGCGAAGGTGTGGGTCCACGTCCACGACATGCCGCACGATTCCTTCGGGATCGGCGGCAAGGCCTTCGGATGAGCACCGAGACGACCACGTTCGAACAGTTCCGCGCGCTCGCCGCGGGCCACCGGGTCGTGCCGGTGGTGCGCACGGTGTTGGCGGACTCCGAGACCCCGTTGTCCGCGTACGTCAAGCTCGCCGGCGACCGACCGGGGACGTTCCTGCTGGAGTCGGCGGAGCACGGGCGCTCGTGGTCGCGGTGGTCGTTCATCGGCTGTGGGGCGGCCGCCGCGTTGACCGTCGACGGCTCGGGCGAGGCCACGTGGTGGGGCAACGTGCCCGCGGGCGCGCCCACCGGCGGTGACCCGCTGGACGCGCTCCGGAGGACACTCGACCTGTTGCGCACCGATCAGATCCCGGGACTGCCCCCGTTGACGTCGGGGATGGTCGGTTACCTCGGGTACGACATCGTGCGTCGGCTCGAGCGGATCCGGCCCGACACAGTCGACGACCTGCAGGTGCCGGAGATGGTCCAGTTGCTGGCCACGGATCTGGCGGCGTTCGATCATCATGAGGGTCGCATCCATCTCATCGCCAACGCGGTCAACTGGGACGGCAGCGACGAGCGGGTCGAGCAGGCCTACGCGGACGCGGTGGCCCGGGTCGACTCGATGACGGCGCGGCTCGCCGACCCGGGGACGGGCGGAGTGAGCGTGTTCGACACTCCCGCCCCCGATGTGCGTCGCTGCACCGACGAGTCGACGTACCACGCGCGGGTCGCCGACATCATCGAGCAGATCTACTCGGGCGAGGCCTTCCAGGTGGTGCTCAGTCAGCGGTTCGAGGTCGACACCGCCGCCTCGCCGCGCGACATCTACCGGATCCTGCGCACCACCAACCCGAGCCCGTACATGTTCCTCATGACGATCCCGGACGGTAGCGGGGAGGACGGGTTCGGCGATACCGCCTTCACCATCGTGGGATCGAGCCCGGAGGCGTTGGTGACCGTCCAGGACGGGGCGGCGACGACCCATCCGATCGCGGGGACCAGACCGAGGGGCGACGACGACGAGCACGACGTCCTGCTCGCCAAGGACCTCGTGGATGACGCCAAGGAGAACGCCGAACATCTGATGTTGGTCGATCTCGGTCGCAACGACCTCGGCCGGGTCTGCGTGCCGGGCACGGTGGAGGTGACCGAGTTCCGCCAGGTCGAGCGGTACAGCCATGTGATGCACCTCGTGTCCACGGTGACCGGGCGCCTGGCCGACGGGCAGACGGGCATCGACGCGGTGACGGCGTGTTTCCCGGCCGGCACGCTGTCCGGATCGCCCAAGCCCCGCGCACTGCAGATCATCGAGGACCTCGAGGACACGCGGCGCGGTGTGTACGGGGGCGTGGTCGGCTACGTCGATTTCGCCGGCAACACCGATCAGGCCATCGCGATCAGATCGGCCGTGATCAAGGACGGCACGGCGTACGTCCAGGCGGGTGCCGGCATCGTCGCCGATTCGGTAGCGGCCTCGGAGGATGCGGAGTGCCGCAACAAGGCGATGGCGGTCCTGAGGGCCGTCGCCGCCGCGGAGACACTGCGCGACGCCGGGGAGGGCCGGTGACCCATCGCTCCCGCCTGCTGGTCCCCGTCGTGCTGTTGGTGGTGGGGGCGGCGTTGTTGTGGGTCGCCTCGCGGATGGTGTGGCTCGACGTGGTGGCTTTCAACGACCAGTCGGGGCAGGCGCGACGGGCCCTGACCGGGGCGGACTGGCAACCCGCGCTCGTCCCGCTCGCACTGGGCGCACTGGCGGCGATCGCCGCCGTGGCGCTGGTCCGAGGTACTGCCGCGCGAGCGGTGGGCGCCGTCATCGCACTGCTCGGCGTGGCCGCCGGGGTCCTCATGGCGATGTCGGTGGGGGAGGTCGACACCGACCGGGTCCACTCGGTGATCACGAGTGACGAGGGCCTGGCCCGGACCGATGCCGGGCCGGGCACCGTGGGCTCGGAGTCGATCCCGCAGTGGTCGGAGATCACCGAGTTGTCGACCCGGCCCGCGGGACCCGTGATCACCGGCGCGGGCGCCGTCGCCCTGCTGGCGGCGGGAATCGTCGTCCTGGTCAGTCCGGCCCGCCCGGTGCGCCGTGACGACCGGTACGTGACCCCGGCGGCCCGGCGGGAGGGTGCGGCGACCGGACCGGACACGGAGGACGACGCCGGGCGGGACCTGTGGCAGGAGCTGGACGACGGACGGGATCCGACCGGCTGACCGGGTCGGGGCGGTCCCGATTCGGGAACCCCGGCCGGGGCCTCTATTGTTGATCTCGATCACACTTTCCGCCCTACGACTGCAGAGGGAGGTCACGGTGGGTACCGTGCTCGACTCGATTCTCGACGGGGTCCGTGAGGACGTCGCGGCCCGTGAGGCCGTCATCGATATGGCGGCCGTGAAGAAGGCGGCCCAGTCGGCGCCGGACCCACTCGACGCGCTCAAGGCGTTGCGCGATCCCGGGGTGGGCGTCATCGCCGAGGTCAAGCGGGCCAGCCCGTCCAAGGGTGCCCTGGCCGAGATCCCCGACCCCGCAGTCCTGGCCCGGATGTACGAGGAGGGCGGGGCGCGCGTCATCTCCTGCCTCACCGAGGAGCGGCGTTTCAACGGCAGCCTGGCCGATCTCGACGCGGTCCGCCGCGCGGTCGACATCCCGGTCCTGCGGAAGGACTTCGTGGTGGGGCCGTACCAGATCCACGAGGCGCGGGCGCACGGCGCGGATCTGATCCTGCTCATCGTGGCCGCGCTCGAGCAGGACGCCCTGGTGTCGCTCCTCGATCGCACCGAGTCGTTGGGTATGACGGCGTTGGTGGAGGTCCACACGGAGGAGGAGGCCGACCGCGCGCTGGAGGCCGGCGCCACGGTCATCGGTGTCAACGCCCGCAACCTCAAGACACTCGAGGTCGACAGGGACGTGTTCTCCAGGATCGCGCCCGGGCTCCCGTCCGACGTCGTCAAGATCGCCGAGTCCGGGGTCCGGGACGCCTCGGACCTCCTGGCGTACGCCAGCGTCGGGGCGGACGCCGTGCTCGTGGGCGAGGGACTGGTGACACAGGGCGACCCGCGGGCGGCCTGCAACGCCCTGGCCACGGCCGGTGCCCACCCGTCCTGCCCGCAGGGACCCCGCTAGGCCGGTGTCGCGGTCTTCCGGCAGACTGGGACCGTGAACTCCAAGGATTTTCCGTCACTGCCCACCATGGGAGAGGTGCTCCGGTCCACCACCGGACATGAGCCCGACCAGCGGGGCCACTGGGGGCCGTTCGGCGGCCGTTACGTCCCCGAGGCCCTGATGGCGGTGGTCGACGAGGTGACCGACGCCTACGCCAAGGCCCGGGCGGACGACGAGTACCTCGACGAGCTCGACCGGTTGCAGCGCCACTACTCGGGTAGGCCGTCGCCGTTGTACGAGGCGACGCGGTTCGGTGCGGAGATCGGCGCGCGGGTGTTCCTCAAGCGCGAGGACCTCAACCACACGGGTTCCCACAAGATCAACAACGTCCTCGGCCAGGCGCTGCTCGCGCAGCGGATGGGCAAGAAGCGGGTGATCGCGGAGACCGGCGCCGGTCAGCACGGGGTGGCCACGGCGACGGCGTGTGCCCTCCTCGGACTCGAATGCAAGGTCTACATGGGCGCGGTGGACGTGCGCAGGCAGGCCCTCAACGTGGCGCGGATGCGGTTGCTCGGTGCCGAGGTCGAGGCAGTGGAGATCGGTTCGGCCACGTTGAAGGACGCGATCAACGAGGCGATGCGGGACTGGGTCGCCCACGCGGACGACACCTATTACGCGTTCGGTACCGCGGCCGGGCCGCACCCCTTCCCGACGATGGTCCGCGACTTCCAGCGCGTCGTCGGCGCCGAGGCCCGGGTGCAGATCCTCGATCAGGCCGGTCGGCTGCCGGACGCCGCCGTGGCGTGCGTCGGCGGTGGTTCCAACGCGATCGGGTTGTTCCATTCGTTCATCGACGACGACTCGGTTCGTCTGGTCGGGTGCGAGGCCGGGGGTGACGGCGTGGGGTCCGGACGCACCGCGGCGACCGTCAACGCGGGGACGCCCGGGGTCTTCCAGGGTTCGTACGCCCATCTCATGCAGGACTCCGACGGGCAGACGATCGAGTCCCATTCGATCTCGGCGGGCCTGGACTACCCGGGTGTCGGGCCCGAGCATTCGCGCCTGGCGGAGATCGGGCGGGCCGAGTACCGCCCGATCACGGATACCCAGGCCATGGACGCGTTCGCTCAGTTGTGCCGCACCGAGGGCATCATCCCCGCCATCGAGTCGGCGCACGCGATCGCCGGTGCCGCGCAGCTCGCCGCGGAGGGCGTGGACCTCATCCTGGTCAACGTCTCCGGTCGCGGCGACAAGGATGTCGACACCGCCGCCCGGTGGTTCGGCCTGTTGGACGGGGGGACCCCGCCCGAGGCCGGGGTGGATTCGAGCCAGGGCGCCGACGACGGCGCGGGCGAGTTCGCGGACGGAGGAGTCGAGGGATGAGCGTTCTCAGTGACGTGTTCGAGCGGTGCCGGAGCGAGGACCGGGCCGCGCTCATCGGCTACTACCCGGCGGGTTACCCGACTCTCGAGGGGTCGATCGACGCCGTGCGCACGATGGTCGAGGGCGGATGCGACATCGTCGAGGTCGGCATCCCGTACTCCGATCCCATGATGGACGGGCCGACCATCCAGGCCGCCGCCGACACCGCGATCGAGGCCGGGTTCCGCGTGGCGGACACCTTCGAGGTGGTCCGCGCGGTCGCCGCGGCCGGTGCGGTCCCCGTGGTCATGACCTATTGGAACCCGGTGCTCCAGTACGGTGTCGACCGTTTCGCTGCCGACCTCGCCGCCGCCGGCGGTACCGGCGTCATCACGCCCGACCTCATCCCCGACGAGGCCGACGACTGGATCGCCGCGTCGGACGCCCACGGAATCGACCGGGTGTTCCTCGTCGCGCCGTCGTCGACCCCCGAGCGACTCGCGATGACGCTCTCCCACACGGGCGGTTTCGTCTACGTCCAGGCCGTCATGGGTGTCACCGGCGCCCGGGACGTCGTCTCGGACGCGCCCCGGACCCTCACCGCGCGGGTCCGTGAGATCTCGGGCCTCGCCTGTGGGGTCGGGCTGGGGGTGCGCAACGGTGAGCAGGCGGCCGAGATCGCCTCGTACGCCGACGGCGTGATCGTCGGGTCGGCACTCATCACGGCGGCGACCGAGGGGCTCGACGCCCTCGGGAGGCTGACCGCCGAGTTGGCCGAGGGCGTCCGCCGGCGCGGGACCGGGTCGTGATCCCCAGCCCTCCCCAGGGCGTCTGGGAGATCGGTCCGTTCCCCCTGCGCGCGTATGCCCTGTGGATCATCCTCGGCATCGTCGTCGCCATCTGGTGGGGCGAGAAGCGCTGGGTCGCCCGTGGCGGCCGGGCCGGGGTGGTGATCGACACGGCGCTGTGGGCGATCCCCTTCGGCCTGATCGGCGGACGGATCTACCACGTGGCCACCGATTGGTACCGCTACTTCGGAGAGGGCCGCGATCCCGTCGACGCGTTGAAGATCTGGGATGGCGGCCTGGGCATCTGGGGAGCGGTCGCGTTCGGCGCTCTCGGCGCCTACATCGGTCTGCGCCAGCAGGGCATCCGGGCGCTGGGGGCGCTGGGCGACTCGATCGCCCCCGGCATCGTGTTGGCACAGGGGATCGGCCGACTGGGCAACTACTTCAACCAGGAGCTCTACGGCCGCGAGACCGATGTGCCCTGGGCGCTGGAGATCTACCAGCGCTACGACGAGTCCTACGGGTACTCGGAGACGATCGGGCGGTCGACCGGACAGGTGCTGGCGACCGTTCACCCGACATTCCTCTACGAACTGCTGTGGAACGTTCTCGTGGCGATCGCCCTGGTGCTGATCGACCGGCGGTTCCGCCTGGGCCACGGTCGGCTCTTCGCCCTCTATGTGGCGTTGTACTGCTTCGGTCGCTTCTGGGTGGAACTGCTGCGTGCGGACGCCGCCACGGAGGTGTTCGGACTGCGCATCAACACCATCGTCTCCCTCGTGGTGATGCTCGCCGCGCTGGTGTATCTCTGGCGGGCCCGCCGCGGCCGGGAGGAGGCCTCCGACCTGCGGGCGCCGGACGACGTCGGGGACGACCCGGCGGAGGGTGGTCCCGCGGGCGACGCACCCCCGTTGGCCGGTCGTTGACCTCGGGTTAACCGGGTGGCCGGTCGAGGGGACTAGATTGGTACGAGTGAATCGTCGTACCAAGATCGTCTGCACCCTGGGTCCCGCCGTCGCGTCGGAGGAAGGCATCCGAGAGCTGGTCGACGCGGGCATGGATGTCGCCCGCCTCAACTTCAGCCACGGAGAGCACGCTGACCACGAGGCCAACTACCGATGGGTCCGCAAGGCCTCCGACGAGTCCGGCCGGGCCGTCGGTGTCCTCGCGGACCTGCAGGGCCCCAAGATCCGCCTCGGCCGCTTCCTCGAGGGCCGGCACGAGTGGGAGGAGGGCGACCGTGTCGTCATCACCGTCGCCGAGGTGGAGGGCACCAAGGATCGCGTCTCGACCACCTACAAGGGGCTGGCGAACGACGCCCGCCCGGGAGACCGCCTCCTCGTCGACGACGGCAACATCGGACTGACCGTCGAGAAGGTCGACGGTGACGACGTCCACTGCGTCGTGACCGAGGGCGGAACCGTCTCCAACAACAAGGGCGTGTCCCTGCCGGGTATGAACGTCTCCGTCCCCGCGCTGAGCGAGAAGGACATCGCCGACCTCCGGTTCGCCCTCGGTCTGGGGGTGGACTTCATCGCCCTGTCATTCGTACGGTCGCCGGCCGATGTCGACCTCGTGCACGAGGTGATGGACGAGATGGGGATCCACGTTCCCATCATCGCCAAGCTCGAGAAGCCGGAAGCCGTCAAGAATCTCGAGTCCATCGTCCTGGCGTTCGACGCCATCATGGTGGCCCGGGGCGACCTCGGCGTGGAGTTGCCGCTGCAGGAGGTGCCGCTGGTCCAGAAGCGTGCCATCCAGATCGCGCGCGAGAACGCCAAGCCCGTCATCGTGGCCACCCAGATGCTCGAGTCGATGATCACGAACTCCCGGCCCACCCGGGCCGAGGCGTCCGACGTGGCGAACGCCGTCCTCGACGGGGCGGACGCGGTGATGCTCTCGGGGGAGACCTCCGTCGGCAAGTACCCGATCGAGACCGTACGCACGATGTCGTCCATCGCACTCGCGGTGGAGTCGGACTCCACGGCCGCGCCGGATCTGGTGCACATCCCACGGACCAAGCGCGGTGTCATCTCCTACTCCGCCCGCGAGATCGGTGAGCGGCTGGGGGCGAAGGCGCTCGTCGCGGTCACCTCGACGGGGGATACGGTGCGGCGGCTCGCCCGTCTGCACAGCCACCTGCCGCTCATCGCCATCACCAGCGACCCCCGCATCCGCAGCCAGCTGGCGCTGACGTGGGGGACCGAGACCTTCCTCACCGACCGCGTCAACGACACGGCGGAGATCGTCAAGGTCACCGACGAGATGCTGCTCCCGCTCGACGGGTACAACGAGGACGACCTGATCGTGCTCGTCGCGGGGAACGTGCCGGGCGTCGAGGGGTCAACCAACTTCATCCTCGTCCACCGGATGGGCGAGGTCGACCACTGATCACCATCGGATAACAACCGACAGGCGCCGGTGAGCAAGCCGCTCACCGGCGCTTTCGTCTGTGTTCGTGCCTTTGACGTGACAGAGTCGAGACACTTCTGTTACCTTCTTGGAGTCGACCGGGAAGCCGGTCACGTCCCTGCTTCACCCGCTCCAGTCTCCGAGGTTCCCTGATGTCCGACGCCACTCGCATTTCCTACGCCGAGCTCGCCGATCGACTCGGCGTCGAGGGCACCGGCGCGACCGCCGGGCGCCACCGCGCCGCCCGCTCGTCCAACATGGGCCGCCTCGTTGCCGGCACCGTCGCCGGCGCCGCCCTCTCCGGCGGCATGGCCATGGCCGCCGCCCCCGCAGCCTCCGCCCAGTCCGCCGAGATCAACGCCGACCAGCTGACCGAGATGGCGCAGGGCGTCATCCAGGGCATCGGCCTCACCGAGGACCAGCTTCGGGAGTACGCGATCGACCCGGCTGTGTTCGGCTCGCTCGGTGTCCCCTCGGTCGGTGGCGCCCACGCCCCGACCTACGGTCCGATCACCTCCGGCTTCGGCCCCCGTTGGGGAACGTTCCACAACGGCACGGACTTCGGTGCACCGATCGGGACCCCGATGTTCGCCGCCAAGTCCGGCACCGTCGTGGCTGCCGGCCCGGCCTCGGGGTACGGACTGTGGATCCGGATCCAGACCGACGACGGCCACCTGCTCGAGTACGGACACAACGACCAGAACCACGTCTCGGTCGGCCAGCGGGTCAACGCCGGGCAGGTCATCGGAACGGTCGGAAACCGCGGCTACTCCACCGGGCCGCACCTGCACTTCGGCGTGCGCAACCCGGCCGGCCAGTGGATCGACCCGGTGCCGTGGCTCCGCGCCAACGGCGTCGCCGTCTGATCGATCGACGCCCCCGACACGCACCCGTCGCGCCCCGTCTCCCCTCGAGGAGGCGGGGCGCGACCGCGTTGACGGGCCACGTGTCGGGCCTTTCTGACACAGTGGGGCGAGAGAGTCCACCACCAGTCGAGAGGCGATCCATGTCGCAGACCGTCAAGGGCGTCATTGCCCGTAGCAAGGGGGCCGAGGTCGAGTTGGTCGACGTCGTCGTCCCCGATCCCGGACCGAACGATGTCATCGTGCGGGTGCAGGCGTGCGGCGTCTGCCACACGGACCTGGCGTACCGGGACGGCGGGATCAACGACGAGTACCCGTTCCTGTTGGGCCACGAGGCCGCGGGCATCGTCGAGACCGTCGGTGACCGGGTCACCCATGTCGCCGAGGGCGACTACGTCGTCCTCAACTGGCGCGCGGTGTGCGGTGAGTGCCGGGCCTGCAAGAGGGGCCAGCAGCAGTACTGCTTCGCCACCCACAACGCCTCGCAGAAGATGACGCTGAGCGACGGCACCGAGCTCACCCCCGCGCTCGGCATCGGCGCGTTCATCGACAAGACCCTCGTCCACGAGGGGCAGTGCACCAAGGTCGACCCGGCGGCGGACCCGGCGGTCGCCGGACTGCTCGGATGCGGTGTCATGGCCGGCATCGGCGCGGCCGTCAACACCGGCCAGGTCAGCCGTGGCCAGTCCGTCGCCGTCATCGGGTGCGGTGGAGTCGGTGTCGCCGCGGTCGTGGGCGCCCGACTTGCGGGCGCCTCGACGATCATCGCGGTCGATATCGACGACACCAAGCTCGAGTGGGCCAAGGACTTCGGTGCGACCCACGCGGTCAATTCGACCTCGACCGATCCGGTGGCCGCGATCCGGGAGCTCACGGACGGCTTCGGCGCCGACGTCGTGATCGACGCCGTCGGGCGGCCGGAGACGTACGAGCAGGCCTTCTACGCGCGTGATCTCGCCGGGACCGTGGTCCTGGTGGGCGTGCCCACGCCGGAGATGCGGTTGGAGTTGCCGCTGCTGGATTTCTTCGGCCGTGGTGGCTCGCTCAAGTCGTCCTGGTACGGCGACTGTCTGCCCGAGCGCGATTTCCCGATGCTCGTGGATCTGCATCTGCAGGGTCGGCTCCCGCTCGAGAAGTTCGTCTCCGAGCGGATCGGCATCGGGGCCGTCGAGGCGGCGTTCGACGCGATGAAGTCCGGTTCAGTCCTCCGATCGGTGGTGACGATGTGAGCGAGATCCACACCAGCGCCGGGCACGCCGGCGGTCTGCGTATCGAGAAGGTCGTCACGAGCGGCATCTTCGCGCTCGACGGCGGCGAGTGGGAGGTCGACAACAACATCTGGATCCTCGGGGACGACTCCGAGGTGTACGTGATCGACGCCGCCCACACCGCCCAGCCGATCATCGACGCGGTGGCGGGCCGCCGGGTCAAGGGCATCCTGTGTTCGCACGCCCACAACGACCACATCACCGTGGCGCCGGAACTGTCGGAGAAGCTGGATGCGCCGATCCTGGTGCACCCGGGTGACCAGATGCTGTGGGACGAGACCCATCCCACCGTCTCCCACGGCGAGCTCTCCGACGGGCAGCGTCTGGAGATCGCGGGTACCCGCATCGACGTGATGAACACGCCCGGGCACTCACCGGGATCGTGCGTGTTCCACGTTCCCGAGGCGGGCGTGTTGTTCTCCGGCGACACCCTGTTCTCCGGCGGACCGGGGGCCACGGGCCGCTCGTACTCGGATTTCCCGACCATCATCACCTCCATCCGCGAGCGCATCCTCACGCTGCCCGCGGAGACGCTGGTGCACACCGGTCACGGTGACGGGACGAAGGTCGGGGACGAATCCCCGCACCTCGAGGAATGGATCGCCCGAGGGCACTGAGACCGCCACCGTGGGCGCGGGGAGGACTGACGCGGGGGAGGGGCCGGGGAGATGACGACGACGAGGACGCCCGCAGAGTCCGGTCCTCCCACTTCGTGGCACACCCTCGCGCCCGCGGAGGTGTTGTCCCGCCTCGGTGCGGGCCCGGACGGGCTCACCAGCGCCGAGGCGGGCGCCCGTCTCGTCCGGCACGGGCCCAACACCCTGCCCGAGGCCGAGCGGGTGCCCGCGTGGCGGCGGGTGGCGAGGCTGTTGGCGGATCCGATGATCCTCGTGCTCGCAGTTGCCGCCGCGGTGAGCGCGGGGGTGTCCCGGGAATGGGAGACCCCCGTGGTCATCCTGCTGGTGGTCGCACTGAACACGATCCTCAACTACGTCCAGGAGACCCGTGCCGAGGCCGGTCTCGCAGCCCTGCGCGATATGTCGGTCCCGCACAGCCGGGTGGTGCGGGACGGCGTGGAGGCCGAGATCGACAGCAGTGGGCTCGTCCCGGGCGACATCGTGGTGGTCGAGTCCGGAGACAGGGTCCCCGCCGACGGCCGGGTGCTCTCCGGATCCCGGTTGCAGGTGGCCGAGGCGACGTTGACCGGGGAGTCGGCCCCGGTGGACAAGGCCGCGGGAGCGGTACAGGACGTCGACGCGCCTCTCGGAGACCGCGCTGGCATGGTGTTCATGAACACGGAGGTCACCCGGGGCCGGGCGCGCATCGTGGTGACCGGTACCGGTGAACACACCGAGATGGGCGCGATCGCGGACCTGCTGGGCGGTGCGGGCGCCGGTCCGACGCCGCTGCAGAAACGGATCGGTACGCTCGCCCGCGTCCTCACCGGGATCGCGCTGACCGTGGTGGGACTGGTCCTCGTGATCGGGCTCGTGCGCGGTCAGTCCTGGGAGGACATGCTCCTGTCCGCGGTCTCCCTGGCGGTGGCCACGATCCCGGAGGGGCTCACGGCGGTCGTGGCGTTCACGCTCGCGATGGGTGCCTCGCGCCTGGCCCACGAGGGCGCGATCATCAAGAACCTCGCCGCCGTCGAGACACTCGGTTCGACGAGCCACATCGCGACGGACAAGACCGGGACCCTCACTCTCAACGAGATGACCGTCACGCGGATCGTCGCGGGCGGCGGGTCGTACTCCGTGACCGGCACCGGATACGACGGGGCCGGGACCGTCCTGTCGTCCGACCCGGACGTCGTACCGGACCTGAGACGGGCCGCGGTGGCCATGGCGTTGTGCAACGACGCGATCGTCGCCGACGGGCGACTGGTCGGAGATCCGACCGAGGGCGCACTGTTGGTGGCGGCGACCAAGTGCGGGATCGACGTCGAGGGGCTGCGCGCCGCCCGTCCGCGGGTGGCCCAGGTCCCGTTCGACTCGGCGTACAAGTTCATGGCGACGGTCAACCGCGCACCGGGTGGAGACCTCGTCCTCCACGTCAAGGGTGCCACCGGTGCCGTCCTGCCTCGCGCCACGCACGTCTGGGACGGGGCGACCGCCGTGGAGCTCGACGACGAGCGGCGTGGAGCGTTGCGCGCGGACACGGAGGGGCTCGCCGCGTCCGGCCTGCGCACGCTGCTCGTGGCTGCCCGGCCTTTCGGCGACGGTGACGGACAACCCGACGAGGACTCTCTGCTCGGCGAGGTCCGCGACCTGACCGTGCTCGCGGTGCTGGGGATCGTCGACCCACCGCGGCCACGTGCGGCCGAGTCGATACGCATCGCACACCAGGCGGGCATCTCGGTGCACATGATCACCGGTGACCATCTGGTCACGGCCTCGGCCATCGCCCGCGACCTCGGTATCGGCGGGGAGGCGGTGAGCGGTGTCGATCTGGACCGCATCGACGCCGAGGAGCTGTCCGCCCGGGCCGCTCGCCTCGGAGTGCTGGCCCGCGTGACCCCCGAGCACAAGATTCGGATGGTGCGGGCCCTCCAGGCTGACGGGGACGTGGTGGCGATGACGGGAGACGGTGTGAACGATGCGCCCGCCCTGCGCCAGGCCGACATCGGGATCGCCATGGGGATCACCGGTACCGACGTGTCCAAGGGCGCGGCGGACATGGTGCTCACCGACGACAACTTCTCGACGATCGTCTCCGCGGTGCGCCAGGGGCGGGGGATCTACGACAACATCGTCAAGTTCGTGAAGTTCCAGCTCACCACCGCGTGGGCGTTCGTGATCGTCTTCCTGGCGAGTGGTCTGTTGGGGCTGGCGACGGTGCCGTTCACCGCGCTGCAGGTTTTGTTGGTCAACATCGTCATGGACGGCCCGCCGGCGATGGCCCTGGGCGTCGAGCCTGTGGAGAAGGACGCCATGCGCAGGCCTCCGCGGCCGGCCGGCGAACAGATCCTCACTCCGGCGCGATTGGTGCGGATCCTCTGGCTGGGTGTGGTGATGGCCGTGGGTACCCTGCTCGTGCTGGCGTCCGCCGAGGCGGTGTTCCCCGATCGAGCAGGGGAACCGCTGTTCGCCACCACGTTGGCGTACGCGACGTTCGTCTTCTTCCAGGTGTTCAACCTGATGAATGTCCGATCCGACCACGGCTCGGTGTTCTCCCGCGACATGGCGCACAACGCCCCGATCTGGGTCGCGCTGGGCGCGGTGCCGCTGCTGCTGATCGCGGTGGTCCAGGTGCCGTTCCTGCAGGGCGTTTTCGACACCACCTCGCTCCGCGCCGACGAATGGCTGCTGGCCACCGCGGTGGCGTCGTCGATCCTCTGGCTGGAGGAGCTGCGTAAGGTCGGCGCGAGATGGCGTACGCGACGGGCCGGTGCGTCGGGCAGGATGGACGTGGTCTGACGCGCCCACCCGAGGGCGCCGCCACCACCGCGTCAGGTAGCGGGCGCGACACGGTCGGACCGACGAGGAGGAGTCATCATCATGGCCAGGGTCACCGCCAGCAACACCATCGTCATCGAGGCGCCCGTCGAGGCCGTGAGCGCGGCGATCGCCGACTACGCGCAGGTCCGGCCCCGCATCCAGCCCGAGCAGTTCAGCGCCTACCGCCTGATCCAGGGTGGACAGGGGGACGGCACCGTCGCGGCGTGGAACCTCCAGGCCACCAAGAAGCGAAGCCGGGACGTCAAGGCCAACGTCACTGTCGACGACGCCGCCGCGCACTGGTCACTCGTGGAGAAGGACGAGAACTCGTCCATGGCCACCACCTACACGGTGCGCGAGGCGACGGGGGGCGCGCTCGTCGAGATGACCACCTCGTGGGACGGCGCCGGGGGAGTGGGTGGATTCTTCGAGCGGACCTTCGCGCCGGCCGGGCTCAAGCGCATCCAACACGCCCTGCTGTCCAATCTCAAGGACGACCTCGAGGGGTAGCCGACCGGGCTCCGACCGGGCTCAGTCCGACCGGGCTCAGTCCGGCCGGTCCGCCGAGCGGGAGCGGTCCGCCGAGGGACTCGTCGTAGTCGTGGTGGCGGACTCGGCCGCCTCGACATCCGTCCCCGTGGGCGCGGCCGCCGCGGCCGCCTCACGCGCGGCCTCGGCCTGTGCCGAACCGGTCCGGAGCACGATCTGCGGCATGAACGCCAGGATTACCGAGGCGGCCACGGCGAGGATGCCGGCCACCAGATAGATCTCGGACATGCTCAGTGCGTAACCCTGCTCGAAGGGGTGGGCGACCAGCTCGGGAAGCCGGTTGATCACCGAGGAGTCCTTGGTGACCGTCTCCAGTGCCCCCGCGCCGGTGGTCGGGTCGGCGAGGGCCCGGACGATCCCGTACGCGTCGGGATCCTGCCGCAGGGCGGGGTCGGCGAGGCCCTTCTGAACACCGCGGGCGAGGCTACCGTCGGCGGCGGCCTGCTCGAGTTCGCCCGAGATGGAGCCACCGACGCGGCTGAAGAGGATGGACAGGAACACCGCGACGCCGGCGGTGCCACCGAGCTGACGGAAGAAGGTGGCCGACGCGGTGGCCACACCGATCTCCCGCGGACTCACGGCGTTCTGGACGATCAGGGTGAGCGGCTGCATGCAGTTGCCGAGCCCGATGCCCAACACCAGCATGTAGACCATCACCAGCGTCAGCGACGTGTCGGCATCGATCGTCCACAGCAGGAACAGGCCGACAGCGGCCACCGCCGTGCCGAAGATCGGGAACTCGCGGACACGACCGGTCCTGGAGATGAGCTGGCCCGACACGATCGAGGCACCCATCATCCCCGCGACCAGCGGGAGCATCATGAGTCCCGACTCCATGGGATCGGCTCCGTGCACGATCTGCATGTACAGCGGCAGCGTCATCATGCCGCCGAACATGGCCATACCCACGATCACGCCTCCGACCGTGACGATCGCGAAGGTGCGGTCGCGGAACAGGCGGAGCGGGATGAGGGCCTGGTCGCCCGCGCGGGCCTCCACGATGAGGAAGAGCCCGATGCCGGCCAGCCCGACGACGTAGCAGCCGAGGGCGGCGGGGGAACCCCACCCCCAGGTGTTGCCCTGCTCGGCCACGAGCAGGAGAGGCATCAGACCGACGACTATCGCGGCGGCCCCCGCCCAGTCCACGCGATGGTCGACCCGGACGTTCTTGACGTTGAGCGTGATCATCACGAGGGTCAGGGCCGCCGCGCCGATGGGGACGTTGATGAGGAAGATCCAGCGCCACCCGTCGATGCCGAAGATCGTGTCCGCCCCGGCGAAGAACCCGCCGATCACCGGCCCGAGGACCGACGACGACGCGAAGACCGCCAGCATGTAGCCCTGGTATTTGGCGCGGTCACGGGGCGGGATGATGTCGCCGATGATGGCGAGCGCCAGGGACATCAGTGCGCCGGCACCCAGTCCCTGGATGCCGCGGAAGACGGCGAGCATGTACATCGAGGTGGCGAGCGTGCAGAGCAATGAGCCGAACACGAAGATGACGATGCCGATCACGAAGAACGGTTTGCGCCCGTAGATGTCGGAGAGCTTGCCGTACAGGGGCGTCGAGATGGTGGACGTCATGAGATACGCGGTGGTGACCCACGCCTGGGCGTCAAGGCCCTGCAGGTCGTCGGCGATGGTGCGGATCGCTGTGCTCACGATGGTCTGGTCGAGGCTGGCCAGGAACATGGCGGACATGAGGCCGGCCAGGATGACGAGGATCTGGCGGTGCGTGAACTCGCCGTCTTCGCCTGCGTGGACCGAGGATGTCTTGGGAGTGGTCATCGGTTCTCCTCGGCGGAGGTGAGAGAGCAGAGTTCGGCGTGGAGGGAGTCGGCCAATCGGGCGAGGTCCGCGATGAAGGCGTCCGCCCGGTCCGGCGTCCAGTCCTCGAGGAGGCCGGCCATCCAGTCACCACTGCGCTCGAACACCTGGCTGACGAGATCGGTGCCCTCGGCGGTGAGTGTGACGAGGCTGGCACGTCCGTCATCGGGATCGGGGACCTTTGCGATGAGCCCGCGGGTCTCGAGTTGGCGGACCTGGCGACTCACCACCGAGACGTCGGTGTGGACTCGGGCGGCCAGGTCGGTGACCCGGGCCGGGCCGTCATGGATGGCGAACAGCAGTGGATGCGCGGACGGTTCGACGGCCTCGTCGTAGCGGGGGACCGAGAGGTTGACCGCGCGCAGGAGTTTGACCACCCGCGACAGGTCCACCACCAACCGGCCGCCGCGTTCCGCGTCTATCGCCATATCCACTCCTCGAACCGATTGCTTGCAACAAGCAAACATTACGCGCGTAGCGGACCACCGCGCCACCGGGTGGCGCGCGGGTGGAGAGGGCGGAGGCGGTGATGAGGTGATGAGAGGAATACGAGCGGGTCTGACCTCGCTCGAGCGGTGGTGCCCCCGGTCGGACTCGAACCGACACTGGACGGGTTTTGAATCCGTTGCCTCTGCCAATTGGGCTACGGGGGCGAACGCGGTGAACCGCTGGTCCGGAAGTCTAACCGACGACCGATGAGCGTCTGTCCGACGCCCGCCCTAGAGTGGCCGTGTGAGCACCACGAGTCAGACCGCAGAAGCCAACACCGCCCCCCGTTCGGGCGTCGCCTCCGGCGTCACCGCGGGGGAGGGGCCCACCCGCCTGCTGCTCCTGGACGGGCACTCACTCGCGTTCCGTGCGTTCTACGCGCTGCCGGCCGAGAATTTCTCCACGGCTTCCGGCCAGCACACGAACGCCGTGTACGGATTCCTGTCCATGGTCGCCAACCTGGTGACCGAGGAGGAGCCCACGCACCTGGCCGTGGCGTTCGACGTGTCCCGTGCGACGCTGCACCGCACGGCGGAGTACCCCGAGTACAAATCCACCCGATCGGCCGCGCCCGAGGAGTTCAAGGGGCAGGTCGAACTCATCCAGGAGGCGCTGGTGGCGCTGGGGGTGCGGACGCTGTCGCTGGAGGGCCACGAGGCCGACGACATCATCGCCACCCTCGCCACCCACTCGGGCGGTGCCGAGACGCTGATCTGCACCGGGGACCGCGACGCTCTGCAGTTGGTGTCCGACGAGGTCACCGTCCTCTATCCGGTCAAGGGGGTATCCGAGCTCGCCCGCTTCACACCAAGCGCCGTCGAGGCGAAGTACGGGGTGACACCGGCCCAGTACCCGGACGTCGCCGCGCTGCGCGGCGACACCTCCGACAACCTCCCGGGCGTGCCCAAGGTCGGCGACAAGACCGCAGCCAAGTGGATCACCCAGTACGGCACCCTCTCGGAGCTCATCGCGCACGCGGACGAGGTCAAGGGCAAGGTCGGTGAGAGCTTCCGCGAGCACCTGCCCCAGGTGCAGCTCAACCGGCGGATCACCGAGCTCACGCGTGACCTGGACCTGGGCGTCGAGATCAGGGACCTCGTCCGCGCCACTCCGGAGCGTGCCGACGTCAACGCACTGTTCGACCGGTTGGAATTCGGCCCCCAGGCGCGCGACCGATTCCTCTCCGCCTTCCTGCCGGAGGGCGCCCCCCAGCCCGCCGCCGAGGTGGAGCTCGAGCAGGCCGCGGTGCTGCACGCCGGCGAGGTCTCCGACTGGCTCGCCGCCCACGCGCCGGCCGGGCAGCGGCACGGCCTCGTCGTCGTCGGGCCCTCCCGACCCGGCGCGGGCGACGCGCAGACCATCACCATCGCCGCCGCCGGCGGAGCCTCCGGACACCTCGACCTCGCGAACATCGGGCCGGACGACGAGCAGGCGCTGCGCGCCTGGCTGGCCGACGACGCGGTATCCAAGGCGGTCCACGACGCCAAGGCCGCCACGCACGCACTGACGGGACGCGGGCTCCGGTTGGGCGGGGTGACCATGGACGTGGCCCTGGCCGCCTACCTGGTTCGACCCGGACAACGCAGCTACGGACTGGCGGAGCTGTTCCAACGTCACCTACAGCGCGAACTGCCCGAGGCGGAGGCGGGGGACAAGCAACTGTCCCTGCTCGACGATGTCGATGACGCCGAGACTGAGCAGAAGAACGCCGACGCCGCCGCGACCCGCGCCCGCGCGGTGGTCGATCTCGCGGAGCGGCTGGACGTGGAACTGGAGCAGGTGCACGGGGCGCGCCTGATGGCGGAGATGGAACTGCCGCTCGTGCCGGTGCTGGCGCGAATGGAATCGATCGGGATCGCGGTGGACGGCGGCGCCCTGGACGGGTTACGGGACGACTTCGCCGACCGCGGGCGGCAGGCGGCCGACGCCGCCTACGCCGCGATCGGCGGCGAACAGATCAACCTCGGCTCGCCCAAGCAGTTGCAGGTCGTGCTGTTCGAGACCCTCGGCATGCCCAAGACCAAGAAGACCAAGACCGGGTACACCACAGACGCCAAGGCGCTGGAAGAACTGCTCACCAAGGAGACGGGCGACACCCCGGGACGGGCGTTCCTCGAGGCACTACTGCTGCACCGCGAGACCACCAAGATGCGGACCACGGTCGAGGGGCTCATCAAGACCATCGGTGACGACGGGCGTATCCACACCACGTTCAACCAGACCGTGGCCGCGACCGGCCGACTTTCCTCGACGGACCCCAATCTGCAGAACATCCCCGTGCGCACCGAGGACGGTCGACGCATCCGCGAATCGTTCGTCGTGGGTGAGGGTTACGACTGTCTTCTCACCGCCGACTACAGCCAGATCGAGATGCGGGTGATGGCACACCTGTCCGGCGACGCCGGGCTCATCGAGGCGTTCCGGACAGGGGAGGACCTGCACTCGTTCGTGGGCTCGCGCGCGTTCGGCGTGCCGATCGACGAGGTCACCCCGGAGCTCCGTCGCCGGGTCAAGGCCATGAGCTACGGGCTGGCCTACGGGCTCAGCGCGTTCGGCCTCGCCGCCCAGCTCGGGATCAGCCAGGGTGAGGCCAAGGATCAGATGGAGGCCTACTTCTCCCGCTTCGGCGGCGTGCGCGACTACCTGCGCGCAGTGGTCGAACAGGCCCGCCGTGACGGCTACACGGAGACACTGTTCGGGCGGCGTCGCTACCTGCCCGAGCTCAACTCGGACAACCGGCTCAAGCGGGAGAACGCCGAGCGTGCCGCGCTCAACGCACCCATCCAGGGCACGGCCGCCGACATCATCAAGGCGGCCATGCTCAAGGTCGACGCGGACCTCACCGAACGGCGGCTGAAGAGCCGCCTTCTGCTCCAGGTCCACGACGAACTCGTGCTCGAGGTGGCGGAGGGCGAACTCGACGAGGTCCGGGACCTGGTCGTGGACCGCATGTACTCGGCCATCGAGCTCGACGTCCCGCTGGACGTCTCGACCGGAACCGGTCCGGACTGGGACTCGGCGGCGCACTGAGCGTCCCGTTGACCTCCCGGGCGGCAGCCGACCTGTACCCTAAGTTCATTTCAGATTCGGCTCCACGACGCCTGAAAGGGCACCCCATGACGCTCACCTCCCGGCGCGGACTGCGCGCCGCCATGGTCCTGACCGCCACCGCGGCCCTCGCGCTGACCGGTTGCACCACCAACACCGAGGGGCCGCAGAACTCCGGGGAGCCTCGTGACGAGGTGTCTCTCGAGACCGACGAGAAGATCGCCGCGCTCGTCCCGGCCGAGATCCGGGACAAGGGCGTCATCGTGATCGGCACCAATCCGCCGTACGCGCCCAACGAGTTCAAGAACGAGAGCGGCGAGATCGTCGGCTTCGACATCGACGTGATGACCGCCGCCGCACAGCTGATGGGGCTTCGCGCGGAGTTCCGCGAGTCCGATTTCGAGAAGATCATCCCGGCGATCGAGGGCGGCACCATGGACATGGGAGCCTCGTCGTTCACGGTCAACGACGAGCGGCTCCAGACCGTCGACTTTGTCACCTACTTCGAAGCCGGCATCCAGTGGGCAGCCGCCGCCGGCAACGACGTCGACCCCGATGACGCCTGCGGCCTGAACGTCGCCGTCCAGCGGACCACGGTCTCCGACCAGGAGGACGTGCCCGCCCGCAGCGAGGCCTGCGTCGCGGCCGGGAAGCCCGCGATCGAGAAGGTCCAATTCGATTCCCAGGACGAGGCCTCGACCGCCGTGGCGCTCGGGAAGGTCGACGCGATGTCCGCCGACTCGCCCATCTCCGCCTACGCGGTCAAGCAGTCCGAGGGCAAGATGCAGCTCGTCGGCGACGTGTTCGACTCCGCCCCCTACGGCTGGCCCGTCCGCAAGGACTCGGAACTCGCCGCCGCCCTCGAGGCTGCCGCCGACAAGCTCATCGAGACCGGCGACTTCGAGACGATCGCCCAGAACTGGGGCCTCGAGGCCGGGCTCATCGATGACGCCGAGATCCGGAAGGGCTGAGTGACCGGTAGGTGAGTACCGCGCAGAAGGGGGCGGACGCCCCCGCGGCGGAGGCCCCGGAACCGATCCGGGCGGTGCCTCTCCGGCACCCGTGGCGTTGGGTGTCGGCGACCGTCGTACTGGTCCTGGTGTTCCTGTTCATCTGGGGCGCGGCGACCAACCCGGCCTACGGGTGGGACACCTACGCCCGCTACCTGTTCGACACCAGGTTCGGCATGGCCGTGTTCTACACGATCGCGCTGACGCTGCTGTCGATGATCCTCGCCGTGGTCCTCGGCGTCATCCTCTCGGTGATGCGGATGAGCAGCAACCCCGTGCTCAAAGCAGTCGCCTGGGTGTACCTGTGGATCTTCCGCGGAACGCCGATCTACGTGCAGCTGCTGTTCTGGGGCCTGATCTTCACCCTGTACCGCCAGGTCCAGTTCGGGATCCCGTTCACCGACCTCCAGTTCGTCCGGTTCGACGACACGATGGTCCTGTACTCGGCGTTCTGGCTGGCCGTGGTGGGCCTGGCCATGAACGAGGCCGCGTACATGGCGGAGATCGTCCGCGCGGGCATCTCGTCGGTTCCCGAGGGGCAGGCCGAGGCCTCGACCGCACTGGGGATGACGTGGGGCCAGACGATGCGGCGGACCATCCTGCCGCAGGCGATGCGGGTCATCATCCCGCCGACGGGCAACGAGTTCATCTCGATGCTCAAGACCACCTCACTCGTCGTGGCGATCCCGTTCTCCGGTGAGCTCTACGGGCAGGCGCGCGACATCTCGGGCGTCAACTTCCAGCCCATCCCGCTCCTTCTGGTCGCCGCCACCTGGTACCTGGTCATCACCAGCGTGCTCATGGTGGGTCAGCACTACCTCGAGAAGCGCTTCTCCCGCGGCGCCACCCGGAAGCTCACCGGCCGGCAACTGCGCGCACTCGCCGATGCGGACGGGCTCACCCCGTCCGCCCTCGCCGCGGTCAAGGGCACCGATCAGTCGGGAGGGATGGCATGACGACGATGGTCAGGGCCGAGCAGGTCTGCAAGAACTTCGGGTCGCTGCGCGTCCTCAAGGGCATCGACCTCGAGGTCGCCGCCGGTGAGGTGCTGTGCCTGGTGGGGCCCTCCGGATCGGGCAAGTCCACCTTCCTCCGGTGTATCAACCACCTGGAGCGGGTCGACGCCGGCAGGCTCTACGTCGACGGCGAGCTGGTGGGCTACCGGGAGAAGGGTGACAAGCTCTTCGAGATCTCCCCGAAGCAGGCAGCCCGCCAGCGACGGGACATCGGCATGGTGTTCCAGCACTTCAACCTGTTCCTCCACCGCACCGCCCTCGAGAACGTCATCGAGGCGCCGATGTTGGTCAAGGGCCAGTCGCGTGGGGAGGCCACCGAGCGGGCCCGCGACCTGCTCGCGAAGGTGGGTCTCGCCGCCAAGGCCGATGCCTACCCGGCCCAGCTGTCCGGCGGGCAGCAGCAGCGCGTGGCGATCGCCCGGGCCCTGGCCATGGACCCCAAGCTGATGCTGTTCGACGAGCCGACCTCGGCCCTCGACCCCGAGCTGGTCGGGGAGGTCCTCGGCGTGATGCGCGATCTCGCGGACGCGGGGATGACTATGGTCGTGGTCACCCACGAGATGGGGTTCGCCCGGGAGGTCGCCGACACGGTGGCGTTCATGGACGACGGGGTCGTGGTGGAGTCCGGCACACCCGCGGACGTTCTCACCTCGCCGTCACATCAACGGACCAAGGACTTCCTGTCCAAGATCCTGTGACGCCGGGGCGGGTCCGGCGAGGGTGGGTCAGGAGAGCGTGGCCACGAAGATCGCCGTGCCGGGGAAGATCCCGCCACGCAGCGGGCTCCACTGCCCCCACTCCCGGTCCAGCCACTCCGGCCACTCCGGCTCGATGAGGTCCTGCACCACGAACCCGGCGGCGACCAGTTCGCGGATCCGGTCGCCCACCGTCCTGTGGTGCTCGACATAGGTCAGCTGGCCGTCGTCGTCGTACTCGGTGTACGGCGAGCGGTCGAAGTAGGGGAACACGGCCAACAGACCCTCCGGGCCCGGATCGTCGCGGAAGATCCACCGCATGGGGTGGTTGACCGAGAAGACGAACCGGCCGCCCGGTCGCAGGACGCGCGCCGCCTCCGCCATCACGCCCGCGGAGTCCGCCACGAACGGGATGGCTCCGAACGCCGAGAACGCGACATCGAAACTGCCGTCCGCGAACGGCAGCCGGCCGGCGTCGGCCTGGATGAGGGGTACGGTCGCCGCCGGGCCCGTCGCCCGGCTCGCAGCCTCAGCCCCCACACGGAGCATCCCGGCCGAGAGGTCCACGGCCACGGCACGGGCGCCCCGGCCGGCGATCCACCGGGAGCACGGAGCCGACCCCGACCCGATCTCGAGCACGTCGCGGCCCTCCACGTCACCGAGCAGGTGCCAGTCACCTTCGTGCAGGCCCTCGGGGCACCAGACGAACTCCCCGTCGGCGGAGTGGGCGCCGAGGAAGTCGCCGTGGTGATGGTGGTAATCCGTCGCCTCCGAGTCCCACCACATCCGTGAGGCTCGGACCGACTCTCCATGTCCTGGGGGGTTTGTGGACGTCACGTGTGAAGCGTACAGTTGACGGTCGCGTGCGTACGCGCTCGCTTTCTTCCCGTCCGCTACGATTCCTATCCACTCCGGAGCACCCCACCATATGACCACCAACACCACGTCCCCGCAGGTAGCCGTCAACGACATCGGCTCCGCTGAGGACTTCCTCGCCGCCATCGACGCCACGATCAAGTACTTCAACGATGGTGACATCGTCGAGGGCACGATCGTCAAGGTCGATCGTGACGAGGTCCTGCTCGACATCGGCTACAAGACCGAGGGCGTCATCCCCTCGCGCGAGCTCTCCATCAAGCACGATGTCGACCCGGGTGAGGTCGTCGAGGTGGGCGATGAGGTCGAGGCCCTGGTCCTGACCAAGGAGGACAAGGACGGCCGTCTGATCCTGTCCAAGAAGCGCGCACAGTACGAGCGCGCCTGGGGCACGATCGAGGAGCTCAAGGAGAAGGACGAGGCCGTCAAGGGCACCGTCATCGAGGTCGTCAAGGGTGGCCTCATCCTCGACATCGGTCTCCGTGGCTTCCTCCCCGCCTCGCTGGTGGAGATGCGCCGCGTCCGCGACCTCCTGCCCTACGTGGGTCAGGAGCTCGAGGCCAAGATCATCGAGCTGGACAAGAACCGCAACAACGTGGTGCTCTCGCGCCGTGCATGGCTCGAGCAGACCCAGTCGGCCGTGCGCTCCGAGTTCCTGCACCAGCTGCAGAAGGGCCAGGTCCGCAAGGGCGTCGTGTCCTCGATCGTCAACTTCGGCGCCTTCGTGGACCTCGGCGGGGTCGACGGCCTCGTCCACGTCTCCGAGCTGTCCTGGAAGCACATCGATCACCCGTCCGAGGTCGTCGAGGTGGGCCAGGAGGTCACCGTCGAGGTCCTCGACGTCGATCTGGACCGCGAGCGCGTCTCGCTGTCGCTCAAGGCCACGCAGGAGGATCCGTGGCGGCACTTCGCCCGGACCCACGCGATCGGTCAGATCGTCCCGGGCAAGGTCACCAAGCTCGTGCCGTTCGGCGCCTTCGTGCGTGTCGACGAGGGCATCGAGGGCCTCGTCCACATCTCGGAGCTGGCCGAGCGCCACGTCGAGGTCCCGGACCAGGTCGTCACGGTCAACGACGACGCCATGGTCAAGGTCATCGACATCGACCTCGACCGTCGTCGTATCTCGCTCTCGCTGAAGCAGGCGGACGAGGACTACACCGAGGAGTTCGACCCGTCGAAGTACGGCATGGCCGACAGCTACGACGAGGCCGGCAACTACATCTTCCCCGAGGGCTTCGATCCCGAGACCAACGAGTGGCTCGAGGGCTTCGAGAAGCAGCGCGAGGAGTGGGAGAACCGCTACGCGGAGGCCGAGCGTCGCCACAAGATGCACACGGCCCAGATCGAGAAGGGTCGGGCCGCTGCGGCGGAGGCCGCCGAGGCCGCCCCGACCAACTACTCGTCGGAGTCCGCCCCGTCGTCGCGTCCGGCTGCGGCCGAGGCCGCTCCGGCCGAGTCCACCGGCGGTTCGCTGGCCTCGGACGAGCAGCTGGCCGCCCTGCGCGCGAAGCTCGCCGGAGGCGAGTGATCGCACAGTAGGCATCTGAGAGCGGCCCCGCACCGGTATCCGGTGCGGGGCCGCTCCGTCTATCCCCGGTGCGCTCCGGTGGCGGTGGCCCGTCTGTGACGTGCGCAGTGCGGAAGTGCCGCCTTGCGCGCCGGACGGGTGAGCACCCTTGGCGATGCGAGCTCCCGGGTTTGGCTGGTGGCGCGTCATGCCGGGGGCGAGGAGGCCGCCCGCACCGACCGTCCCGCTCCCAGGTCATCGCGGTGGATGTCGGATCGGGTGAGATCGGGGCGGTGACCACCCTGCTTCGCATCCCCGACGGACTCACGGGCGTCGGCGGGGGTGTGCCCGACGCGCGGGAGTGGCGCGCAGCGATCGATCAACGACCGGGCGGTTCGACGATCGGCTCGGCGACGGCGGGCTCGGCCTCCGCGATCTCCTCGAGGCGTTCCTCGTCGATCACACCGCGGTCGTCGATGGCTCCGGACTCCGCCGCGGTACTGACCGTGACACGGGACTCCACGGTGGTCCGGGGGTCCGCGTCCGGAGCGGCGAAGTCGAACTCGTCGAGGTCGGTTCGAAGTAGGAAGACGTTGTACGCGTCCCAGGTGGAGAGCGTGTAGTACAGGTACCGGCTGTCGTTGTCCGTGGTGAAGGGATGGATCATCGGTGCGTAGCCGTTCGGGAACATGCTTCGATCGACGATGGTCTGTGGCTCGGACCACGGTCCCCAGGGGCTCTCCGACACCCGCATGGAGACGACGCCCGTCGGCGAGGGCGTCATGGCGATGTACTTGTCCAGGTGCTCGTTGTACTGCACCGAGAGTTCCTCGACGCGTGCCGGGATGACGTCGTACCCGGTCGGCTCGTCGGTCCAGCCCGCGCCCGGACCCGCGTACCACTCGTACGCGGCGGGGTCCTCGATCTGCCCGATCGGAACCCGAGTGAGCATCGCAGGACCCTGACGACCGGACGGGGTCACGTACTCATAGAGATGACCAGCGTCGAGGAGGAACGCACTCATCTGCGCCCCGTACCAGCGGTCTCCGTCCACCGGCGGCAGGGTCTCGCTGTCCGGAGCGGGTTCGAACTGGACTGTCGGGTTCCATCCGGTGAAATCCGTGACGCGCCGCATCGTCTCGGTGAGCACCGTCCACGATTCGCCGTCGTCCGTGGACTTCACCAGTGCGGAGTAGTTGGTGTTCCAGCCGCCAGGCGCGTTCCAGTCCCGCACGGACATGACCCGCATGTACATGTCATCACCGGTGCTGATCGCGGCGGTCGGGATGACGGTGACCTCGCCGGTCCCGTTGGACTGGTGCGCTCCCTGGACGAGTGCCGTGGCCTTCCCTTGTGGATCGGAGGGGACCGCCCTGAGGACGTCCATCCCGTTCTCGGGGCTCCCGCCGGCGGTGGCGAGCATGACGTTGGAGCGCCACTGGTTGCCTGTGGGAGTGCAGTCTCCGAAGGTGTCGCCGAACAGGGCCATGGTCTCACCTTCGTGGGTGAAGGTTATCCCGAGGTCGGTGCCGTGGATGTCGTACAGCTCGTCGGTCTTCGCGGGGCTGGTCGGCCCGGTAACCAGCTGGCGTACGGATGTGGCGCCCTTGAGGACCGGGATCGTGCCGTCGGCCCCGGTGACCCATCGGGGGAATCTGCGAACCGAGGATGCGGTGGCGTCGAGCACCGAGTTGGTCGCGTTCGCGAGCGATCCGGTGACGGGGAAGGGGCCGAGGGAACCCGGGGGGATGTTCCCGAAGAAGCTGTTGCACGGACCGCTCTCACCGAGCAGTGAGCCGGTCGAGCCCGAGGACCCGGTCGAGCCCGAGGACCCGGTCGAACCGGTGGAACCCGTGGAGTCTGCGGACTGGGCGGCTGCGTGGGCGGGAGCCACCGTGATCGCCAGTGCTACAACGAGGGGCAACGCAGAGAGGAGACGTGGCACAGAGTTAGTCCGGTTCACACGTGAGACCTTACCTACGTCGCTCGGACCGGCACGCCTTTCGGTCACCTAGACTCCACGTCATGCTGATGGTGGGTCTGACCGGTGGGATCGGTGCCGGCAAGTCGACGGTGACGGCGGTGCTCGCGGAAGCGGGGGCGGTGATCGTGGACGCGGACCTCATCGCCCGCGAGGTAGTCGAACCGGGATCCCCCGGGTTGGCGATGCTCGTCGCCGAGTTCGGGGAGGACATCCTGGGGCCGGACGGTGCACTCGACCGCGCTGCCCTCGCTGCCCGCGCCTTCGTCGACGCCGAGCGGACCGCGGCCCTCAACGCCATCACCCATCCGCTGATCGGGGAGCGGACCGCCGAGCTGTTCGGCTCGGCGCCGGAGGACGCGATCGTCGTGCACGATATGCCGCTCCTCGTGGAGGGCGGGATGACACCCGGCTACCACCTGGTGATCGTCGTCGACACCCCGGCGGAGATCCGGTTGGAGCGGTTGGTGGAGTTCCGGGGGATGCCGGAGGACGACGCCCGCGCCCGCATGTCGAGGCAGGCGACCGACGAGGCCCGCCGGGCCGCCGCGGACGTGGTGATCGACAACTCCGGGGACCGGCAGACCGCCGTGAACCTGACCAACGCACTGGTCGAGATCCGTCTCCGCCCGTTCGAGCACAACCTGCGCACCGCGACCCCTGTGGTGGGCGACCGCACCGTCGTACCGTTCCGGCCCGAGTGGGCCGGGGAGGCGGAGCGGGCGTGCGCGCGCCTACGTCACGTGGTGGGGAAGATCGCCACCCGGATCGACCACGTCGGTCCGACCGCGGTCGAGGGCCTGGACGCGCCTGACGTCATCGATCTGCAGGTGACGGTGCGGGACGCGGCAGCGGTTGAGGTCGCCCTGCGCACACTCACCGAAGCGGGATACGTGCGTGATCGGTCGAGCGAACGCCCGTTGCTGCACTGGTGTGACCCCGCCAGGCCGCTGGAGGTGTCGATCCTCGCAGAGGACGACCCCGAGCACGAGTTCTCGCTACTCATGGCCGTGGTGATCGGCGCGGACCCCGGCGCACGGGCCGAGTACGCGGAGATCCTGCGTCGCGCGGACCGCGAGGAGACGCGTCAGTGGGAGCGCACCCTGAGCGAGGCCATGCTGCGGGGGCGGTAGCCCCGACCGCGGACGGGTCCGCAGACCCGTCCACGGCCGGGGCTCACTCGGCCAGGTCTCACCCGGTCTCGGCCCAGGTTCACTCGGTCGGGACCACCCCGTCGACCAGCTCGGAGACCGGCACCTGTCGGACGACCTCGGTCGGCGCCGGCTGCGAGCTCGCCCGGCGCAGGTTCGGGTTGGGGAACACCTCCGACAGCCGGGTGCGCACGAGGAAGACGTTGTACGCGTTCCAGGTGGTGACGAGGTAGTAAAGGTCCTCGCCCTGCGCCCACGGGTGCATGAACGCCCCGTAGACGCCGGGAAGCACCGAGTAGTCCACCAGGGTGGTGGCGGAACTCCACGGCCCCTCGGGGCGGTCGGCGGTGCGGAGGACCACCGAGTTGTACCCCTGCGAGTACATCGCCGTGTATTTCCCGAGGTACTCGTTGTACATGGTCGAGATCTCGCTCGCCGGGGCGGGCAGGACCCGCTCGGCAGCGCCGATATCGGACACCCAGGCCGAGCCGTTCCAGTACTCGTACGCCCCGGGGTCGAGGACGCCTGCGGTGGGGGGCGTGGTGGATCCGTCGAGCTCGTCCGCGGTCGGAGAACCGGCGAGCGGAACGCGTGCGACGATTGCCGCGCCCTGTCGCCCGGAGGGGGTGAGGTACTCGTACAGGTGCGTGTCCGTCGTGAGGAACGAGCTCATCTGGGAGCCACGCCACGCGGGATCCACGGCCGGGGCTCCGGCCCCGAGGGGGATCGCGTCGGTGATGGGGCGGGCCAGAGACGGGACGACGGTCCAGTTCTCGCCGTTGTCCGTCGAGTACGCCATCCCCGAGTAGTTGGTGGTCCACGATCCGGGTTGGCCCCAGTGGGCCACGGACATGTACCGCAGGTACTGCACACCGTTGACGGAGATACCCGAGGTCGGGATGATCGTGACCTCGCCGGGTAGCCCGGATCGCGGAACCAGCGACTTGGCGAGCCCGTCGGTGCCCATGGCGGCGGAGTCGATGGTGATGCCGTCGGTCAGATCGGTGTCGGTGGAGCGGAACAGGACGTTGGAACGCCACTGGTTGCCGGGCACCGTGCAGTCGCCCATGGTGTCGCCGAACGCCATCAGCACCTGCGGGTCGGCGGGATCACCGTTGTCCCACATGATGCCCAGGTCCGTTCCGGCCACCCCGAACCGGTTGATGGAATCGCCGGGGCTCGTGGGACCGGTGACGAGCTGCTCGAACCGGGTGGGTCCGCGCAGGACGGGTACCGTGCCCTCCTCCCCGGTGATCCACGGGGGCATCCCGTAGACCGACCCGATCATCGGATCGAGCGAGCCGGAAAGTCCGTTCCCCAGGGAGCCGGTCTCCAACTGCTGGACCAGCGATCCCGAGCGGTCGGCGGAACCCAACGCCCGGGAAGTCGAGCCGAGCGACCCGGCGTCACCGGAGGACCCGAGCGAGCCGAGGGAACCGGTGCCCATACCGGCCCCGGTCCGGTTCTCCAGCAGGGAACCGAAGTTGCCGAACATCTCGCTGCACGGGCCGGCCGCGGCGGTTCCGGCGCCGACCGTGCCGAGGGTGACGACCGACGCGGCGGCCGTGATCGACGCAACGACGACCGAGCTCAGGAGGCGGGGGAGAGGTCGGGTCATGTCATGCCTCCGGGATGGGCCGACGCTCGACCAGGACGGTCTCGCCGGTGTCCGCCGGGTCCGGGGTGTTGCGGGTCCAGCTGTCGTCCGTCACCTGCATCCGCGACCGGGCGTCGGGCAGGATCCTCGGCGGGATCTGGGTGAGGTCGGTCCTCATGAGGAAGACGTTGTAGGCGTCCCAGGTGGACATGGTGAAGTACAGCTCTTCGCCGTCGTTCTCCACGGCGGGGCTCCATGGGTGGACGAAGGCGCCGTAGAGGGTTGGGACGTGCTGGTACGAGAGCAGGATGTCCTCACCCGACCACGGGCCCCAGGGGGTGCCGGCCTGGGCCATGACGATGTTGTTGGCCCGGTTGTTGTACACCGCGATGAAGCGCCCCAGGTGCTTGCTCCAGGACACCGATAACTCGCTCACGGACGTGCCGTTCGGGGAGCCGAGCACCGGGACGGCGTCGCGGTGGTCGACGACCCAGTCGCTGCCGTCCCAGAACCGGTAGGCCGCCATCTCCTCGATCTGTGCCTCGGGAACCCGCGCCAGCCGCGCGGACCCGCTGCGGCCCGACGGCGTGAGGTACTCGTAGACGAACCCGTCGTGCTTGAGGAAGGCGCTCATCTGGCCGTCGGTGTGGCGGGCGAACTCCTCGCCGAGGTCGGCAGGCGTGGGCATCGGCGCGGTGCCCCGACGTGCGGTTCCGCGCACGGGCTCCCAGTCTTCACCGTCGTTCGTCGACTTGGCGAGGGCGGAGTAGTTGGTGGTCCACTCGCCGGGGTCGCCCCAGCGCTCCACCGACATGTAGCGCAGGTACTGGTCGCCGCTCACCTCGACGCCGGCGGTCGGGATGACCGTGGTCTCTCCGGGGAGCCCGGAGCGGGGGAGGATCGACTTGGCCAGACCCGTCGCCGGGTCCTCCATGGGGGCGTCGAAGATCCGCATGCCGTCGGACAATGTCCGGTCGGTCGAGCGGAAGAGGATGTTGCTGCGCCACTGGTCGTTCGGTTCGTCGCAGTCGCCCATCGTGTCGCCGAGGGCCATCATCATGCGGCGCTCGGCCCCGGACGCGCCGTTGTCCCACAGGATCCCCAGGTCGGTGCCGGTGATTCCGAACCGTTCGACAGTGTTGTTGGGGCTGGTGGGCCCCGTGAGGAGCTCGACCGTGGTGGTCCGGCCCCGGAGGACCGGGATGTATCCGCTCCCGCCGTCGGCCCACGGGGTGGCAGGGGCGGACGTGGGAGTCCCCAGCGAGCCGGAGAGGGAGCCCGACCCGCCCGCGGTGCCGCCGGTCGGGGGCCACGGGTCACACGGTGCGGCCGTGGCGACCGGTGCGAGGAGGGTGAGGGCTCCCGCCGCGAGAGAGGCGGCGGTGACCGCCGTGATCGGCCGACGCGCGCCGTCGGGGCGGGCGGTACGACGACGAAGTGGGCTGCGGGCCACGGGGTTCTCCAGACGACATGACAGGGACGGTGAGGGGTTGCTCACAGCTACAGTAGTTGGCACCCCTGACATCCGCTGCGGCGACACCGGTGGGCGGGGGTGAACGGCTGCTCGTACGCTGGTGGTATGGCTTTCGCGACCGAGATCCCCGACGACGGGGTCCCCGCCGACCCGACAGTGCTCTCGTACTCGGAGTTCCGACCGATCGGCGATGTCGAACGGAGTGCGACGCGCTTCGAGGTCGTCAGTGAGTTCACCCCGTCGGGCGACCAGCCCACGGCGATCGCGGAACTGACCGAACGCCTCGCCCGCGGGGAGCGCGACGTCGTGCTGCTCGGCGCGACCGGCACCGGTAAGTCGGCGACCACCGCCTGGCTCATCGAGAAGGTGCAGCGGCCGACCCTGGTGATGGCCCCCAACAAGACGCTCGCCGCGCAGCTGGCCAACGAGTTGCGCGAGATGCTGCCCAACAACGCGGTCGAGTACTTCGTCTCGTACTACGACTACTACCAACCGGAGGCGTACATCGCCCAGACGGACACCTTCATCGAGAAGGACTCGTCCATCAACGACGACGTGGAGAGGCTCCGGCACTCCGCGACGTCGTCACTGCTGTCCAGGCGCGACGTCGTCGTCGTCAGTTCGGTCTCGTGCATCTACGGTCTCGGCACGCCCCAGTCCTACCTCGACAGGTCGGTGGCCCTGGCCGTCGGACAGGAGGTCGACCGCGACCAGTTGCTCCGGCTGCTCGTGGACGTCCAGTACGAACGCAACGACGTGTCCATGACCCGGGGGACGTTCCGGGCGAAGGGCGACACCGTCGACATCATCCCCACCTACGAGGAACTCGCCGTCCGCATCGAGTTCTTCGGGGACGAGATCGACGCGCTGTACTACATCCACCCGCTGACCGGTGACGTCGTGCGCAGGGTCGACGAGGTGCGGATCTTCCCGGCCACCCACTACGTCGCCGGTCCCGAGAGGATGGCCAAGGCGATCGCCTCCATCGAGGCCGAGCTGGAGGAGCGGCTGGCGGAGCTGGAGAACCAGGGCAAACTGCTCGAGGCGCAGCGGCTGCGCATGAGGACGTCCTACGACATCGAGATGATGCAGCAGGTGGGCTTCTGCTCCGGTATCGAGAACTACTCGCGGCACATCGACGGACGGCCGGCGGGCAGTTCGCCGGCCACTCTCATCGACTACTTCCCCGAGGACTTCCTCACGGTGATCGACGAGTCCCACGTGACCGTGCCGCAGATCGGCGCCATGTACGAGGGCGACGCCTCCCGCAAACGCAATCTCGTCGACTTCGGGTTCCGCCTGCCGTCCGCCCTGGACAACCGCCCCCTGACCTGGGAGGAGTTCTCCGGCCGGGTGGGTCAGACCGTCTACTTGTCCGCCACGCCCGGCCCCTACGAGATGGGGCGCGCCGGTGGGGAGTTCGTCGAACAGGTCATCCGGCCGACCGGGCTCGTCGACCCGAAGATCGTGGTCAAGCCCACCAAGGGGCAGATCGACGACCTGATCGGGGAGATCCGTCAGCGCGCCGAACGCGACGAGCGGGTGTTGGTGACCACGCTGACCAAGAAGATGTCGGAGGACCTCACGGACTACCTGCTCGAATTGGGGATCCGGGTGCGGTACCTCCACTCGGAGATCGACACCCTCCAGCGGGTGGAGCTGCTCCGGGATCTCCGGCGCGGGGAGTACGACGTCCTGGTCGGCATCAACCTGCTCCGGGAGGGACTGGACCTGCCGGAGGTCTCGCTCGTGGCAATCCTGGACGCCGACAAGCAGGGTTTCCTCCGCTCGGCCACCTCGCTCATCCAGACAATCGGCCGTGCGGCCCGCAACGTCTCCGGTGAGGTCCACATGTATGCGGACTCGGTCACCGAGGCTATGCGGCAGGCCATCGACGAGACCGATCGCAGGCGTGAGAAGCAGGTCGCGTACAACACCGAGCACGGCATCGACCCGCAGCCGCTCCGCAGGAAGATCGCCGACATCCTCGACCGGGTCGGAGAGGAACGCGGGGACGACGCGGATCCCAAGGACCGACCGGAGCTCGTGGGCGCCCGGGCGGCCGACGGGTCGGCACGACCCCGCAAGGAGCTGGAGAAGCTCATCGAGGAGATGACCGAGCAGATGATGTCCGCGGCCACCGACCTGAGGTTCGAGCTCGCGGGGAGGCTCCGGGACGAGATCGCCGAACTGCGCAAGGAACTCAAGGGCATGCGTGAGGCCGGGATCGACTGACCCGGGCCGCTTTCTCCCGCGTTTACCCCGCCCGTCGGCCGCGTCCTCGGACTACTCTGGGTGAAACGTGTTCCCGAGGAGAGGAAGCAAATGAGCGCCTACACCAAAGTGGTGGTGGGAACCGACGGTTCCGAGTCGTCCTACCGTGCCGTCGATCGCGCCGCGCAGCTGGCCGCCGACGCCTCGGCGGACCTCGTGATCGCCTGCGCCTACGTGCCCGCCGATCCGCGTTCGGTCAGCCAGGCCGCGGATCAGCTCGGTGACGACGCCTACCAGATCCGCGGGGACAATCCTGCCGAGGACATCGTCCGCGGCGCCAGGGACCGGGCCCAGAAGGCCGGAGCGACCAAGATCGAGGCGCGCACCGTGAAGGGGGCGCCCGTCGAATCGCTCATCAAGCTGGCCGACGACGTGGGGGCCGACCTCCTCGTGGTGGGCAACAAGGGACTCAACTCCCTGACAGGCCGGCTGCTCGGGTCCGTGCCCGCCGACGCCGCACGACGCGCGACCTGCGACGTGCTCATCGTCCACACCACCTAGACTGCGCGCCGACCCCGGCGCCCCACGCGGCCGCCGGGGTCAGTGGCAGAGGTGGGTCCGGCTCGCATCGACGATCGCCCGACCCACCTCGGCGGTGTCGAGGTCCGGATTCTGGGCCGCGATCGCGCTGGTGAGCGGGCGGATTCGTTCGAGGATCGTCTCGTCGTCCGCGCCGTCGGCGATCCCCCCACAGATGCCGGCGCCCACCTCGATGGTGGTGACGGCGGTCATCTCGGTGGGGAGACCGAATCCGGACAGTTCTGCGAGGAACTCCTGCTCGTCGTCGGTCCGCGGGTCGGGCCTGTCCCGGGCCCCGGTCTGTGCGGAGGTCACGGGTCGGGGCTCGGCGACGGCGGACACACTGTCGACCGGGGCCTCCGCCCGGGTGCCGCACCCGCCGGCCGCCGCGACCGCGACGAGGGCCGAGGCCGCCAGCACGCGCGATCGGGTGTGGGTCATGCGGTGAGCTCCTGTGCGCTGTCGTCGAGACGGTCCCGTATACCCGAGAGTAGCGGGCCGAAGCCGCCGGGCTGGACCAGGATGAGTTCCTGGGTCGCCCGGGTGGCGCCGACGTACAGGTCCTGCATCCCCTGGGGCGAGCGCGCCAGGACGCGTTCGGGGTCCACCACCACGACCACGTCGAACTCCAGCCCCTTGGCCAACGCCAGCGGCAACACCGATGTGCCCGGCCGGGCAAGTTCGGCGGCCTCGTGGACCGCGGGATAACCGGCGCCGGCGAGTTCGTCGTCGTCGTCTCGACGGGAGTCCTCGTCGCCGCCGGGGTCGGGCACCAGTACCGCCACCGCCCGCTCCGACGGCACCGCCGCGACCTCCTCGGCGACCGCCTGCGCCACCGAACGACCGTCCGGCTCGAGCCACGCGACCGGCCGTCGCCCCGCGCGCACCGTCCGCGGCGACGACGCGGCCGGGTCGATCTCGGCGAGCAGCAGCTCGGCCACGGCGGAGATGGTCTCCGGGGTGCGGTAGTTCACGGTCAGCTCGGACAGCACCCACCGGTCGTCCACGTACGGCGACAGGGCATCGGCCCACGAGTCGATGCCCGCCGGGCTCGAGGTCTGGGCGACGTCACCGACGAGGGTCATCCACCGGTTGGGGGAGCGGCGCATGAGCACCCGCCACGCCATGGTGGACAGCTCCTGGGCCTCGTCGACGATCACGTGCCCGAACGCCCACGTCCGGTCCGCGCCGGCCCGGTCCGCCACGGTGAGATCGGAGTCCTCGCTGTGGCGGCGTGCCAGGGACTCGGCGTCGACGACGTCGTAGGCCATGAGCACCTCCGGATCGAGGTCGTCCTCGATGTCCTGCACGGCCGAACCCGTGAGGATCTCGAGAGCCTCCTCCGCCTGTCGGACCTGCTCCGCCCACGCGCGGTCCGCCTCGCTGCCATCGGCGGTCGGGTCCTCGCCGAGGAGTTCCGCGAGCTCGTCCAGCAGCGGTACATCCGCCACCGAGAACGCGGCGCCGTTCTCCCGGAAGAGCGCATCCTGGTCCTCCGCGACGTAGTCACCCGCCGCCTCGGCGATCCGGTCGCGGCTCGACAGCAGGTCGGCGAGGAGTTGCTCGGGCCGTAGCACCGGCCACCACCCGTCGATCGCCTCGGCGACCTCGCGGGAGGCCTCGACCTCACGGCGGAGTTCCGCCCGGTCATCCGCGTCCAACAGGGGGCGGGCGGGGTCGCCGAGATCGCCGACACCGTCGCCGTCCGGCGACCACGCCTCGTCCTCCGCCCGCCCGACCGGGTCGGTGAGCGCGGAGACGTACTGCTCGGTGAGGGCGTCGATGATCCGCGTCGCGAACGCGTCGCGGGATTGGTTGTGGGGTCGCCGGGTCATCCGTCCCCGCCCCCGCGCCGCCCGCACCGTCGCCGGGGTCAGTGTCAGATCGTGTCCCTCGACCCGCACCACGACGTCGGCCTCCGGGGCGAGCTGGCGGGCCCGCACCGCGGCCTTGAGGATTCCCACCATCTCGCCGGAGCCCTTGACCTCCTCGCCGCGCAGGGTCTCCGGTCCCGTGGCCCGGACGCCCGGATAGAGATCGGCGAGCGTGCGCAGGACCACCCCCGACTCGCCGAGGGACGGCAGCACGCGCGCGATGTAGTCGAGGAACCGCGCATTGGGTCCGACGATGAGCACTCCGCTGCGGTCCAACCGTTGCCGGTGCGTGTAGAGGAGGTAGGCGGCGCGATGCAGCGCCACGGCGGTCTTTCCGGTTCCCGGGCCGCCCTGGACCACCAGGACGCCGGAGTGCGGGTTCCGGATGATCTCGTCCTGCTCCCGCTGGATGGTGGCCACGATGTCCGTCATGTGGGCGGAACGGGCGGTGTCCAGCGCCTCGAGAAGAGCGGATTCGCCCACCACGTCGTCGTGGTCCTCGGGGAGCTCACCGTCTTCCGGAGCCGTGAGGTACTCGTCGTGGATCCCGATCACCCGGCGACCGATCGTCCGCAGGTGACGGCGCCGGTGAGCGCCCTCCGGCCGGGCGGTCGTCGCCAGGTAGAAGGGTCGGCTGTGGTCGGCGCGCCAGTCGAGGAGCAGCGTCGTGAGGTCGTCGTCGTCGTCGCGGAGACCCACGCGCCCGATCCGGCGCACCTCGCCGTCCCCCATGTCCAACCGGCCGAAGTACAGGCCCAGATTGGCGGCGCTGAACGCCGCGAGCTCGGAGGTGTAGAGCCGGGCGAACGACTCCCGTTCCGACCGCGCCTGCGGGGTGCCGCCCGACCCGCGCAGGACGGCGTCCAGGCGCGCACGCGTGTCCGCCCGCAACTCCTCGAGGCGATCGAGGAGGCGGCCGAGGTGACGTTGTTCCTCGTCGACGGCGTCGTGTCCCGTCACGGGCGCTCCTTCCGGGGTCTGCGTGGTCGGTTCGGGCAGGATGACCAGGCTACCGGGAACCGCGACGGGTGCTCTGACGACGACGACCCCGCCCGGGTGGGGGCGGGGTCGTCGGGAGGCGGTGTGGCCGCCGGCGGTAGTCCGGGGGCGGTGGCCCGCCCCGGTCGTCAGGGACGGATGACGTCGGCGGCCTTCGCGCGGACCTCGTCCGTCATCTTCTTGGCCTCGGAGGCCTTCTTGCCGGCCTCCTTCTCGAACCGGGCGGACTTCTTCCTGGCGTCCTTGCCGGCGCGGGCCGCCTTCTTGCGGGCGTCCTTCTGCGCGTCCTTCTTCTTGGCCTGTGCGGCCTTGCGGGCCTCCTCGGCCCGGACCGCGGCGAGTCGGGTGGCGACACCGGCCTGGTCGCGGACCTGCGCGGTGTAGGGCCGGGCCTCGTCGGCCGCTGCGTGGGCCACGGCGCCCGCCTGCTCGCGGACCTGGGCGGCGATCGGGGCGGCCTGCTCCCGGGCGGTGGCCGCGCGATCCCGCACGCGAGCGGCGACCACCGGCGCGGTGTCACGCACGACCCCGGCGAAGCCGGACGCCTGGTCACGCACCTGATCGGCGACCTCCGGGGCCTTCGCCCGCACGGTGTCGGCCACCTCGGGAGCCTTGTCGCGCACGACGTCCGCCGCGCCACGCGCCTGATCGGCCACGGTGTGTGCGACACCGGCGAGCGCCGCACCGGCGGCCGCGGACTCGGCCTTCGCCCCGGGCAGCTTCGCGGCCACCTTGTCGCCGGCCTTCCGGGCGCGCCAGGCCACCCCGGGCTGTCCGGCGGTGTCGACCGAGGCGAGGATGAGCCCGCCGAGGAGCGCCACGTCGGTCGCCAGACCGGTGGTCTTGCGACTGCGGGCGTCCTTGTCGGACTCCATCCAGAACGCGTGGCGGCTGACGGTCGAGGGCACGTGGGCGGCGGTGAGCGCGAGCGCCGACAGGCGGGGGGCCTTGCCCAGCGCGAACAGGACGCCCGCGCCGATCTTGACCCCGGCGAGCGCCTTGACGAGCGTCTCGGTGTCCTTGGGGACGGGCGGCACCGATGCGGAGACCGCCTCGTTCACCGCCTGCTCGCCCTTCTCCACCAGCGGGGTGGCCTTGTCGACGAGCGGCGCCGCGTCGGCGATATGGGCCTGCGGATTGCGAAGCGTCTCAACGCCGTCGATGACGAACACCGTGGCGAGCATGGGTCGTGCGAGTCGTCGGATCATCGTTCCTCCTGGATAGGTGGGAGTGCGTGGTCGAACCTAGTCCGAACCCGGTGAGGGCGCCTCCGGTCGCGAGACGGGGCGGCCGGTGGACGGACGGTCACCGGGGGAGTGTGCTGCGGTGATCGCACACCGAGGCGGTTTGATAACGATTGGGTGTCGGCACGCCGGGCGATGGGCACAGGGTCCCCGTCGCCGTCACCACCCGCGCTCCCGCCACTCGCCCAGATGTGGCCGCTCGGCGCCGATGGTGGTGTCGTCCCCGTGGCCGGGATGGACCACGACGTCGTCGTCGAGGACGTCGAAGACCCGCGCCTCGAGGTCGTCCATCAGCGAGGCGAACTCGGCTGCCGAGCCCGTCTTCCCGGGCCCGCCCGGGAAGAGGGAGTCCCCGGAGAACAGGTGGGTGCCCGCGTCGGTGCGCAGCACGAGTGCGACGCCGTCCGGAGTGTGACCCCGCAGGCCGATCACCTCCAGCCGGAGGTCGCCGACCACGAGCTCGTCGCCGTGCGCGACATGGCGGTCGGTGGGCACGTCGATGCCCCCGGCGTCGCCGGGGGAGGCGATGGTGGTCAGGCCGAGGGCAGCGACGGTCTCGGCGAGACCGATCCAGTGGTCGGCGTGGAGGTGCGTGGTGAGCACCTCCGTGACCCCGGGTGCGCGGTCCCGTAGATGGGAAATTAGTTGCGGCGCGTCGTTGGCCGCGTCGACGAGCAGTACCTCGCCCGTCTCGGTCGACTCGATCACGTAGACGTTGTTGTCCATCTCGCCGACCGAGATCTTGGTCAGCCGTGCGGGGCCCACGGTCCAGCGCTCGCCGGTCAGTCGGCCGCCCGTGCGGCCGGAGTAGCCCTCGGTGAGGGTGATGCGGTCGGGTAGTGACTCGGTGGGATTCGACATAACGGCAGGCTACCGACGTCGGGCGCGGTCGGTGGCCGGAAGCGTGTCGTACTACGTTGGTACCTTCGTCTGCGGGAACGGCAGCCATGCGGCAGGTGCGGCTTTCGCCACGGAGACGTGGCGGCCTCCCGACTCGGAAGGAGAACCCATGGTGGACCGTCTGGTCGTCCGCGGCGCACGGGAGCACAACCTCAAGGGCGTGGATATCGACGTCCCCCGCGACTCGCTGATCGTGTTCACCGGACTGTCAGGGTCCGGCAAGTCCTCGCTGGCGTTCGACACCATCTTCGCCGAGGGCCAGCGCCGCTACGTCGAGTCGCTGTCCTCCTATGCCCGGATGTTCCTCGGGCAGATGGACAAGCCGGACGTCGACTTCATCGAGGGGCTGTCCCCGGCCGTGTCGATCGACCAGAAGTCGACCAACCGTAATCCCCGCTCGACCGTCGGCACGATCACCGAGGTGCACGACTATCTGCGCCTGCTCTACGCCCGCGCCGGGGTTCCGCACTGTCCCACCTGCGGGGAGGTGATATCCCGTCAGACCCCGCAGCAGATCGTCGACCAGATCCTGGAGGGCGAGGAGGGTGCCCGGTTCCAGGTGCTCGCCCCCGTCGTCCGGACACGCAAGGGCGAGTTCGTCGACCTCTTCGCCCAGCTCGCCGCCGACGGTTACAGCCGTGTGCGGGTGGACGGCGAGCTGCACACGCTCGCCGAGCCGCCCGTCCTGAAGAAGCAGGAGAAGCACGATATCGAGGTGGTCGTGGACCGACTGGCGGCAAAGCCGTCCTCACGGCAGCGGCTCACCGACTCCGTGGAGACCGCTCTGGGGCTGGCGGACGGCGTGATCGTGATCGAGTACGTCGACCTCGACGACTCCGACCCCGCCCGGCACCGCAGGTTCTCCGAGCACATGGCCTGCCCGAACGGACACCCGATCGCGCTGGACGACATGGAGCCCCGCGCGTTCTCGTTCAACAACCCCTACGGGGCCTGCCCCGTGTGCGACGGTCTCGGCTCCCACCTCGAGGTGGATCCGGACCTGGTCGTTCCCGACCCCGAGCGGTCGCTCGCCGACGGCGCGATCGCACCATGGTCGGGTGGCCAGAGCGCCGACTACTTCCAGCAGTTGCTGACCGGCCTGGCCGGGGACATGGGCTTCGACCTCCGGACCCCGTGGCAGGACCTGCCCGCGAAGGTGCGCAAGGCCGTGATGGGCGGCGCCCCCACCAAGGTCCGGGTGCAGTACCGCAACCGGTTCGGCCGCGTCCGGACCTACGACGCCAAGTTCGAGGGCGTGATGTCGTTCCTCAAGCGTCGCCTGGACCAGACCGAATCGGAGTCGCAGAAGGAGCGCTACCAGGGTTACATGCGCGAGGTGCCGTGCCCGGGATGCGACGGCACGAGGCTCAAGCCCGAGATCCTCGCCGTCACTCTCGCCGGCCCCGGGGGCACGGAGCGTTCGATCGCCGACATCAGCCGCATGTCCGTGGAGGACTGTGCTGCGTTCCTGGACGGGCTCGAACTCGACTCACGCCAGGCGATGATCGCCGGTCGTGTCCTCAAGGAGATCCAGGCACGGATGGGCTTCCTGCTCGACGTGGGGCTGGACTACCTGTCGCTCGACCGCGTCGCCGGCAGCCTGTCCGGTGGCGAGGCCCAGCGAATCCGCCTGGCCACGCAGATCGGATCCGGTCTCGCGGGCGTCCTCTACGTCCTGGACGAACCGTCCATCGGTCTGCACCAGCGGGACAACCGGCGACTGATCGACACCCTCGTCCGGCTGCGCGACCTCGGTAACACGTTGCTGGTGGTGGAGCACGACGAGGACACCATCCGTTCGGCGGACTGGATCGTCGACATCGGGCCGCTCGCCGGTGAGCACGGGGGCCGGGTCGTGCACTCGGGCGACTACAAGGGGTTGTTGGCCAACTCCGAATCGCTGACCGGCGACTACCTCGCCGGGCGTCGTCAGATCGCCATCCCGGACAAGCGGCGCGCGCCGAGCCCCGACAAGCGTCTGCACGTGAAGGGCGCCCGGGAGAACAACCTCAAGAACGTCGACGTGGTCTTCCCCGGCGGCGTGCTGTGCGCGGTCACCGGCGTCTCCGGCTCGGGCAAGTCCACCCTGGTCAACGACATCCTCGCGACCTCGCTGGCCAATCAGCTCAACCGGGCCCGGCAGGTGCCCGGCCGGCACTCCCGGATCGACGGCGTGGACGGGTTCGACAAGCTCGTCCAGGTGGACCAGTCGCCGATCGGTCGTACCCCGCGCTCCAACCCCGCCACCTACACCGGCGTGTTCGACAAGATCCGCACCCTCTTCGCCGCCACCACCGAGGCCAAGGTCCGCGGGTACAAGCAGGGCCGGTTCTCGTTCAACGTCAAGGGTGGGCGCTGCGAGGCCTGCCAAGGTGACGGGACGTTGAAGATCGAGATGAACTTCCTGCCGGACGTCTACGTGCCGTGCGAGGTGTGCCACGGGGCGCGGTACAACCGCGAGACCCTGGAGGTGCACTACAAGGGCAAGACCATCGCCGAGGTGCTGGACATGCCCATCGAGGAGGCGTGCGAGTTCTTCGAGCCGATCACCTCGATCCATCGCTACCTCAAGACCCTCACCGAGGTGGGGCTCGGATACGTGCGGTTGGGTCAACCCGCCCCCACGCTCTCGGGTGGTGAGGCCCAGCGCGTCAAACTGGCTGCCGAACTGCAGAAGCGGTCGAGCGGACGGACGGTGTACATCCTCGACGAGCCGACCACCGGCCTGCATTTCGAAGACATCACCAAACTGCTGTTGGTGATCCAGGGGCTGGTCGACAAGGGCAATACGGTGATCGTGATCGAGCACAACCTCGACGTGATCAAGAGCGCCGACTGGGTCATCGACATGGGGCCCGAGGGCGGTGCCGGGGGTGGCTCGGTCGTGGCCGAAGGCACCCCGGAGCAGGTGGCGACCGTACCCGAGAGTCATACCGGCCGTTTCCTGGCCGAAGTGCTCCCCGGGGTGGTCGACGGGGCGGACGAGGACGCGAGGGCGTCCGCGGTCGCAGAGGAGGCGCCGGAGAGCAAGGCGCCGACGAGGAAGACGCCGGCGAAGAAGGCGGCCACCACGAAGAACCGGGCCTCGAGGAAGCAAGCCGAGAAGACAGCCGAAGCGGGGTCCGCGGCGTCCGCGACGGCCAAGAAGACCGCTGCGAAGGCAGCGCGTAAGGCGCGCGCCCTACGCTGACGGCTTCCCGGCCCGGGGCGGCAATCCCCGGGCCGGGGCCCGTCGGGTCAGCGCGGCGCGGTCAGGAGGCGGCGCGGTCAGTAGACAGGGCCGGTGAACTTCTCGCCGGGGCCCTCGCCGGGCTCATCGGGGTACGCGCTGGCCTCGCGGAACGCGCGCTGCAGCCCCTGTAGGCCGTCCTTGACGACCCGGGCCTGCGGCCCCAGGTGTTCGGCCGACCCGGCCACCAGGCCGGCGAGGGCCGTGATGAGTTTGCGGGACTCGTCGAGATCCAACCGCGGGCTGGCAGAGGGGTCGTCGTCGGAGAGCCCCAGTTTCTCGGCAGCGGCACTCATGAGGACGACGATCGAACGGAAGATGATCTCCTGTGCGGAGACGTCCGCCAGATCGACGACCTCGACCTCGCGGGCGTCGAGGTGCCCCTCGAGCAGGTTCTCGGCGGCGGCCTGGTCGGTGGAGGCGGGCTGGTCGGTGGTCATGCCGAACACTGTCCCACGGACCGGTCGATATCGTGTCGCCAGCCACCGGTTTGGGGGCAACGCCGGCTACTGGTACAGTCAACTCTCGACTGTGGGAACCCGCTACGTAGTGGGTTCCATCGTCCAAGAGGAGCCCGATCTCCCACCATCCGACGCCGGAAGGCAGTTTGATGGTCACCACCCCGACGAGGGGCCGCGAGCGATCGCGGACGTCTCGTCGTCGACGGGTGAGGAGTGAGAGGCCCCCGGCATCCCTGCCGTGGGGCCTTCTCGGTTTCACCGGTGTACCCGGTGCGGCCCGGGGTCCCTCGAGGGCGGATGCGCGACCGCGCCAGTGGTCGTGACAGAGCACCATCTACCGAGGAGGGCCCATCAGCGCCGAAGCACGTATCAACGAACGAATCCGTGTCCCCGAAGTCCGACTCGTCGGCCCCGGGGGCGAGCAGGTGGGGATCGTTCGCGTCGAGGATGCACTTCGTCTGGCCCTGGAGGCCGATCTGGACCTCGTCGAGGTCGCGCCCACCGCGCGCCCGCCGGTCTGCAAGATCATGGACTACGGAAAGTTCAAGTACGAGGCGGCGCAGAAAGAGCGCGAGTCGCGGAAGAACCAGCAGCAGACCGTGGTCAAGGAGCAGAAGCTTCGTCCGAAGATCGATACCCACGACTACGAGACCAAGAAGGGGAACGTCGTCCGTTTCCTGGAGAAGGGCTCCAAGGTCAAGGTCACGATCATGTTCCGCGGACGTGAGCAGTCCCGTCCCGAGCTGGGCTTCCGTCTGCTCCAGCGCCTGGCGGACGACATCACCGAGTACGGATACGTGGAGACCAGCGCCAAGCAGGACGGCCGCAACATGACCATGGTCGTCGCCCCCCACAAGGGCGCCAAGACCCGCGCCAAGGCGCAGGAGTCCAAGGTCACGGACCCCGCTTCCGAATAGGCCCTCCGCCGCCCAGACCACGGACGCCCGACGTCCGCACACCCGAGGTCCCACCGGGCCTTCCGGGACGAACCATGTGAGGAAGACCGATCATGCCGAAGATGAAGACCCACAAGGGCACCGCCAAGCGCTTCCGGAAGACCGGAACCGGCAAGCTGGTCCGCCAGCAGGCCAACCGTCGCCACATCATGGAGAAGAAGCCCACCAAGCGCACCCGTCGCCTCGACGGCCGTACGGATGTCGCCCCGGCCGACGTCCCCCGCATCAAGCGGCTTCTCGGGCTCTGAGCCCTCCCACCTTCGAAGAAACTTCCGGTCGCCCACGAGCGACCGACCCAAACCAGTGAGGATTGATCAGTGGCACGCGTGAAGAGGGCAGTCAACGCCCAGAAGAAGCGTCGGACCGTACTCGAGTCCACCAAGGGCTACCGCGGACAGCGCTCGCGGCTGTACCGCAAGGCTAAGGAGCAGATGCTCCACTCGATGACCTACAGCTACCGCGATCGTCGTGCGCGCAAGGGCGACTTCCGCAAGCTGTGGATCTCCCGCATCAACGCCGCGGCCCGCGCCAACGACATGACGTACAACCGCTTCGTCCAGGGCCTCAAGCTCGCCGGCGTCGAGGTCGACCGCAAGGTCCTCGCGGACCTCGCCGTCACCGACCCGGCCGCCTTCACGGCGCTGGTCGAGGTCGCGCGCAAGGCGCTGCCGGCCGACGTCAACGCTCCGGCTGCCTGACACCCGCGAATTGACGAACACTCCGCCCGAACAGGGCACGGGACGACCCGCGGATCCGTTCACCGAACGGACCCCGCGGGTCGTTTCCGCATCCAAGCTCCACCGCGCCGCCGCCAGGCGTAAGGCCGGCCGGTTCCTCGCCGAGGGGACCAACTCGGTCGAGGCGGCGGTGGCCACCGGCGTCGCGGTCGAGATCTTCTGCACCGCCGACGCACTCGACCGGTTCGCCGGCCTGGTCGACGCAGCCCGTTCCGCCGGGATCCCGGTGTCCGTGGCGACCGACCGGGCCCTGAAGGGACTCTCGGACACGGTCACCCCCACGGGCATCGTCGCGCTGTGCCGCGCCGTGGCGCGCACGGCGACCGGGGATCCCGTCGCCGACGGGCCCGCGGCCGGGACCGAACCGCAGCCCCGGTTGGTCGCCGTCGGCCAGGCGCTGTCCGAACCCGGCAACGTCGGCACCCTGGTCCGCGTCGCGGACGCGCTCGGGGCCGACGCGGTCTGGCTCACCGAGGGCGCGGCCGACCCGGAGAATCCCAAGGCGGTCCGGGCGTCCGCCGGCAGCCTGTTCCATTTCCCCGTCGTGCGGGGGATCGCCGAGGACCACCTGATCGACCGGGCGCACCGGGCGGGCCTGCAGGTGGCGGTCGCCGACGCCCACGGAGAGGTGGACGTCGAGCGAGCGGATGACGTCCTCGCCGAGCCGACCGCGTGGATCTTCGGCAACGAGGCCCACGGGGTGCCCGAGCACCTCGCCGCGCGGGCGGATCTCCGCGTCCGCATCCCCATCCGTGGAAGGGCCGAGAGCCTGAACATCGTCACCGCCGCCTCCATCTGCCTCCACACGAGCGCCCGGCTGCTGGCGGGATCGTGACCGCGACCCTCACCGCCCGCGGATTCGGTGCCACCCGCGGGGCGCGGACCCTGTTCGACGGGCTCGACCTCGTCGTCGCACCCGGAGACGTCTGGGGTCTCACCGGACCCAACGGTGCCGGAAAATCCACCCTCCTCCACGCGCTGGCTGGCGACCCCGTCGCCGAGATGACCGGGCAGCTCACCCTCAGCCCGCCGGACGCCACGGTGGGCCTCCTCCGACAGGAGGTGGAGCGCGACGACGACGAGGTGGTCCGCGACTTCCTGCACCGCGTCACCGGCGTCGCGGACGCGCTCGAGCGGATGAACGCGCTGGCGGAGCAGATGGCGGACTCCGACTCCGCCGCGGGCGCCTATGGTGACGCACTGGAGCGCTGGCTGGCGCTCGGCGGTGGCGACCTCGACGAACGGATCCCCGTCATCGCAGCCCGGCTGGGGCTCGACGACACGGTCCCGGACCTGCCGATGTCGGCGCTCTCGGGAGGGCAGGCCGCGCGCGTGAACCTCGGCGCCGTGCTGCTCAGCCAGTACGACATCCTGCTGCTGGACGAGCCCACCAACGACCTCGACCTGGCGGGGTTGGCCGTCCTCGAGGAGTTCATGCAGGCCGAGCGGCGCCCGATGGTGGTGGTCAGCCACGACCGCGAGTTCCTGGCCAGGTGCGTCACCGGCATCGTCGAACTGGACTCGGCCCAGCAGCAGATCGCCGTGTTCGACGGCGGCTACGAGGCGTACCTCGCCGAACGGGCGCTGGCACGGCAACGGGCGCGCGACGCCTACGAGGAGTACGCGGGCCGGGTCGATCAGCTGAAGGACCGCGTGCAGACACAGAAATCCTGGCTGGACAAGGGCGTGCGCAACACGATGCGCAAGACCGGCGGCAAGGACGCGGAGCGCGACAAGCACATCCGGAACCGGGCGGGCCAGCGCTCCGAGAAGCAGGCCGCCAAGATCTCCCAGTCCGAGCGGGCGATGGAGCGCCTCGAGGTGGTCGCCGAACCCCGCAAGGAGTGGGAGCTGCAGATGGAGATCGCGACGGCGCCCCGCTCCGGTTCCGTGGTGGCCGTGCTCGCCGAGGCCGTCGTGCGCCGCGGCGACTTCGTCCTCGGCCCGGTGACCCTGCAGATCGATGCCGGGGACCGGATCCTCATCAGCGGCTCGAACGGCTCGGGCAAGACCACGCTGCTCGCCGCGATCACCGGGGAGCGGTCGGTCGACTCGGGCCGCGCGACCGTCGGGTCGGGGGTCCAGCCCGGGACGGTGGACCAGGCACGGACGGAGTTCGGCGGGCCGGACCCGCTGCTGGACACGTTCTGCGTCGCCGCCGACCCGGCCGGCCTCGACCCCACCGAGGCCCGCACCCTGCTCGCCAAGTTCGGGCTCGGTGGAGAGCACGTCGCCCGAGCCTGCGCGTCACTGTCACCGGGGGAGCGGACCCGTGCCGCGCTGGCCCTCCTGCAGCAGCGCGGGGTGAACCTGCTGGTGCTGGACGAGCCGACCAACCATCTGGACCTGCCGGCGATCGAGCAGCTCGAGCAGGCCGTGGACGCGTTCGGCGGCACGGTCCTGCTCATCACCCACGACCGGCGGATGCGGGACGCCTTCCGCGCGACCCGCGAGCTGCTGGTCGACGCCGGGTCGGTGCGGGAACGACACTGACGCGGCTCCCCCCCGGCCATCGCCGGGGGGAGCGGGGGCGGGACCGGGGATCGACTAGTCTTGGCCCCGATGCGGGGCGGTCGACGGAAGTCCGCCGTGACGGGGAGGACGAGGGCACCGGTGAGCGAAGACACAGGCGAGGTCCGGATCGACGAGGAGTCGCTGGCGCGGTACTCCGCGGACGCCGAGGCCGCGTTCGCCGCCGCGGCGGACCTCGAGGCGTTGGCCGCCGCCAAGACGGCGCACCTCGGTGACCGCAGCCCCATCGCACTGGGCCGCCGCACCCTCGGTTCGCTGCCCAAGGAGCAGAAGGCGTCCGCGGGCAAGGCCGTCAACGTGGCACGGACCCGGGTCCAGCAGGCGTACGACTCCCGCCTGGCCGAACTGCAGGCCGAGCGGGACGCCGCCGTCCTCGTGGCCGAGACGCTCGACCTGACGGTCCCGTCGGGGCGCGCGCCGGTGGGCGCGCAGCACCCCATCACCATCATCACCGAGCAGGTCGCGGACGTGTTCGTGGCCATGGGGTGGGAGATCACCGAGGGGCCCGAGGTCGAGGCGGAGCACTACAACTTCGACGCGCTCAACTTCCTTCCCGACCACCCGGCGCGCACCCTCCAGGACACCTTCCACATCGCGCCCGAGGGCAGCCGGCAGGTGTTGCGCACCCACACCTCGCCGGTGCAGATCCGCACCATGCTCGACCGGGAACCGCCCATCTACGTGGCGTGCCCCGGGCGCACGTTCCGCACCGATGAACTCGACGCCACCCACACCCCGGTGTTCCACCAGGTCGAGGGCCTGGCGATTGACAAGGGGCTGACCATGGCGCACCTGCGCGGTGCGCTCGACGCGTTCGCCCGCGCCCTGTTCGGTCCGGAGACCCGCACCCGGATGCGGCCCAACTACTTCCCGTTCACCGAGCCCTCCGCCGAGGTCGACGTGTGGTTCCCGCGCAAGAAGGGCGGCGCCGGCTGGGTCGAGTGGGGCGGCTGCGGGATGGTGCACCCCAACGTGCTGACGGCGTGCGGCATCGACCCCGAGGAGTACTCGGGCTTCGCGTTCGGCATGGGCCTGGAGCGCACCCTGCAGTTCCGCAACGGCCTGTCCGACATGCGCGACATGGTGGAGGGCGACGTCCGCTTCTCCCTGCCGTTCGGCATCCGCTCCTGACCCGCCGCATCCACCCCCACCCCAGAAGACGAAGGACCCCACAGTGCGAATTGCGCAGTCCTGGCTGACCGAGATCCTGCAGCGGGCCAACGACGGCTGGTCCGTCAGCCCGGCCGAGCTCGACGCCGGTTTCGTGCGCGTCGGCCTCGAGGTGGAGGGCGAGCCGGAGCAGTTGCCCGAGATCGACGGCCCGCTCACCATCGGCCGTGTCAGCACCATCGAGGAGCTGGAGGGCTTCAAGAAGCCCATCCGCTTCTGTCTGGTCGACGTGGGCGGTGACGAGCCGCAGCAGATCGTGTGCGGCGCCCGCAACTTCGCGGAAGGCGACCTGGTCGTCGTCGCCCTACCGGGCACCGTCCTGCCGGGCGGGTTCGAGATCGGCAAGCGCAAGACCTACGGCAAGCCGAGTGAGGGCATGATCTGTTCGGCCTCCGAGCTGGGGATCGGCTCCGACCACAGCGGGATCATCGTCCTCGCCGAGGGCACCGCCGAGCCCGGGGACCCCGCCGGCCCGGTGTTGGCCGCGGGTGCCGGCGAGCGGGACACCGTGATCGAACTCAACGTGACGCCGGATCGGGGCTACTGCCTGTCTGCCCGCGGCCTGGCCCGCGAGCTGGCGTGCGGGTTCGACCTGGACTTCGCCGACCCCGCGGCCGAGCTCGGGCTGCCGTCGGAGAAGGAGACCTGGCCGCTCGAGGTGACCGCCGAGTCCGGTGCCCAGCGGTTCGCCCTGCGCCGGGTCACGGGAGTCGACCCGTCCGCGCGGACCCCGTGGTGGATGGCGCGCCGCCTGCTGCTCTCGGGCGTGCGCCCGATCTCCCCGGCCGTCGACGTCACCAACTACGTCATGCTCGAGCTGGGGCACCCGATGCACGCGTTCGACGCCGCTCGCCTGCAGGGCGGGCTGACCGTCCGCCGGGCACGCGCGGGGGAGACGCTCACCACCCTCGACGACGTGGAGCGCACGCTCGACCCCGAGGACGTCGTCATCTGCGACGACCGCGGCCCGATCTCGTTGGCGGGCGTCATGGGTGGCGCCAGCACCGAGGTCTCCGCCGACACGACCGACGTCCTGCTCGAGGCCGCCGTGTGGGACACCCTCGCGGTGTTCCGGACCATCCGCCGCCACAAGCTCCCCAGCGAGGCGGGCAAGCGTTACGAGCGTGGGGTCGACGCCGCCGCGTCGATCGCGGCGTTGGACCGCGCGGCCACCCTGCTCGCCGAGATCACGGGTGGCTCCGTGGAGGCCTCTCTCACGGACGTCGGCTCGGCGCCCGTGATGCCGACGATCGCGTTCGATCCCGAGCGCCCCTCGCGGGTGGCGGGGGTCGGGTATCCGGCGGGGACCACGCGCCGCCGTCTGGAGCAGATCGGGTGCACCGTCGCCGGCGATGACGCGGTGTTGCTGGAGGTGACCGCCCCGGCATGGCGCCCCGACCTGACCCTGCCCGCGGATCTGGTCGAGGAGGTGCTTCGCCTGGAGGGACTGGAGAACATCCCGTCGGTGCTGCCCACCGCGCCCGCCGGTCGCGGACTCACCGCGTTCCAGCGCGGCCGCCGTGCCGTGGGGCACGCCCTGGCGGCGGCCGGGCACGTCGAGGTGCTCACGTCGCCGTTCTGTGACCCGTCGGTGTTCGACGCCATGGGACTTGACGACGACGACGAGCGCCGCAGCACCATGGCCGTGGTCAATCCCCTCGAGAGCGACAAGGCTCATCTGGCCACCACGCTGCTGCCCTCGCTGGCCGAGATCGCCCGCCGGAACATCACGCGCGGGGCCCGCGACCTCGCGCTCTTCTCGGTCGCGCAGGTGTCCTTCCGAACGCCGACGACGTCCGGGGTCGACATGCTGCCGGTCGATCGGGAGCCGACCCCGCAGGAGCGGGACAGCCTGGCGGCGTCGCTGCCCGACCAGCCGCTCCACGTGGCAGCCCTCTACACCGGTAGGCGCGAGCCGGGCGGGCACTTCGGCCCCGGCAGGGAGGCCGACGCCCTCGACGCGGTGGAGGCGGCGAGGATCGTCGGGCGGGCCCTCGGGGCCGAGGTCGAGGTGCGGGCGGCCGAGCGCGCGCCGTGGCACCCGGGTCGCTGCGTGGAGGTCCTGGTCGATGGTGGCGACCGCGACGCCGGGCCGGGTGAGATCGTGGTGGTCGGTCACGCCGGTGAGCTACACCCCGCGGCGTGCGAGCGGCTCGGGCTCCCGGCGCGCACGTGCGCGGTCGAACTGGACCTCACCGCGATCGGCGCCCGGGAGGTGCTGCCGGCCCCGACCATCTCGTCGTTCCCGTCCGTGAACCAGGATGTGGCGCTCGTCGTGGACGTGGCCGTGCCCGCTGCGCAGGTCGAGGCTGCACTCCGCTCGGGAGGCGGGGAGCTGCTCGAGAGCGCGCGACTGTTCGACGTCTACACCGGCGCCCAGCTCGGGGACGGGCGCAAGTCCCTCGCCTACGCGTTGACGTTCCGTGCCGACGACCGCACCCTCACGGAGGACGAGGCGAGCGCATGGCGCACGGCCGCCGTCGAGGCGGCTGAGAAGGCCGTGGGGGCGAGCCTGCGTGGCTGACGGCCGACGCCCCGCCGGTGCACGGGTGCCGCGGGTCCTGTGCATCGCGGGCACGGACCCGTCCGGCGGCGCCGGGCTGCTCGCCGACACCAAGGCCGTCGCCGCGATGGGCGGGTACGGAATGGGTGCCGTCACCGCGGTCACGATCCAGAACACCGTCGGGGTGACCGGGGTGCACGCCGTGCCCGTCGACGACGTGATCGCCCAGCTCGACGCCGTCGCCAATGACGTGACGATCGACGCCGTCAAGATCGGCATGCTCGGTGAGGCCGCTCTGGTGGAGGCGGTCGGCGACTGGCTTCGTCGTCGTCGTCCACCCCACGTCGTCCTCGACCCGGTGATGGTGGCCACCACCGGAGGCCGGCTGGCCAGTGAGGACGCGGCGCGGATGCTGCGGGACCTCGTCCCGCTGGCGGACCTGGTGACGCCCAATGTCCCCGAACTCGCGGTGCTGTGTGGCGGCGAGCCCGCGGAGCACATCGAGACGATCGTCGGGCAGGCCGAGCTCGTGCACGAGCAGACCGGCTGCGCGGTGCTCGCCACCACGGGCGATCTGGACGACGGCAGTGCGGAGGACGTGCTGGTGGAGTCCGAGGGGGACCGACGCACGACGCTGCGTCTGCCGTTCGTCCGCGTCGACACCCCGCACACGCACGGCACCGGGTGTTCGTTGTCCTCGGCGCTGGCCACCGCGCGGGTGGGGGAGAGGGACTGGGAGGCGGCCTACCGCCGCGTCCGCCCGTGGATCGACGGGGCTCTCCACGGCGGTCTCACCCTGGAGGTCGGCCGCGGTTCCGGCCCGCTCGACCACACTTGGTTCCTGCACCGCTGACCTGGGACGGCGCGGCCGTCCGCACCGACTGTGTCGTACACCTGTGCGAGTATCGGTTTCGCCGAACGGCCGAGACGATCAGGAGCAGACAGTGAACACCTCCCACAACACCTCCCACAACACCTCCCACAACACCTCCCACAACACCTCCCACAACACCTCCCACAACACCTCGCAGGGCACCTCGCAGACCCGATCGCAGGACGGGCACGAGGGCGCCGGGCCCCCCTCGTCAGAGAAGGCGTTGGACAGGGTCCGCAAACTCTTCGCCAAAGCCGAGAGCGTGGCGGGCACGCCCGAGGCCGAGGTCCTGCTCGAGCGTGCCTACGCCCTGCTCGCCAAGTACGGCGTCGACGAGGCGCTCGCGCGGACCGGTCCGGATACCGCCGCCGAGGTGGCGGTCATCGACCACGTGATCTCCGGGAGCTATCAACCCGACCAGGTGGGACTGGTGGCCGCCCTCGCCGCCGCGATGCACTGCCGGGCCGTCACGTCCGCCCGCGGCGACGGCACCCGGGTCGTGCACATCGTGGGGGTTCGCCGCCACGTCGAGCGGGTGGGCATGCTCGCCGGGGCCCTCACCGGGGTCATGCTCGCCGCAGCGGCCAGACAGCGGCCCTCCCCGGGTGTCTCCGCGGTCACCCACCGCAAGTCGCTCATGACCGGTTTCGCCTTCGAGGTGGGGCGGAGACTGGAGGCCGCCGAGCGGGGCGCGGTGGCCGAGAGCCGGGACGCCGCGGGCGCCGGACTCGTCCTGCGGTCCGACTCGCAGCGGGCGGAGACCGAACTCCGTCGGCGCTTCCCGACCGCCGTCCGCGGTGCCCGCAGGCGGGTCGGTACGTCCGGGATCGAGGAGGGGCGTCGGGTCGGTGGCTCGGTGGATCTCGGCCAGCGCCGCTTCACGGGCGGCCGCCGGCAGATCGGGGCCTGACCCCGCACGCGGGGCGCCGGGCGGCGGGGCGTCGGACGGCGGGGGGCGGGGCAAGGGGCGCGGCTCGCCGGGGGAGATGCAAAACATTGCAAAGTGGTGCATACTCGTGCGTATGGCAATCACGGTGGCGGTCGCAGGTGCTTCGGGTTACGCGGGCGGGGAATGCCTCCGACTCCTACTCGGACACCCGTCCTATGCGGCGGGGGAGTTAAAGATCGGCACGCTCGCCGCCGGGTCGAGCGCCGGACAGACGCTCGGGGAGCACCACCCGCACCTGCTGCCCCTCGCCGACCGCGTCCTCGCGGAGACCGAGGCGGAGACGCTCGAAGGCCACGACGTCGTGGTGCTGGGGTTGCCCCACGGGCATTCCGCGGCGATCGCCGAGCAACTGGGGCCGGACGTCCTCGTCGTCGACCTCGGGGCGGACTTCCGACTGGTGGACGCAGAGGACTGGACGGCGTACTACGGCTCCGAGCACTCCGGTACCTGGCCGTACGGTCTCCCGGAGCTCCCCGGGGCGCGTGAGGCGCTGCGGTCCACCCGCCGCGTCGCGGTCCCGGGGTGCTTCCCCACGGGCGCCACGCTCGCGCTGTTCCCGGCCGTCGCGGCCGGCCTCGTCGACGCCTCCGCCATCACGATCGTCTCCGTGACCGGAGCGTCGGGCGCAGGCAAGGCCGCCAAGGTCCCGATGCTCGCCGCGGAGGTCATGGGCTCGGCCAAGGCGTACGGCGTGACCACCCACCGGCACACGCCCGAGATCACCCAGAACCTTCGTGCGGTCACCGACGCGGAGGTGTCGGTGAGCTTCACCCCGGTTCTCGCCCCCATGGCCCGCGGCATCCTCACCACCGCGGTGGCGCCCACGACCGCGACCGCCGGGGAGCTCCGGGCGGTGTACGCCGAGGCGTTCGGAGACGAGCCGTTCGTCCACGTCCTGCCGGCGGGCGTGCAGCCCATGACGGCCTCCGTGCTCGGATCCAATGCGGTGCAGCTCGGCATCGAGGTCGACGAGCGCGCCGGCCGCGCGGTGTTCACCGCGGCGATCGACAACCTCGCCAAGGGCACCGCCGGGGGCGCGATCCAGTCGATGAACCTCGCGCTCGGACTCCCCGAGACCGCCGGACTCAGCACCGTCGGCCTGGCCCCGTGACCGCGGACGCCCTGGCGGGCGCCACCTCCAGAGGCCGGGTCCACGGTCTCGAGATGTGGTGGGCCCCGGAGGGAACCCATGCGATGTTCTGGGTCGCCCCCGCCGGCTCGACCGGCATCCTCCACGTCCACGGAGACGGGGCGGACGCGGTGGAACTGCGGTGGAGCACCCTGAGCGCCGAGATCCCGTCCACCCGCGCGGTCGTCCTGCTCGACGGCCCCGGCGTCGGAGACCCCGGCGCGGACTTCACGGCCGCGCACGAGGTCGCCGAGAACGTCGCCCGGTTCGTCAGCTCGAGATCGGGTGTCGAGGCCGGCCCGATCGAGGTGCTCGTCTTCCGGCCCGACACCGATCACGCGCCGTGGCCGGAACCCGCACCGACGGCGGACGGAGCCGAGTTCCGTTTCCGACACCGCGGTGGCGCGGACGTCCGACTCGCCCTGACCATTCCCGACCAGCCCGGAGAGGCCTGACATGACCACCGAGATGAACGACGGCTCCACCCAGCTGACGCCGTTCGTCCGCGCGCACGTGCTCGCCGAGGCGCTGCCGTGGCTGCAGAAGTTCCACGACAAGATCGTCGTGGTCAAGTACGGCGGCAACGCCATGGTGGACGACGACCTCAAAGCGGCTTTCGCGGCGGACATGGTGTTCCTGCGCACCTGCGGGCTCAAGCCCGTGGTGGTCCACGGGGGCGGGCCGCAGATCACCTCCATGCTCGGTCGTCTGGGCATGGAGGGCGAGTTCCGCGGCGGGTTCCGGGTCACCACCCCCGAGGTCATGGACATCGTCCGCATGGTGCTGTTCGGCCAGGTCGGACGCGAGCTCGTCGGTCTGATCAACGCCCACGGCCCCTACGCGGTCGGGATCTCCGGAGAGGACGCGGGACTGTTCACCGCGGTTCGCCGGACAGCGATGGTCGACGGGGAACCCACCGACATCGGCCTGGTCGGCGATGTGCAGTCCGTCGACCCGCGGGCCGTCCTCGACCTCATCGAGGCGGGCAGGATCCCCGTCGTGTCGACCATCGCGCCCGACTCCGACGGAACCGTGCACAACATCAACGCCGACTCCGCGGCCGGGGCGCTCGCAGCGGCCCTGGGTGCGGAGAAGCTGATCGTCCTGACCGACGTCGAGGGGCTGTACACCGACTGGCCGGACCGCTCGTCCCTCGTGACGCATCTCGGTACCGAACCACTCGAGCGGCTCCTCCCGTCCCTCGAGAGCGGGATGGTTCCCAAGATGGAGGCCTGTCTGCGGGCGGTCCGGGGCGGGGTGCGCGCAGCCCACGTCATCGACGGCCGCGTCGAACACTCGGTGTTGCTCGAGATCCTCACCGAAGGGGGCATCGGGACGATGGTCACCGAGGGCCACCACGAAACCAGGTCGCCGGCAGGAGTCGAGAAATGAACGACACGCACACCGTCACCGACACCCCGACCCTCACCGCGCGGTGGGACGACGCGCTGATGCGCAACTACGGCACCCCGCCGCTCGAGCTGGTCTCGGGCAGTGGCGCGACGCTCACGGGCGCCGACGGTCGTGAGTACGTCGACCTGCTCGGCGGGATCGCCGTGAACTCCCTCGGACACGGCCACCCGGCCGTGGTCGACGCGGTCAGTCGCCAGGTCGCCGAACTCGGGCACATCTCCAATCTGTACGTCCACCCCAGGGTGGTCGAGCTGGCCGAACGCCTCGAGTCCCTCTTGGCGGTGGACCAGCCGGTACGGGCCTTCTTCTGCAACTCGGGAGCCGAGGCCAACGAGGCCGCGTTCAAGATCGCCCGCCGGACGGGCCGGTCCCGCATCCTGGCAGCGGAGAACGGCTTCCACGGACGGACGATGGGGGCGTTGGCGATGACGGGCCAGCCCGCCAAGCGCGCGCCGTTCGAGCCCATGCCACCCGGGGTCGAGTTCTTCCCCTACGGCGACATCGACGCCCTGACCACGCTGGTGGAGCTGGCTCCGGGCGAGACGGCCGCCGTCATCATCGAGCCGCTCCAGGGCGAGGGCGGCGTCGTCGAGCCCCCCGAGGGGTTCCTCGCCGACGTGCGCGCCCTGTGCACCGAGCACGGCGTCCTCATGATCGTGGACGAGGTCCAGACGGGGATCGCCCGTACCGGTGCGATGTTCGCCTGCCGCAAGGCCGGGGTCGTGCCCGACGTGATCACCCTCGCGAAGGGGCTCGGTGGTGGCCTGCCGATCGGCGCGTGCCTCGGCGTCGGCGCCGCGGGCGAACTACTCACCGCCGGGCAGCACGGCACCACCTTCGGCGGTAACCCGATCTCGTGCGCCGCCGCTCTCGCCGTACTCGACACGATCGAGTCCGATGACCTCGTGGCACACGTCGACCGCCTCGGCAAGATCATCGCCGCCGAGATCGAGTGCCTCGACCACCCACTGGTCGACCACGTGCGTGGACGGGGCCTCCTGCTCGGGATCGTGCTCACCGCGCCCGCCGCCAAGGTGGTGGAGGAGGCGGCGCGCGGAGCCGGGTACCTGGTGGGTGCCACCACGGCGGACGTGGTCCGCCTCGCACCACCGCTCATCTTCACCGAACAGCAGGTCGCCGAGTTCGTGTCCGCGCTGCCCGGGATCCTCGACACCGCGTCGTCCACCATCGCAGCCCAGAAGGAGTCCTCGTCATGACCGGCCCGACCGTCAGCTCATCGACCGCCGCGGCCGCGTCGACCGCGACCTCGACCCCTGCGGTCCGTCACTTCCTCCGCGACGACGACCTCAGCCCCGCCGAGCAGGCCGAAGTCCTGGACCTCGGGTTGAAGCTCAAGGCCGAGCCGTTCTCCGCCCGACCCCTGGAGGGCCCGCGGTCTGTCGCGGTCATCTTCGACAAGACATCCACCCGCACCCGGTTCTCGTTCGACGCCGGGATCGCGGAACTGGGCGGGAACGCCATCGTCGTCGAGTCCGGCTCCACCCAGATGGGCAAGGGGGAGACCCTCTCCGACACCGCCCGGGTGATGTCGCGCTACGTCGAGGCGATCGTGTGGCGCACCTACTCCCAGGACGGCCTCGTAGAACTCGCCGCCCACGCGGACGTCCCCGTCGTCAACGCCCTGAGCGACGAGTTCCATCCGTGCCAGATCCTGGCCGACCTCCTCACCATCCGGGAGAACTTCGGCCGCACCGAGGGACTCCGGGCGGTGTACCTGGGGGACGGGGCCAACAATATGGGCCACTCCTATCTGCTCGGGTTCGCGACCGCGGGTATGCACATCACCATCGCGGCCCCCGAGGGGTATCAGCCCACCGGTCAGGTGGTCGCCGACGCCGAGCGGATCGCGGCGGAGACCGGCGGTTCGGTGACCATCACGACGGACGTCGACCGGGCTGTCGACGGCGCCGACGTCCTCATCACCGACACCTGGGTCTCGATGGGCATGGAGGACTCGGCCACGCAGCGACTGCGGGACCTCGCCGACTACCAGCTGGACCGGGCGTCGGTGGCCAGGGCCTCGGACGACGTCATCGTGCTGCACTGCCTGCCCGCCTACCGGGACAAGGAGATCTCCGCCGAGGTGATCGACGGCCCCCGCAGTCGGGTCTTCGACGAGGCCGAGAACCGACTCCACGCCCAGAAGGCGCTGCTGGTCTGGCTACTGGAGCGATCGTGACCGCCGTCGGCACCGTCAGCCGGACGGCCCGGCACGCCCGGATCACGGAGATCCTGCGTCGCCGACCGGTGCGCAGTCAGACCGAGCTCGCCGAGGCGTTGGCGCAGGAGGGTATCGCCGTGGCGGTGGCCACCCTCAGCCGGGACCTGGACGAACTCGGCGCCGTGAAGCTCCGCGCCGCCGACGGAGGCGCCGGGCGCTACGTGATCCCCGAGGACGGCAGCCACGTGCCGGGAATCCCCGGCGGGACGGACCGGCTGGGCAGGCTGATCGCGGACCTGCTCGTGTCCGCCGACCACAGTGCCAACATCGCGGTCCTGCGAACTCCTCCCGGGGCGGCAAACTTCCTCGCCAGCGCCCTCGACCGGGCCAATCTGGACGACGTCGTCGGGACCATCGCGGGGGATGACACCATATTCGTGATGGCCCGTGAACCCGTCACCGGAGCCGAACTCGCCGACCGGCTGGCCGGACTGGCACGACGCCAGATCTGACCGGCCCCGCACACCCCTGAACAGACCCCACACATCAAGGAGAACACCATGTCCGATCGCGTCGTCCTCGCCTACTCCGGCGGACTCGATACCTCCGTCGCCATCAGCTGGATCGGTCAGGAGACCGGTGCCGAGGTCGTCGCCGTCGCCATCGACCTCGGTCAGGGTGGTGAGGACATGGACGTCATCCGGCAGCGCGCACTGGACTGCGGAGCCGTCGAGTCGGTGGTCGTGGACGCCCGCGACGAGTTCGCCGATGACTACTGCGCCCCCACGATCAAGGCCAACGGCCTGTACATGCGCGAGTACCCGCTGGTCTCGGCGATCTCCCGTCCGCTCATCGTCAAGCACCTGGTCACCGCGGCCAAGATGCACGGCGGGACCTCCGTGGCGCACGGTTGCACGGGTAAGGGCAACGACCAGGTCCGCTTCGAGGTCGGTTTCGGTGCGCTCGCGCCGGACCTCGACGTGATCGCGCCGGTCCGTGACTACGCCTGGACCCGTGAGAAGGCCATCGAGTTCGCCGAGCGGAACGAGATCCCGATCAACGTCACCAAGAAGTCGCCGTTCTCCATCGACCAGAACGTCTGGGGCCGTGCGGTGGAAACGGGCTTCCTGGAGGATCTGTGGAACGCCCCGACCAAGGACGTCTACGACTACACCGAGGACCCCACTATCAACTTCGCCGCGCCCGACGAGGTCACGGTGACCTTCTCCGAGGGCGTGCCGGTCGCGATCGACGGCCGCAAGGTGAGCGTGCTCGAGGCGATCGAGGAGCTCAACCGTCGTGGTGGCGCGCAGGGCGTCGGGCGCCTCGACATGGTCGAGGACCGCCTGGTGGGCATCAAGAGCCGCGAGGTCTACGAGGCGCCGGGCGCCATGATCCTCATCACCGCCCACAAGGCGCTCGAGGACGTCACCCTCGAGCGTGAGCTCGCCCGGTACAAGTCCGGCGTGTCCGACACCTGGTCCAACGCGGTCTACGACGGTCTGTGGTTCTCGCCGCTCAAGTACGCCCTGGACGCCTTCATCGACAACACACAGCAGCACGTGTCGGGCGACATCCGGATGGTCCTGCACGGCGGCTCGATCACCGTCAACGGCCGTCGTTCCGACTCCTCGCTCTACGACTTCAACCTCGCCACCTACGACGAGGGCGACTCGTTCGACCAGAGCTACGCGAAGGGCTTCGTCAACCTGCACGGCCTGAGCTCAAAGATCGCCGCCAAGCGGGACCTCGGCCTGTGAGTGCGGAGCAGGGCGACTCCGGGCGCCACGGCACCAACACGGGCTCCCTGTGGGGAGGTCGGTTCTCCGGCGGGCCGTCGGAGGCCATGGCCGCGCTGAGCAAGTCCACCCACTTCGACTGGGAGCTGGCCCCGTACGACATCCGCGCGTCCAAGGCCCACGCCCGGGTTCTGCACCGCGCGGGTCTGCTCACCGGTCCCGACCTGGACGCCATGCTCGACGGGTTGGACCGCCTCGCCGCGGACGTCGATTCGGGGGCGTTCGTCCCGGCGGAGTCCGACGAGGACGTGCACGGTGCCCTCGAGCGCGGCCTGATCGAGCGGGTGGGGCCCGAGGTGGGGGGTCGGCTGCGAGCGGGCCGGTCGCGCAACGACCAGGTGGCCACCCTGTTCCGCATGTGGCTCCGCGACGCCGTGCGGGCGGTCGCGGCGGGGGTCCTCGATGTGGTCGACGCGCTCGTCGGCCAGGCGGACGCCCACCCCGAGACGGTGATGCCGGGCAAGACGCACTTCCAGGCCGCGCAGCCGGTCCTGCTCGCCCACCAGTTGCTCGCGCACGCCCAGCCGTTGCTGCGCGATCTGGACAGGATCCGTGACCTCGACCGCCGTCTGGCGGTGTCGCCGTACGGGTCGGGGGCGCTGGCGGGGTCGTCGCTCGGGCTGGACCCGGACGCGATCGCCGCCGAGCTGGGTTTCGACCGGGCGGCCGACAACTCGATCGACGCCACCAGCTCCCGCGACTTCGCCGCCGAGGCGTCGTACGTGCTGGCGCAGATCGCCGTCGACCTGTCCCGCCTGGCGGAGGAGATCATCGCCTGGTCCACGCCCGAGTTCGGGTACGTGACGCTGGCGGACGAGTGGTCGACGGGCAGCTCGATCATGCCGCAGAAGAAGAACCCGGACGTCGCGGAGTTGATGCGTGGGAAGACCGGTCGACTGATCGGGAACCTGACAGGCCTGCTGGCGACCCTCAAGGCGCAACCGCTCGCCTACAACCGCGACCTGCAGGAGGACAAGGAACCGGTCTTCGACTCGGTGGCGCAGCTGGATCTGTTGCTGCCGGCCATGGCCGGTCTCGTCGCCACCCTGGAGTTCCATCCGCAGCGGCTCGCCGAGCTCGCTCCCGCCGGGTTCACCCTGGCCACCGACATCGCGGAGTGGATGGTCCGGCAGGGCGTCCCGTTCCGGGTCGCCCACGAGGCGGCGGGGGAGTGCGTCCGCGTGGCCGAGAACCGCGGTGTGGGGCTCGACGAGTTGGACGACGACGAGTTGGCGGCCGTGGACGCCGCGCTGACGCCCGAGGTGCGCGGGGTCCTCACCGTCACCGGTTCGATCGCGTCGAGGAACGCCCGGGGCGGCACCGCGGGCGAGGCGGTGGCCGCGCAGCGCAGGCGGCTGGGCGAGATCCGCGACGAGTTCGCGGGCTGGGTAGGGTGAGCGCCATGTCCGTCATCGACGCACGTCTGCTCGAGATCCTCGCCTGCCCCGAGGACAAGGGCCCGCTCCTGCTCGCGGGATCGGAGACGCTGTACAACCCGCGTCTGCGCCGGGCCTACCGGATCGACGACGGCATCCCCGTGCTGCTGGTCGACGAATCCCGGCAGGTGGACGACGCCGAGCACGCGGAGCTGGTCGCCCTGGCAGGTGGAGGCACCGAGGGGTGAGTTCCCCGGACTACCGGACCGGCCCCGCCGTCGGCACCGATGCCGATCGGTTCCGGTTGCTGCTGCGGGAGTCATCGCCTGACACCGCGGCCCGGGCTCTGCTCGGAGGGATCCTGTCCCACGGCGCGGTCTCGGTGAGGATCATGGAGGTCGAGGCCTACGGCGGGCCACCGGAATCCCGCTTTCCCGACGCGGCCGCTCACACCTGGCCGGGCCCCACCCCCCGGAACGAGGTCATGTTCGGGGACGCCGGTCACCTGTACGTCTACCTGAGCCATGGGATCCACCAGTGTGTGAACATCACGTGCCGGCCCGCCGGGGAGGGCGGGGGTGTCCTGCTCCGGGCGGCCCGCATCGCCGGCGGTCACGAGGTCGTGGACTCCCGCCGGCCCGGCATCCCGGCCGAGCGGGCCGCCCGCGGACCCGGCAATCTCGGCAGGACCCTGGGCATCGACCTCACGATGAGGGGTGTCGACGTGCTCGACTCGTCGTCGTCGGTCCACTTCCGCCCGGACCCGCTCCCCGGCCACCACATCAGGTCCGGTCCGAGGGTCGGGGTCTCCCGTGAGGCCGACCGCCCGTGGCGGTTCTGGGTGGCCGGCGCACGGGAGGTCTCCGCGTACCGACGCAGCCCACGGGCCCCGCAGGTGACCCGCCCCGTGGTGGCCGGGCGCGCCGAGTGAGGGACAATGTGGGTCGTGACCAATAACATCCTCGATGAACTGCAGTGGCGCGGGCTGATCGCCCAGTCGACAGACCTCGATGCGCTCCGGGCGCACCTCGACGAGGGCGCCGTGTCGCTCTACTGCGGGTTCGACCCGACCGGGCCGAGCCTGCACGCCGGTCACCTCATCCCGCTACTGACCCTGCGCCGGTTCCAGTTGGCCGGACACCGGCCGATCGTTCTGGCAGGCGGTGCCACCGGCATGATCGGTGACCCCCGCGACGTGGGGGAGCGGGTCATGAACACGTCCGACACCGTGGCGGAGTGGACCGAACGGATCGCCGGTCAGCTCGAGCGGTTCGTCGACCTCACCGAGGGGCCCGCGGGGGCGCGGGTCGTCAACAACATGCAGTGGACCGGCCACATGACGGTGATCGAGTTCCTCCGCGATGTCGGCAAGCACTTCTCGCTGAACACGATGCTGGGTCGGGACACGGTCAAGCGCCGGCTGGAGGGGGAGGGGATCTCCTTCACCGAGTTCTCATACATGCTCCTGCAGGCCAACGACTTCCTGCAGTTGCGCCGCAACATGGGGTGCACGCTGCAGCTCGGGGGGTCCGATCAGTGGGGCAACATCGTCGGCGGTGTCGATCTGAACCGCCGGGTCGACGGGGAGTCCGTGCACGCGATGACCGTTCCCCTGGTGACCTCATCGGACGGGAAGAAGTTCGGGAAGTCGACCGGAGGCGGGAGTCTGTGGATCGATCCCGCGATGACGAGCCCGTACACCTGGTACCAGTACTTCCTCAACACCGCCGATGCCGATGTGGTGCGGTACCTGCGGTGGTTCTCTTTCCTCGGTAGGGAGGAGATCGACGAGCTCGAGGAACTCACCCGGGAGAAGCCGCACATGCGGGCCGCGCAGAAGCGACTCGCCGAGGAGATGACCACCCTGGTGCACGGGGTCGCCGCGACCGAGTCCGTCCAGGCCGCAGCGCAGGCACTCTTCGGCAGGGGAGAGTTGGCCGGCCTCGACGAGGCGACGCTCGCGGCGTCGCTGGAGGATGCCGGCGCTGTCGAGATCGCTCACGGTGAGCCCGCTACGATCGTCGATCTCCTGGTGGCCTCCGGTCTCTGCGACAGCAGGGGGGCGGCGCGGCGTGCGATCGGGGAGGGCGGCGCGTACGTCAACAACGAGCGCGTCTCGGATCCGGAATGGACGCCGACGGCCCCCGATCTCCTCCATGGTTCATGGCTGGTGCTCCGCCGGGGGAAGAAGAACTTCGCCGGGGTCAGGATCGCCTGAGTCCCGAGGATCGTTGACAGCGCCGGTGATCCCGGCGCTGTCGGCATTTTGGCGGGTTCACCTGCGGGTTTGCGTTTCCGTTCACGTCTGCGTAACTTATTGGAAGTCGCCGAGAGCGGCCCGGGCCGAGAGGCCGGGGACGCCGAGGAGACAGGCTCCGAACAGCAGGAAGATCCCGCCGGTTTGACACGGTGAGACCGGATAGCTAGGATGGAGAAGTTGCCCTCGAGCGAGTGGCAGCGGCGCCGCAAGGCGGGAAAGCAGACCGGATTGTGAATCGGAACGCGGACCTGTTACGCTGGTGGAGTTGCCCTCCTCGGGAGGGCAACGAAGATCACCCCGGTTGAGGCGAGGCGTAAGCCCCGCGGAGACGGTGTGTGGGTGTTGTTTGAGAACTCAACAGTGTGTTTTGTTTGTGATAGTGCCAAATTTTTTGTTTGGTTGCGACCCTTTCACATCCCTGTCGTGGGGGTCGCGTTTTTGTTTGAACAGCCAGTTT
>NZ_JBYMTK010000013.1:0-97244 GCF_057773105.1 Dietzia sp. IBK-p2-15D
CGGGCGGCGGTGAGTGTCGGCCCGGTCATGCGGTACTCGATCCGATCGATGTCGCGGCCGGGTACGTGGTGTCGGCGATGGCGATCTCGACGGGCCGGGCCGAACGGATGATCACCTTCGCCCTCGACCTGCACCTGCGGTATCCGGCGATCCTGTCCGCGATGGCGCAGGGGCGGCTGGATCTGCAGGCCGCGAAGATACTGGCCTCGCAGATGGCCACCGTCCACGTCGACGGGCTCGAGGCGGTGCAGCGCCAGGTCGTCGAGGAATACCTCGCCGCGATCGAGGGCGGGGTGCGCATGGGCGAGAAAGCCATCCGCAGCAACGTCGATGCGATCATCGCCCGCTACGACGCGAACGGGATCCGCCTGCGCCGCCAGGAAGCCGCCCGCACCCGCGGGGTGCGGTTCCACAAGGGCGTCGACGGCATGTCCAGCGTCTCGGCGATCCTGGCCACCGAGGAAGCCGCCGTCCTGGCCGAGGCCCTCGACCACCGCGTGAAAGACCACAAGTACGCCGACGCCCAAGCCGCCGCCAACACCCAAGCCGACACCGCCAACGCCGACACCGCCAACGCGGGCGATCGCGCGGCCGCTGGCGAGGTCGAGGACTACTCGATCGCCGAGCGGCGCGCCGACGCCCTGATGTCCCTGGTGTGCGGCGACGCCGGCCTAGCCGGCACCCCTGCTCGCCCCGGCCGGTCGGGCGCGCCTGGTGCCGGGGTGGCGTTGCGGCCGAAGGTCACCGTCATCGCCACCGGCAACCACGCCCGCGACGCCGGCGGCGCCCGGGTGGAGTTCGCCCGCACCGGCCAGGCCGCTCTGCAGGCCCTGCTGGACATGCTCGCCACCTCCGACGGGGCCACCTTCGCGCCCATCGACCCGCGGATCGGGGCCGCCGATGACGCCCGGGCCGCCCTGCAGTACCGGCCCGGTGCCCAGTTGGCCCGCCGGATCCGGCTGCGCGATGGCACCTGTCGCCACCCCGGCTGTGCGATCCCGGCCGAGGCCTGTGATCTGGATCATGTGGTGCCGTTTGATCACGCCGACCCCCGTCGGGGCGGGCACACCGTCGAGGCCAATCTGGCCGCGATGTGCCGGCGGCATCACCGGTTCAAGACCTTCTCGGACTGGATCTACGACCTGCAGCCCGACGGCACCCTGACCGTGCGCACCCCGGACGGTTCGACCATGCTCACCCGACCCTCCGGCCCACTGGCCGAGTACCGGCGCGAACAGGCCCACGCCGAAACCGAGGCGTGGACCCGGCAACAACGTCGCAGCCCCGGGCCCACCGGTGACGAGAAGGCCGACGCCGAGCCGACGTTCTGGTCCCGCCGCGCCTCCCGCCACCGCACCGAACGCCGCAACGCCGAACGCGCCCGCACCTTTGACCCCACCCCACCCGCGCCCGGCACAGGCACGGACGCCGCCAGCTCCAGCACCGGCGCGGCCACCGACACCACGCCCGAGAAAGCCGCCCCCGCCAGCGCCACCCCCGAGAGCGCCAGCCGCTGGTGGGCCCGCAACAAACCCCACCACAGCGACATCGAAAAAGGCATCCGCGCCCTACTCCACGAACGCCTCGACGAACTCATCGACCCACCACCCTTCTGACACCACGAGGGCCGCACCGAGTGAACCGAACGTCCTGTGGGCACGGATTTCCCCCGCTCCGTGCGGGTCTTGGGGGATGGTGATGAGATGAGCGCGATCCCCGCCAACCCGTCTGACGGTTCACTGGCCGACGTCATGCCGTCAGTTGCTGCGGCCCTGGGGCTTGACCTTCGCAACCCCCTGCACCTACCGCCGGCTCGGGATGCAGTACTCGTACTCATCGACGGGCTTGGTGCGGAGCTCATCCGCCAGCACGCCGAGGAGGCCCCCACCCTCGCCGCGATGACCAGCCGCATGATTTGCGCAGGTTTTCCCTCGACAACTGCGACCAGCCTGACCAGCCTCGCGGTGGGTGCTCCGTGTTCCAAACACGGCATCGTGGGATACAGCTTCCGGATCTCCGGCGAGTCCGGCGGTCCGCCAGCGTCGTTCAATCCATTGCGGTGGACGGTCGAATCGTCGAGCGGCCCCTCGGCGATGGATCGCTTCCCGCCCCGACAGGTTCAACAACAGCCGAGTGTTCTAGAGCTGCTTGCCGCTGACGGGGTCGATGTCACCTACGTCATGCGAGAGGATTTCCGCGAGTCGGGACTGACCCGCGCAGCGTTCCGGGCGGGGGGCGACTATCGGGCGGCGAGCACCCTTGACGAAGTCCGCCAGGGAATACTCGACACCTTCAGTCAGCCGTCTCGCGCTCGACGGTTCGCTTACGCCTACTTTGGCGACCTCGATCTCATCGGCCATGTCCACGGGCCGGGGTCTCCCGAGTGGCTGCAGTCCCTGCGCGCAGTGGACAGGTGCGTCGCGGACCTCGCCACTGACCTGCCCCGCGATTGCAGGCTCATCTTGACGGCAGACCACGGGATGGTCACTGCTGAAACCGTTGTCGACATAGACGCGACGCCGACGCTGCTCGCCGACGTCGAGACCGTTGCCGGTGAGCCCCGAGTGCGTCACGTCTACGCGCGACCGGGATCGGCCGACGATGTCCTGGACACGTGGCGATCAGAGTTGGCCGGGCGAGCCCGGGTGATCAGTCGTGAGCAGGCACTCGACGAGCACCTCTTCGGACCCGACCGAGACCACGCCGATCGTCTGGGCGACGTCATCGGCATCGCCGCCGGAGGGGTGATTCTCGCGCGTACACAGCTCGAGAAGATGGAGTCATCCCTGCTCGGCCACCACGGGGCCAACACCACTGATGAACAACACATTCCGCTGCTCATTCGTTGACCCCGTCCCCGAGCCGGCCGACCTCCGGGTCAGCAGGTGACGAGTTCGGTCGGGTCGCTCGTGGTGTCCAGCCACCGGCCGTACGCGGGCGGACCCGCCGCTCGCACATCGCTGCACAGTTCCCCACGCGTGTACCCCGACGGCCGGTAGACCGCGTAGATGACATTGCCGTTCTCATCGCGAGAACGCAGGGACGGGCACGCCATGTCGGTACGGAGGTAGGACGCCCCCGGGTGCCTCGACAGCGCGGAAGAGATCTCCTCCGAGTAGGCCCCCGGCGTGACAGCCGAATACAGGACCACGATTCCCCGGCCATCGCAGGCCGGCCTCGACATCGGTGTGGCCAGGCCCAGATCCCCCGCCGCGCCCTCAGATCGCGGGCACTCGTTCAGGAACGCGGCCAGTTCGGCGGGCATCCCGTCACCCTCCGCATCATCCGAGCAGATCCCCGAAGGAATGCCGGTATAGCGACTCCAGGTTCCGTCGGCGCGACCGAGGATGTACTGCGTGTCCCCGGCCGGTTCGCCGGCCGGAACGTCCACATGAGCGAGAGCCCAGTCGCCCAGGCACCGATCGATGTTCACATCCCGGCGGGTGATACCCGCTTCTGCCGCGATCTCGTCCGGGTCGCACGGCCCCACCCCCGCCACTCCTGCGCGCGTGCCGTTCCCTGTCGAGGCCGAGGGGGCGCCCTGCCTCGTCGTCCACGCTTCGGAGGGGGTCGTCGTGGGTGCGAAAGCCGCGCCCGGCTGGTCGTCGTCGGACGCGAGCAGGTACCCGACAGTGCCTGCGAGGGCGATCAGCAACACGACGATGAGCGCGCCGAGCGCCCAGACCACCGGAGAGCGACGCGCATCCTGCGGAGGCTCTCCGTACGAGGCGTGCCCCCACCCCTCGTTACCCCAGCCGGGTCCGTTGGGCGGACTACTCATGGTCACCACCAGCGACGGGGTCGGGTAACCGACCGATCCGATCTGAATGACGATCACTTTATCCGGTATCGCGAAGCGAGAGCCCCGGTTCGCCGACGGTCTCCCGAACGCGATGATGTCCCGACCACACTGCGCTGTCCTGAGCGTCCTGCGACCCGCGGCCCCCGGTTACCGGATGCGGACGCTGCCCTCCGTTACTACCGTCGGAGGCATGCGTGAACGCGCATGGCACGACCAGAGAGGAGCCCCGCACATGAAGGCAGTCACCTGGCACGGCAAGCGCGACGTCCGCGTCGAGGACGTTCCTGATCCGAAGATCCAGGAGCCCACCGACGCGATCGTCAAGATCACGAGCACCAACATCTGCGGATCGGATCTACACCTGTACGAGGTGCTGGGTCCTTTCATGAACGAGGGCGACATCCTCGGCCACGAGCCCATGGGAATCGTCGAGGAGGTCGGCGCCGAGGTTACCGGGCTCAAGCCCGGGGACCGCGTGGTGATGCCCTTCCAGATCTCCTGCGGCCACTGCTACATGTGCGACAAGGGCCTGAACACCCAGTGTGAGACCACCCAGGTCCGAGACCAGGGTATGGGCGCCGCGCTGTTCGGCTATTCGGAGTTGTACGGCAGCGTCTCCGGCGGCCAGGCCGAGTACCTGCGCGTGCCGCAGGCCCAGAACACCCACATCAAGGTGCCGCACGAGCACTCCGATGACCGCTACCTCTACCTGTCCGACGTCCTTCCCACCGCGTGGCAGGCCGTCGAGTACGCCGAGATCCCCGACGGCGGCACGGTCGTCGTACTGGGCCTCGGGCCCATCGGGGACATGGCCGCGCGGATCGCCGCCCACCGTGGTCACCGTGTGATCGGCGTGGACCCGGTGGCCGAGCGCCGGGCCCGTCAGGCCCACCGGGGGGTGGAGGTCCTCGATCCGACCGACGTTCCCGGCGAGATCGGCGATGCGATCCGCGACATGACCGACGGCCGCGGGCCCGATTCCGTGATCGACGCGGTGGGGATGGAGGCGCATGGCTCGCCGATCGCCAGCGCTGCGCACGCCGCCGTCGGTCTGATGCCGAAGTTCTTCGGCAAGAAGATGATGGAGCACGCCGGGGTGGACCGCCTCGGGGCGTTCTACGGGGCGATCGACATCGTGCGCCGCGGTGGGGCCATCTCGCTCTCGGGCGTGTACGGAGGCACCGCCGATCCCATTCCGATGCTGACGTTGTTCGACAAGCAGATCACCCTGAAGATGGGCCAGGCCAACGTCAAGCGCTGGGTTCCGGAGATCATGCCGCTGCTCACCGACGACGATCCGCTGGGCGTCGACGACTTCGCCACCCACCGGCTCCCGCTGGCCGATGCGCCCCGCGCGTACGAGATGTTCCAGAAGAAGGAGGACGGCGCCGTGAAGGTGGTCCTCGAGCCGTGACGGAACTCGCCGGACTCCTCCTGGTCCGCCACGGTCAGAGCGTGGGCAATGTCGCCAACGACAACGCCCGTGCCGCCGGCGCCCATCGTCTCGAACTGGACCACCGTGATGCCGACACCCCGCTGTCGGAGTCGGGAGTGGGACAGGCTCGGGCAGTGGGCGCCTGGCTCGGCGGATTGCCCGAGGACGCCCGGCCGACGGTGTGGCTGACCTCGCCCTATCGCCGTGCGGCGGACACGGCCACGGCTGCGCTCGAGGCGGCCGGCGGCAGCGCGTCGGGCGGTCGGGCAGGTGGCACCAGGCTGCTCACCGACGAGCGACTTCGGGAGCGCGACCTGGGGATCCTCGACGGGTTCACCGGCCGGGGCATCCGGCAGCGGTACCCGGAGGAGGCCGAGCGACGGGACCGGATCGGCAAGTTCTACTACCGCCCGCCGGGTGGTGAGAGCTGGACCGACGTGTTGCTGCGCGTGCGGTACCTGCTGACGGACCTCCGGCAGCAGTACGCGGGCGAGCGGGTCTGCGTCTTCAGCCACCAGGCCGTGATCATGTGTTTCCGGGTTGCCTTGGAGCAGTTGGCCGAAGAGGAGGTCCTCCGGGTCGACCGCGAGGACCCGCTGCCCAACTGCTCGGTGACGATCTATCGCCAGCGGCAGCTCGCACCGAGGCAGCACCGCCCGGGGCGGCACGAATCGGTGGGGCACCACCCCGGCAGCGCGGGGCTCGAGCTGCATAGCTATGCCGACACGACGGCCGTGGAGCGCGGCCATGCGCCCACCACGCGGGAGTCGCCTTCAGGGAACGAGGAGGCGGCGAGATGAGCGGCGAGGTGAGCAGCGAGTCGGTCCTCACGCACCATGCGCTGCGGGACTGGGCGCTCCCCTCCCCCGGTGGTGGAAAGGAGGGCCGCGGGCGGGTGCTGGTCGTCGGTGGCAGCAGGTCCACCCCGGGCGCTGTGCTGCTGGCCGCCGAGGCGACGCTGCGGTGCGGGGCCGGCAAACTACAGATCGCGACCGCCGGGTCGGTGTCGTCGTCGCTGGCGATCCACATCCCCGAGTCGAAATCGATCGGTCTGCCCGAGGACGACGCCGGTGAACTCACCGCCGCTGGGGCGGACACGATCGTCGAGCTCGCCGAGGGGTGTGACGCCGTGGTGCTCGGCCCCGGGATCTGCGAGAAGGTCGCAGCGGTGGACTTGCTCTCGGACGTCGTGCCCCGGCTGGACACCACCCTCGTGCTGGACGCACTGGGGATGGCCTACGTCACCGAGAACCCCGGCGGGCTCGCCCACCTCGATGGTCGCGCGGTCCTCAGCCCCAACCCCAAGGAACTCGCCCGGACCCTCGACGTGCCGGAGGAGGACGTGGAGGCCGATACCCCTGGACACGCCGTAGCGCTTGCTGAGCGCGCCGGGGCCGTGGTGGTGACCGGCACCGCGACCTCGTGGATCGCCGCCCCGGACGGCCGACTCTGGCGGGACGAGTCCGGTTCGTTCGGGCTCGGGGTCTCGGGGTCGGGCGACGTCAAGGCCGGACTCATCGGCGGGCTGCTCGCCCGGGGCGCCGAACCCGCCCAGGCCGCCGCGTGGGCGACCCACAGCCACGGGCGGGCAGGGGAACGGTTGTCCGCCAGGATCGGTGCGACCGGTTTCCTCGCGCGCGAACTACTGGCCGAGATCCCCGGCGTCCTGGTGGAACTCTCGTCCTGAACTGCTCCACGCGGAGGGGGAATCGTGCAGGTCCGAAGCCATCCCGTCGTGCGGTGTCCGTCCCGCAGCCCGGGGTCGACGACCGCCCGCAGCGTCGTCGCCGTTGTCCTCACCTCCGCCGTCACCACCCTCGCGGCCGCCTGCGGCGGACCTGTACCCAAGGACACCGACGGCAGCCTCGCGCGCATCACAGATGGCGTGCTCCGGGTGGGCGTGTCGGAGAACCCACCGTGGACCGAGGTGTACGACGACGGCCGCGTCGCCGGTCGGGAGGTCGACCTCGTCACCGGCTTCGCCGAAGCCCACGCCGCGGACGTCGAGTGGACGCCGGGCGCGGAGAGCGAACTGACAATGGCGATGGTCCGCGGTGACCTCGATGTGGTCGTGGGTGGGCTGACCTCCGACTCGCCGTGGGAAAAGGAGGTCGCGCTGACGAGTCCGTACACCGAGGAGGTCACCCCGGACGGGGACACCGAGAAGATGGTGATGGCCACTCCGCTCGGGGAGAACGCGCTGCTGGTTGCGTTGGAGACCTACCTCGCTGAGGCCGGGGGTGCATCGTGAGTGACGAGAGGGCCGGGGGCCGAGGCGGGCGGGCGGTCGCAGGCGGGGCCTCGGGGCTCGGTCGCGACGACCTGCCCGATGATCAGCGGGCAGCGCTGCGCCGGGCGATCCGCCCGGAGTGGGCGACCCTCGCGGTGATGAGCGTGACCGTCGCCGCGGTGTACGCGGTGTCGGGTCAGTCGCAGGCGATGAAGGCCGCGTGGATCGAGGACTCGCTGTCGCTGCTCCCGCCGATCGCTTTCCTCGTGGCGATCCGGGTCTCCCGCATGCCGCCGACCGCCCGCTTCCCCTACGGTAGGCACCGCTCCGTCGGGATCGGGCACCTCGTCGCGGGGGTGGCGTTGCTCGCGATGGGGGCGTTCCTCGTCGTCGACTCCGGAACGTCTCTGCTGACCCGTGAACGCCCACCGATGGGCGTCGTGGTGATCGGCGGGCAGGTGATCTGGTCCGGGTGGCTGATGATCGCGGTGATGGCGTTGTCCGTCGTCGGGCCGCTCATCCTCGGTCGCATGAAGACCGGTCCCGCCGAGGCGCTGCACGACAAGGTGCTCTACGCCGACGCCGACATGAACCGCGCCGACTGGAAGACCGGACTGGCCACCATCGTCGGTGTGCTGGGCATCTCGCTCGGCCTGTGGTGGGCGGACGCGGTGGCGGCGCTCGTGGTGAGTGCGTCGATCGTCCGGGACGGGTGGTCAAACCTGCGCGGGGCGATCGAGGGACTCGCCGATGCGCGACCCACCCGGTTCGACGGCACGGACCCGCACCCGCTCGTGTACCGGATCGACGAGCTGCTGGCGGGCGTCGACTGGGCAGACGACCACGGCGCGCGGGTACGCGACGAGGGGCACGTCTTCCACGTGGAGGCGTTCCTCGTCCCGGCCCACGGCCGGGAGATCACCGTCGAGCGGCTCGCGGACGTGCGCCGGAGTCTGGCGGAGCTGAGCTGGAAGATCGAGGACGTGGTGGTGACGGTGGTATCGGAGGTACACGACGCCCACCGGCCCTGCTGACCGGCTGCACGTCGTCGCCCGGGCTGGCAGGCTCGGGGCATGACCTCACTCGAGAACATCCGAACCGCCATCGACACCGCGACCGAGCCCGAGACGCCGGCGCTGGAGCGTGCCCGCATGATCATCGTGGACAAGCTCGGCGAGCGGGACAGTCTGGCGCTCGACGAGCTCGTCGAATCCGTCTGCGAGGCGTACGAGGCGCCGTCGGGCGAGCCGCTGCGGCTGGTCGACGTGGACCCGTCCGCGCCCGACTCCGACACCCCGGCCCTGCGGAACCTGCGCTACGCCCGCGCCGCGCGCACGGCCATCATCGACCTGCTGGACGAGGGGGCGATCGTGACCGTCGATCCCCTGCCCGGCGACGGCGAGATGGTCCGCGCCACCGGCGAGGGGGACCCTGCCGGAGGCGGGCCGGGAGATGGCACTGCGGGAGATGGCACTGCGGGAGATGGCACTGCGGGAGATGGCACTGCGGGACGTACCGGAAGAGACTTCGACGACGACGAGGTCATCGCCGCCAAGGAGACCACCGGCGCGGCGGCCGCGAAGGCGGGAGCCGAGGAGATCGTCCTCGCGACGGGCCCGCAACCCGAGGGAAGGCGATTCGCGCTCGCGGGCCGCTGACCCCCGGCCGGCGGGGTCGGGGCGCGACAGGGCCGACTACAGGGTGAGCGTCTCGTCCGGGTGGTCGGTGTCCTTGAGCGGCTTCTGGGCCCCGCCGGACAGGGTGGTCTCACCGATCCGGGCCTCCCGGTAGCGCTCCGCCTGGGCCTGCGTGATGGGCTCGCGGGCGCCGTCCTTGGCGTAGCAGACGGGCAGCCAGGCGCCCTCGTTGTCCAGGCGGGCGACGATGCGCTGCCGGAGCCGGAACGGCTGGATCGAGTCGGACCAGGCGACCAAGAGGTCGAGGTTCGCGCCGCGGGCGTCGGGCGTCGAGTCGGTGCTGCAGAAGTGCTGGACGCTGCGCCACACCGCGAACTGCGCGCCGGTCACCGCGAGCGGATCGACGGTCGGGGCCTTGGCGGCGCGGGCGGACCGAGTCGGCCGGGTGCTCCTGGCGGGTGCGGGCGGAGGCGGCGGCGAGGTGTTCTCCCCGGCCTCCACGCGGCGGCGGGCTTCCTCCATCCGCTGCAATCGTCGTTCCGATGCCGCGCTCTTCTCGCCTGAGTCCCAGAACCCCGTCATGGTCCTCGACTTTACGCGGACAGCGGCCCGTCGCCCGAGCCCGAAGGCGGCGGTGGGGCGGACCTCACATGTCCAGCCCCAGATCGAGCACCGCGACGGAGTGGGTCAGGCCCCCCACGGCCAGGAACTCCACCCCGCAGCGGGCGTAGTCGGCGGCCGCGTCGAGGGTCAGCCCGCCGCTGGACTCCAGGCGGGTGCCCGGTGCGACCGTGTCGCGGCGCTGGACCGCGATCTGGGTCTGCCAGACGGGGAAGTTGTCCAGCAGGACCAGGTCCACGCCCGCGTCCAACATCTGGTCGAGCTGCTCCAGGGAGTCCACCTCGACCTCGCAGGGCAGGTCGGGGAAGCGCTCGCGGACCGCGGCCAACGCCGGGAGCACCCCGCCGGCGGCCACCACGTGGTTGTCCTTGACCAGCACCGCGTCGCCGAGGCCCAGTCGGTGGTTGACCCCGCCGCCGCAGCGCACCGCGTACTTCTGCAGCAGTCGCATGCCGGGCATGGTCTTGCGGGTGTCGCGGACGGCGCAGTCCGTGCCGGCGAGCTCGTCGGCCCACGCCCGGGTCGCGGTCGCCACCCCCGACAAGTGGCAGACGAGGTTGAGCAGGGTCCGCTCGGCGGTGAGCAGACCGAGTGTCGGGGCGCTGATCTCGGCCACCACGTCGCCGGCCGAGACGCGGTCGCCGTCGCGGGCGAGAAGGGCCACCGAGAAGTCCGCCCGCCCCGGCTCGGCCCGGCCGAGCACCTCGGCCAGGACCATGTCGATCAGCGGCAATCCGGCCACGACGCCGTCGGATCGGGTCGCGAGGCGGGCCGTGGCACGGGCGTCCGCGGGCACCGTCGCCAGCGACGTGGCATCCGGGCCGTATCGCAGGTCCTCCTCGAGGGCACGACGGACCGCGATCAGGGCGTCCGCACGGGTGTCCGGATCGAAGAGCTCGTCGTCGTCGACCCCGGGTGCAGCCCCGCTCACTCCCCCGACCCCGGGTTGCCGATGGCGATCATCCGCTCGACGGACCCGCGCGCGGCCTCGGCCGTCGCGGGATCGACGTGCACCTCGTCGGCACCCTCGACGAGGGCACGCAGCAGCGCGGACGGGGTGATCATCTTCATGTACGGGCAGCTGGCCTGGTCGTTGACCGGCAGGAAGTCGATCTCCGGCGCGGCCTTGCGCAGCTGATGGATCATCCCGATCTCGGTGGCCACGAGGACCTCGCTGGCACCCGAGGCGCGGGCGGCGTCGACCATCCCGCCGGTGGACAGGATCTTGACCTGATCGGCGGGGACCGCACCCTCGGTGGCCAGGTGCAGGGCGCTCGTCGCGCAGCCGCACTCGGGGTGGACGAACAGCTCGGCGCCCGGGTGGGCCTCCGACTTGGCCGTGAGCTGGTCGCCGTTGATCGCCGCGTGGACGTGGCACTCGCCCGCCCACACGAGAACGTTCTCGCGGCCCGTCTTGCGCCGGACGTGCGCACCGAGGAACTGGTCGGGAAGGAACAGCACCTCGCGGTCCGGGTCGATCGACTCGACCACCTCCACCGCGTTGGAGCTCGTGCAGCAGATGTCGGTGAGGGCCTTCACCGCGGCGGTCGTGTTGACGTAGGAGACCACCACGGCGTCCGGGTGCTCGGACTTCCACTCCGCCAACTGCTCGGCGGTGATGGAATCGGCCAGTGAGCAGCCCGCGGCCTCGTCGGGGATGAGGACGGTCTTGTCCGGGGAGAGGATCTTGGCGGTCTCCGCCATGAAGTGGACGCCGCAGAAGATGATGGTCGACTGCTCGGCCTCCGCGGCGATGCGCGACAGGGCCAGGGAGTCCCCCACGTGGTGGGCGATGTCCTGGATGGCGGGGACCTCGTAGTTGTGGGCGAGGATCACCGCGTCGCGCTCGGCGGCGAGACGGCGGATCTCGGCGGCCCACTCCGCGTCGGGCTCGACACCCGTGTACACCGAGCCGTCATGGCGGATCCTCGCGGCCAGGGGCGAATCGAGCCGCCCGACGGTGGTGTCCGGCCGCGGCGCGACCGTGGTGCCGTGTCCTGTGGCAGTGCTCATCGCTGCCCCCTCCCGGGTCGTTTCTCCGGGCCGATACGCCACCGGCCCCGTTTTCGACTTACAATCGAAAACATGATGCAGTGTAACACCGGTCACGAGGTGCTCGTCGTGGTGACCCAGGTCCGGCCGACCCCCGGCTCCACCGCACCGGCGCTCCACGTGATGCTGTGGCAGCACTCGCTCGGGCCGGCCGCCGGCCGGTGGGCGCTACCCGGCGGTGAGGTCCGCGACGACGAGGACCTGCCCGCCTCCGCCACCCGGCAGCTCGCCGAGAAGGTCGACGTGCGCTCGCTCAGCCACCTGGAATCGGTCGCGGAATTCTCGGACCCCGCCCGCATACCCGGCCGGCGCGTGTTCGCCTCCGGATTCCTCGGTGTCCTGCCCAGCGATGCGGATCCCGCCATCCCCGACGACACCGCCTGGTTCCGGGTCGACCATCTCCCCGACACCGTCTACGACCACGCCGAGATCGTCGCCCGCGCCCGCGCACGCCTCGCCGCCAAGCTCTCGTACTCCACCCTGGGGTTCGCCCTGGCGCCTATGGAGTTCACGCTGTCGCACCTCGCGCAGCTCTACGGCGCCGCCCTCGGCCACCCGGTGGACCCGACCAACCTCCAGCGCGTCCTGACCCGCCGCGGTGAGCTCGTGCGGTGCGGACGCAGCGCTCCCCCCGGGCCCACGGGCGGCCGGCCGGCGGCGCTGTACACGTTCGCCGAACGGCGCCTCCGGATCACCGACCAGTTCGCTACGCTGCGGCCGCCGGCGGGGGTGGGCTGACGGGGGCCTCGGGGTCTGCGAGGTACGCCAGCACCGCCACCGTGAACGCCGCGATCATCACCCCGAACACCACCCAGTCGAGCCCCGGCGGGAACCAGTCCCATGACGGGCCGGACGTGCCGAAGACCATGCGGTCGAAGAACAGACTCCCGACCGCCGGAGCCTGCCGGACCACCTCGCCGTAGGGGACGTCATCCGGGGGCGCCGCGACCACGTCTGCCAGAGGCGTCGCTGCCGCGGCCGCGATCGCGCAGGCCACACCCGGCAGCAGCACGAGCGCCGGGACGCCACCCGGCCGCCGCAGGTGCGGGTGACGTCGCCACAGGACCATGACCGCACACACGGTCGCGAACCCCGACAGGACGATGAACACGAGCAGCTGACTGCCACCGTCCACCCCCGAGTCCGGTAGCCGGAGACCCCGGCCGTCGCCCACCGACAACAGCTCCGCCCGGGGCGCCGCGACGATCCACAGCAGCAGCGCGACCACGAACGGGCCCACCACGCCGAGCAGGGTCGACGCCCCGAATCGGGCCGCACCGCCGCGGTGCGGGGCCGTGGTCGACGACGGCGGGGACGACGATGTCGACGACGACGGGCTGGTCATGCGCACGGACTGTACCAACGCCGGTGGTGCCGACCCGTTGTGGTGTAATCGGACCCGGCTCCGCCGGTGTACGGCACGGTGCCCGGACGCCGGGCCGGGCCCCCACCGACCCACCGGACGACACGTCAGGAAGTACCCGCCAGTGGCCACCATCTCTCCTCCCGCGCCCGCTGGGCGGCGCCGCGGGAAGATGGCCTACCGACACGACATCGACGGGTTGCGTGGCCTCGCGATCGCGCTGGTGGTGGTCTTCCACATCTGGATGGGCCGGGTCTCCGGCGGCGTGGACGTCTTCCTCACCCTGTCCGGCTTCTTCTTCCTCGGCTCGCTCCTGCGCGGCGCCGGCGACCCCGGCACGCCGCTCTCCCCGCTTCCCCACCTGAAGCGGCTGGTCCGCAGGCTGTATCCGGCGCTGGTGGTGACGATCGCCGCCACGGTGCTGGGCACGGTGCTCATCAAGCCGCCCACCCAATGGTCGACGATCTTCGAGCAGACCGTCGCCTCGCTGCTGTACTACCAGAACTGGGAATTGGCGCTGACCGCGTCCGACTACGCCGCCGCCGACGCGACCATCTCCCCGCTGCAGCACCTGTGGTCCATGTCCGTGCAGGGCCAGTTCTATCTGGTCGCCCTGGCGGTGATCCTGGGCGGGACCGCCCTCTGGCGCCTGATCGTCCGCAGGGGCACCCCGAAGTGGCTTCTCGTGACCATCGTCGCCGCGGGCACCGCCGCCTCGGTGTGGTGGGCCGTCCTCGGACAGGCCGACAACCAGGCGTGGAACTACTACGACACCGGCGCCCGCATGTGGGAACTGCTCATCGGTGGCCTGGTGGCCATCCTGCTGGCCGGAATCGTCCTGCCGTGGCCCCTGCGGCTGCTCACCACCGTCGCCGGACTCTTCCTGGTGGTGAGCACCGGCTTCTTCTTCGACGGCGCCGCCCACTTCCCCGGCCCGCTCGCCTGGTACCCCATCGGCGGCGCCCTGCTCATCATCCTCGGCGGCAACCTCCCGGTCGGGCAGCGCGCCACCCCGGCCAAGGACCCCGTCACCTGGCTCCTGTCCGGAGGGGTGTTCCGGCGGCTCGGCGACATCTCCTATTCGCTGTACCTGTGGCACTGGCCGCTGCTCATCCTGTGGCTGTCCCACAACCGCGAAGCCGAGATCACGCTGGTCTCCGGCCTGACCATCATCGTCGTCTCGCTCGTGCTGGCGCTCCTCACCGAGAAGTACGTCGAGCGCCCGCTCCGCATGGCCAGCCGGGCGCGGGGACGCACCACCCCGGCGGCGGAGGCACGCGACCGGCAGCGGGGCGGCCCGGCCCGTTCGGCCCGTGAGCAGAAGCGATTCGTGGGGGCGAGTGTCGTCGTCGTCGTCGCCGTCGTCGCCAGCCTGGGGACCGTCGGCTGGTGGAGCGCCACCTCCGGCTCCCGTTCGTCCGTCCCGTACGTCGACTCCCTCACCGACCCGGACCACCCCGGAGCGCGGGCGTTCTTCGAGGGCGTCCCCGCACCCGACGACGCCCCCTACGTACCCTCCCTGCTCCAGGTCGGCAACGACCTCCCCGCCAGCACCATGGACGGCTGCATCTCGACCTTCGAGTCGACGGAGGTCGAGATGTGCGTGTACGGCGACGTCACCTCCCCCCGCACCATCGCGCTCACGGGCGGGTCGCACGCCGAACACTGGATCAGCGGCCTCGACGAGGTCGGCCGGCATTACGGCTTCCGGGTGGTCACCGTCCTCAAGATGGGCTGCCCCCTCACGCTCGACGCCTCGGTCTCCGACGGCGACGAACCGCTGTACGAGAGCTGCGCGGAGTGGACCCCGGAGGCACTCGCCGCCCTCGTCGGACTGGATCCCGACTTCGTGTTCACCACGGCCACCCGCCCGGTCGGGGTCGTGGGCCCCGACGTCACGCCGCGCCAATACGTCGACCTGTGGCGCGCGCTCGGCGAGCAGGGCATCGGCGTCATCGCCATCCGCGACACCCCGTGGCTCAACCAGGGACGCGGACCCATCCGCGCCAGCGACTGCCTCGGCGCCGGCGGCACCCCGGAAGAGTGCGGCATGCCGCGGGAGCGCTCCATCTCCCCGATCAACCCCGCCGCGATCGCCGCCGCGGGCCTCGACTCGGTGCGGCTGCTCGACCTCACCGACGGCCTGTGCGACCCCGAGGACTGCCCCGCCGTGGTGGGCAACGTGATCGTCTACCACGACTCCCACCACCTCTCGGGTTCGTGGGTCCGGTCCGCCTCCGGGGAGCTGGCGCGTCAGCTGGGGCCCGCGACCGGCTGGTGGTGATGGGCTCGTGGTGGTGATGGGCTGGTGGTGATGGGGACAGCCTGTGACCCGCCTCCGCCTGCACGGCCACGTCCGGACGGCCCTCAGGCACTACCCTGGGTCGGGTGACCCAAGACGACGAGACGCAGTCCGCCCCGGAGCTCATCCGAGCCTGGCCCGGTACCCCCTACCCGCTGGGGGCCACCTACGACGGCACCGGCACGAACTTCTCCCTGTTCTCAGAGGTCGCCGAGCGCGTGGAGCTCTGTCTGATCGACGACGACGGCGGCGAACAGCGTATCGAGCTCGTCGAGGTCGACTACCACATCTGGCACTGCTACCTGTTCGGCGTGACGCCCGGTCAGCGGTACGGGTTCCGCGTCCACGGTCCGTACGAACCCTCCGACGGGCTGCGGTGTGACGCGTCCAAGCTGCTCATGGACCCGTACGGCAAGGCCTTCGACGGCTCCTTCGACGGGGACCCGAGTTTGCACAGCTACGACCTCGACAACCCGGACGAGCGCAACACCGACGACTCCCTCGGGCACACCATGACCACCGTCGTGATCAACCCGTACTTCGACTGGGGCAACGACCGCGCCCCCGGGCACGAGTACCACAACACGGTGATCTACGAGGCGCACGTCAAGGGCATGACCGCGACGCACCCGGACATCCCCGCCGAGATGCGCGGCACCTACGCGGGGATGGCCCACCCGGCGATCATCGACTACCTCACCGACCTGGGCGTCACCGCGATCGAGCTCATGCCGGTGCACCAGTTCATGCAGGACCAACGACTCATCGACATGGGCCTGCGCAACTACTGGGGCTACAACAGCTTCGGGTTCCTGGCGCCCCACAACGAGTACGCGTTCTCCGACCGGCCCGGCGACGCGGTCAGCGAGTTCAAGGCCATGGTCAAGGCCTTCCACGAAGCCGATATCGAGGTGATCCTCGACGTGGTCTACAACCACACCGCCGAGGGCAACCACATGGGCCCCACCATCGGCTTCCGCGGTATCGACAACCAGGCCTACTACCGGCTGGTCGAGGGCGACGAGCAGCACTACATGGACTACACGGGCACCGGGAACACGCTCAACGTCCGGCACCCGCACTCCCTGCAGCTCATCATGGACTCGCTGCGCTACTGGATCCTCGACATGCACGTCGACGGGTTCCGCTTCGACCTCGCCTCCGCCCTGGCGCGCGGCCTGCACGACGTCGACCGGCTGTCCTCGTTCTTCGACCTCGTCCAGCAGGACCCCATCGTCAGCCAGGTCAAGCTCATCGCCGAACCGTGGGACGTCGGCGAGGGCGGCTACCAGGTGGGCAACTTCCCACCGCTGTGGACCGAGTGGAACGGCCAGTTCCGCGACACGGTGCGCGACTTCTGGCGCGGCGAGCCCGCGACCCTGGGCGAGTTCGCCTCGCGCCTGACAGGGTCCTCGGACCTGTACGAGCACACCGGTCGTCGTCCCAACGCGTCGATCAACTTCGTCACCGCCCACGACGGGTTCACGCTCAACGACCTGGTGAGCTACAACGAGAAGCACAACGACGCCAACGGTGAGGACGGCAACGACGGCGAGAGCCACAACCGCTCCTGGAACTGCGGGGTCGAGGGCCCCACCGACGACCCCGAGATCGTCCAGCTGCGCCACCGCCAGCGGCGCAACCTCCTCACCACGTTGATCCTGTCGCAGGGCACGCCGATGATCGCCCACGGCGACGAGATCGCCCGCACCCAGGGCGGCAACAATAACGTCTACTGCCAGGACAACGAGATCTCCTGGATGGACTGGGACCTGGACGAGGAGAAGCAGGACCTCCTGGATTTCACCCGGAACCTGGTCCAGCTGCGCAAGGACCACCCCGTGTTCCGTCGCCGCCGGTTCTTCGGCTCCCCGCTGCGGGGTGAGGAGGAACCGCAGGACATCGGGTGGTTCACCCCGGAGGGCTCGGAGATGACCAGCAAGGATTGGGACTCCGGGTTCGGAAAGTCCATGGCCGTGTACCTCAACGGTGAGGGGATCCACGAGCCGGACGTGCGGGGTCAGCGGATCGTGGACGATTCGTTCCTCATGCTGTTCAACGCCCACCACGAGCCCATCGAGTTCTCCCTGCTCGGCGCCGACTACGCCGAGAAGTGGGAGGTCGTCCTGGACACCGCCGACCATCTCGAGGAGCGCGCGGATGAGTTGAGCTCGAACGGCACCATCACCGTGGCCGACCGCGGCACGATCGTGCTGCGCAAGGTCAGCTGAGCATGGCCGCCGAGGACGAGACAGGGACCGGGGCCGGGGCCGGGCCGAGCCGGGGCGCCGCGCTGGCGAGCACCTACCGCCTCCAGCTGCGCACCCCCGCCTCGGACCCCGACGGCCGAGGCTTCACCCTGGCCGACGCCGAGGAGCTCGTGCCCTACCTGGCCGACCTCGGCGTGGGCGCGGTGTACCTCTCGCCCGTCATGACCGCCACTCCCGGCTCCACCCACGGCTACGACGTCGTGGACCCCACCACCGTCTCGGCCGAACTCGGCGGGATCGACGCACTGCGCTCCCTTCGCGCGGCGTGCCGGGCCCACGAGCTGGGCCTGGTGGTGGACATCGTCCCGAACCACCTCGGTGTGGACGAGCCGGCCGCCAACCCGTGGTGGTGGGACGCGCTGAGGCGGGGCCCCGACTCGCCGCACTTCTCGTTCTTCGACTTCGACACCGAGGAGGCGAACGGGGCCGACGGCAGGATCGCGATCCCCGTCCTGGGGACACCGGACGATGTGGCGGACCTCGTCGTCGTCGCCCCCGGAGACTCGCCCTCCGGCGAGGCCGAGCTGCACTTCTACGACCACCGGTTCCCGGTGGCCCCCGGCACCGGGGACGGCACCGCCCGCGAGGTCCACGACCGCCAGCACTACCGGCTCGTCCACTGGCGCGAGCCGCTGCTGGGCTACCGGCGGTTCTTCACCGTCACCGGGCTCGCCGGGCTGCGCCAGGAGGACCCCGAGGTCTTCGAGGCCACACACGCCGAGGTGCGGCGCTGGTGCGAGGAGGACCTCGTCGACGCCATCCGCGTCGACCACCCCGACGGACTGTCCGACCCGGTCGGGTACGCGCGGCGGCTGCGGGCACTCGCCGGCGACGACCGCGTCCTGCTGGTCGAGAAGATCCTCGCGCCCGGTACCGAATCGACCCCGCCCGAGGTCCTCGAACCCGCCATGCCCGTCGACGGCACCACCGGCTACGACGCCCTGCGGTTCATCGATCAGCTGCTCGTCGACGCCTCCGGCGAGGCCCGGCTGTCCGAGCTCGCCCGGCGGTACACCGGCGACCCCGGTGACGAGGAGCAGGTGCACGCGCAGTCCGCCGAGGTCAAACGGCAGATCGTGGCGGAGGACCTGGCGCCCGAGCTCGCGAGGTTGGCGCGCGCGGTTCGTCGCGAGGTGGCGGTCGGGCTGGACGGCCCGGCGAGCGACGACGTCGACGAGGCCGCCCTCCGGGAGACGCTGATCTCCGTCGTCGCGCGCACGCCGTACTACCGGGCCGACTACCCCGTCCTGCGCGGCACCCTGCCCACGATCCTGGGGGGACTGCGCCGCGACCGGCCCGAACTGGTGCCCGCCCTGGGGCTCGTCGCCGCAGCACTGGCCCGCGGCGGCGAGGCCTCGACCCGGCTGGCGCAGGTCACCGGCGCCGCCACCGCCAAGGCCGAGGAGGACCGGCTGTTCTACCGGCTCGCGCGACTGGTCTCGCTCAACGAGGTCGGCGGCTCGCCCGGCCGGATGGGGATGCCCGTCGAGGCGTTCCACCTCGCCATGGCCGAACGGGCCCGCTCCACCCCGCTGGCGATGACCGCACTGAGCACCCACGACACCAAGCGCGGAGAGGACGTCCGCGCCCGGATCTCGGTGCTCTCGCAGCTCCCCGACGAGTGGGCCGACCTCGTCACGCGCGTGTTCGACGAGTTCCCGCCGCCCGCCGAGGACGCGGGCTACTTCCTCCTCCAGGTGATCGTGGGCGTCTGGCCCGAGCTGGGCGGGCCCACAGACGACCTGCGGTCGCGCCTGCACGACTACGCCGACAAGGCCCTGCGTGAGGCCGCCGTGCACACCACCTGGACCGATCAGGACGCCGACTTCGAGTCCGGTGTGCACCGGTGGATCGACACGCTGATCGACTCCGGCGGCGGGCTGCTGGGGCCGTTCGTCGAGCGCATCGCGCCGGCGGGCCGGGACAACTCGCTGGTCGCCAAGGCCGTGCAGTTGCTCGGCCCCGGCATCCCGGACGTCTACCAGGGCACGGAGGTGTGGGAGGACTCGCTCGTCGACCCGGACAACCGCCGGTTCGTGGACTACGGGCCACTGCGCTCCGGCGCCGTCGCCCGTGCGGGACACCCCAAATTCGTGCTGGTGCGCGAGCTGCTGCGGTTGCGGCGGGCGCACCCGGAGGCCCTGACCGGCGGGGCGTACGTGCCGCTGCCCGTGCAGGGTCCGGCCGCCTCGGACGTGGTGGCGTTCACCCGGTCCGTCGACGGCCGGCCGACGGTCGGGATGATCGCGCGGCGGCGCACCGCGGTGCTGCCCGCCGGGGAGTTCACCGGGACCGTGGTGCTGCTACCGCAGGGGACCTGGTCCGTGCGCCCGGGCGGGACGCCGATCTCGGGCCGCGTCGATCTCGGCGAGCTACTGAGTGAGTCGGCGGTCGTGGTGATCGCCCGCGAGGACGGCTGACCGGCAGACCTGCGGGGGCGTGGCCCTCAGTTGCGGGGCCCTCAGTCGCGGGGGCCTCAGTCGCGGCCCAGCAGTCGGTCGGTCTCGCGGCGCTCCCGCTTGGTGGGCCGCCCGGCTCCCCTCTCCCGCCGCGGCTGGGAGGCCAGGACCTCCTTGGGCGGCGGCGGGGGCGAGTGATCGATGTAGCAGGTCGCGGCCACCGGCGCACCGACCCGCTTGTTGATGGTCGTCACCACCTCGAGGATGCGGACACGCCCCAATGCGCCGGTGACCTGCACGCGGTCGCCGGGAACGACGGGCTTCGACGGCTGCACCGCCTCGCCGTTGACCTTGATGTGCCCACCGCGACAGGCGGCCGCCGCCTTGGTCCGCGACGGGAACAACCGCACCGACCACGTCCACGCGTCCACCCGAACACTCATGGGGCCGAGGATAGCTGTGGCCGCCAGGGGCGCTTGAAATTCACCGATCCGTGTGCGATCCACCGATCCGGGTGCGGGTGGGGCTGGCGAGGCGGCGGTGGCAGCGCTGGCGGCTACAGCCCCTGCCAAGCCCGCCTGGGGCCCGTGCGAGACTGGGCTCACACTTTGGAACGAGTTCCCCTGGAGGGCCCATGACCGACGCCGCCGCCACGCTGGAGCAGCTCCTCGACGACCGCTACAGCTGCCGCGGATTCACCTCCGAGCCGGTCCCGGAGGAGACGATCGACCGGATCTTCCGGATGGCCCAGCGCACGGCGTCGTGGTGCAACTCGCAGGCCTGGCAGGTGGAGCTGGTGACGGGGCGGGCCACGGCGGCGTTCGGCAAGCATCTCACCGACCATGTGCTCTCCAACGACATGCGCTCGGATTTTCCCGCCCCGGAGCGGTATGACGGTGTGTATGGCGACCGCCGCCGGGCGAGCGGCTTCGGGCTCTACTCGGCGCTCGGCATCGAGCGGTCTGACACGGACGCCCGGCTGCGTCAGATGCTGGAGAACTACCGCTTCTTCGGCGCCCCGCACGTCGCGGTGATCACCTCGGACGCGGGCCTCGGCACGTACGGGGCGGTGGACTGCGGTGGTTACGTGTCGACGTTCCTGGCGGCCGCCACGTCGCTGGGCGTCGCCACATGCGCCCAGGCAGCGATCGCTTTGTACTCGGATGCGGTCCGCGAGCACCTGCAGATCCCCGAGGACCGCCTCATCGTCTGTGGGATCGCATTCGGCTTCGCCGACGCGGACCACCCTGCCAACACGTTCCGGGCCGAGCGCGCCGACCTGTCCGACGTGGTGCGCCGCCACGGTTGATCCGGGCTCGGCTGCGGCGGGCTCGCCTGATCCGGGCTCGGCTGAGCCGTCGCCGCGACTGCGCCCACCCGGGCCGCAGCCGGATCAGCACGGCTGGCGTCAGTACAGCTCGCGCTTCTGATCGGGCTTGCCGGAGATGGCCTTGCGGACCTTGTTGCCGTTGTAGATCGCCACGATGGCGGCGAGGATCGCCACCACGGTGAAGAACGAGCTCGCGAACAGCGCGATCGGCAGCGACACGGCCGTCACGCCCAGAGCGATAGCGGTGGTGCGCGCATCCTTGCGGACCTGCTGCTTCTGCTGTTCGATCGAGTTCGGCTGGTAGGGCTGCATGCTCATGTAGTCAGGATTCCACATCCCGGCGAACTGCCGCGTTCTCGGTGGTGGCCACCCCTGCGGTCTCCCACTCGACCCCGCCGGAGGTGCGCGCGGCCAGGATCGGCCCGACCACGTCCAACTCCCCCGCCACGGTCAACCGCACGCGCCGGCCGTAGTCGACATCCATCACCCGGGCCCCGGCGGAGCGCAGTGCCCCCTCGAGACCGCCGGCCACCGAGTGGTCGACCTCGGCCGTCCACGCGGGGGTGCGGGTCACCTCCGCCACGCGACGGTCCCGCCACGCGGCGTCGACCGCCCCGGACACCGCCGCCGAGTAGGCCCGCGCCAGCCCGCCGGTGCCCAACTTGGTGCCGCCGAACCACCGGACCACGACCGCGCACACCCCGGTCAGGCCACTTCCCCGCAGCACGTCCAGCATGGGTGTCCCGGCGGTGCCGGAGGGCTCGCCGTCGTCGTTTGACCGCTCGATTCGGCTGGCGCCGGGAACGTCCACGATGAAGGCACTGCAGTGGTGGCGAGCCGACGGGTGCGCGGCCCGGAGTTCGGCGATCAGGGCGCGGGCGTCCTCCTCGTCGTCGCACCGTCTCAGCACGGCCACGAACCTGGAGCGTTTCTCCTCGTACTCCCCCGTCACGTCCGGTCCGGTGGTGAGCCGGAGCACGCGGGGCGGGGAGTCTGTCATGGCTCCAGTATCGCCGTCGGTCGTCGAGGGGCGCAGTTCGGCCTGCGGGCGTCGTTCGCCCCTCCCCGCGGCGGCGCGTTTTCCCTACGCTGGGCGGTGTGACCTCACCGAGCCAAGCGACCCCGCCCGACACGAGCGCGACCGCCACGACCGTCCCCGCCGGCGCCGACCCGCGCGACGAGATGTTCTCCGTCTGGGCGCCCGGGGCCCGCGCGGTGGGGTTGGTGCTGGACTCCCCCGACGCCGACCCGGTCCCGATGCGCCGCGCCCCGGGCGGCTGGTGGACGTCCGGCATCCCCCGGGAGCAGGGCAGGGACTACGGGTTCGTGGTGACCGGCGACGACGACGAGGTCAGCCCGCCGCGGCCCGACCCGCGGTCGCCGCGTCAGCCGAACGGGGTCCACGGGCTGTCTCGGGTACACCGCCTCGAGGAGTCCCGCTGGACGGACCAGGCGTGGACGGGACGGCAGCTGCCCGGATCGGTGATCTACGAGATGCACGTGGGCACGTTCTCGGCCGGCGGGACGCTGACCAGCGCGATCGAGCACCTCGACGAGCTGGTCGAGCTGGGCGTGGACATGGTCGAGGTGATGCCGCTCAATGCGTTCAACGGCGAGTACGGCTGGGGCTACGACGGGGTGGCGTGGTTCGCGGTGCACGAGCCGTACGGCGGGCCGGACGCGTTCCAGCAGTTCGTCGACGCCTGCCACGCTCGAGGGCTCGCGGTGTGTCTGGACGTGGTCTACAACCACCTGGGGCCGTCCGGGAACTACCTGCCCGAGTTCGGGCCGTACCTGTCGGCCGCGGACGGTCCGTGGGGGTCGGGGCTCAACCTGGATGGTGAGCACTCGGGCGAGGTGCGGCGCTACATCATCGACAACGCGCTGCGCTGGTTCGACGAGTTCCACGTGGACGCGCTGCGGTTGGATGCGGTGCACGCGCTGCACGACGCCTCGGCCGTGCATCTGCTGGAGCAGCTGGTGGTGGAGGTGGAGTCGCTGGCGACCCATCTCGGGCGGCCGCTCTCGCTCATCGCCGAGTCGGATCAGAACGATCCGCGGACGGTCACCGCGCGTGAGGGTGGCGGCCTCGGGCTGGACGGGCAGTGGGACGACGACGTGCACCACGCCGTCCACGCCGCCGTGTCGGGGGAACGGCAGGGCTACTACGCCGACTTCGGGTCGCTCGAGTCGCTGCGACAGGTGCTCACGGGTGCGTTCCTGCACGCGGGGACGTTCTCGACGTTCCGCGGGCGCGTGCACGGGCGGCCGCTGGACGTGGGCCGGGTGCCGGGGTCGCGGTTCGTGGCCTACACGCTGACGCACGACCAGGTGGGCAATCGCGCGGCCGGCGACCGGCCGTCGATGAACCTCACGCCGCAGCAGCAGCTGGCCAAGGCCGCCATCGTCCTCTGTTCGCCCTTCACCCCGATGCTGTTCCAGGGTGAGGAGTGGGGCGCGCGGACGCCGTTCTGCTTCTTCACCTCGCATCCCGAGCCGGAGCTGGCCGAGGCTGTGCGTGAGGGCCGGACCCGCGAGTTCGCGGCGATGGGCTGGGATCCGGAAACCGTGGCGGACCCGCAGGATCCGGAGACGTTCCGTCGCTCGGTGCTCGACCGCACGGAGCAGGCGGCCGATGAGAACGCCGAGATCCTGCGGACCTACCGGGCCCTCATCGCCCTACGGAAGGCCGAGCCCGAGCTCAGCGACCCGTGGCTGGGCTCGGTCCGGGTGGACTGCGGCGTGGAGGCAGACGACAACCGCTGGCTCGTGGTCCACCGCGGGTCGCTGGCGCTGGTGGTGAACCTGGGCACCGAACCGTCGCGGGTCCCGCTGACCGGCGAGGCGGTGTTCGCCTCGGGCGCGGTCGCCGACGACGACTCGGTGTTCTGCCAGGCGTTCGGCTTCGCGGTGCTGCGGACGCGCTGAGACGACGTCACGGTGGACGCCGCCCGCGCGTGAAATCAGGTCAGGTCAGGTACTCGTACGCCGCGGTGCCCGGCTCGAGGCGCTCACAGTCGATGCGGGAGGCGTCCATGCGCTCGAGCAGCGAGTGCAGGCCGGTGGCCGAGCCCAGCTCGATGCCCACGAGCGCGGCGCCGTACTCGCGGTTGTTGCGCTTGAGGTACTCGAACTGCGTGATGTCGTCCTCGGGCCCCAGCACCTCGTCGAGGAAGCGGCGCAGCTGGCCCGGCTCCTGCGGGAACTTCACCAGGAAGTAGTGCTTGAGTCCCTTGTGGACCAGGGAGCGTTCGATGATCTCGCTGTACCGCGAGACGTCGTTGTTGCCACCGGAGACCAGGCACACGACGGTGGCGCCCTCGTCGATCTCGAGCTGCTCCAGCGCGGTCACCGCCAGTGCCCCGGCGGGCTCCGCGATGATCCCCTCGTTCTGGTACAGCTCCAGCATCTCGGTGCACACCGCGCCCTCGTCCACGGTGAGGACCTGGATCCGCTCTGTCATCGAGGAGATGACGCCGAACGGGAACTCGCCCAGCCGCGCCACGGACGCGCCGTCCACGAAGGTGTCGACGGTGTCGAGGGTGACCGGCTCCCCCGCCTCGAGCGCCCGGGTCAGAGACGGGGCCCCGGTGGGCTCGACGGCGATGATCTTGCAGTCCGGCGCGTATTCGGCGAGGTAGGTCGCCAGCCCACCGACCAGCCCGCCACCGCCGACGGGGACCACCACGGCGTCGGGCGTCTCGTCGAGCTGGGCGAGGATCTCGGCGGCGATCGTTCCCTGTCCCGCCATGGTGTCGGGGTGGTCGAACGGCGGCACCATCGTCGCGCCGGTGCGCGCGGCGTCAGCTCGCGCGGCGGTCTGGGCGGCGTCGAAGTTCGTCCCCGTCACCACGAGTTCGACCGAGTTCCGCCCGTGCGCGAGGATCCGGTCGCGCTTCTGCTTGGGCGTGTTGGTCGGCACGTAGATCCGCCCGTTGATGCCCAGCACCCGGCAGGCGAAGGCCACGCCCTGGGCGTGGTTGCCGGCGCTGGCCGTCACGACGCCGGCACTGCGCTCGTCACTGTTCAGCTGCGCCATGAGGTTGTAGGCGCCGCGGATCTTGTACGAGCGGACGTCCTGCTGGTCCTCCCGCTTGAGCAGGATGTGCGCGCCGGTCTGCTCGCTCAGCCGCTCACTGACCTGGAGGTCGGTGCACCGGACCACGTCACCGATCCGGCGGGCGGCGGCGTCGATGTCGTCGGGGGTGACGACCTGGGTCGTGGCGGAATCGGTGACGGTCACAGCCACCAGTGTCCCACCGCGCCCACGATCACCGTCAACCCGGTCAGCCCGTGAGGCAGCCGGGGCCGAGCAGCGCCTTGAGATCGCCCATCAGCGAGGACGAGGTCTCGACCCGCAGGTGGTCGTCGAGCCTCAGGACGGTCGACGAACTGCCGTTGACCAACCGCAGGTGCACGTCCGACGGTCCGGGGTGCCGCCCCAGGACCTGCTTGAGCGCTGTGACGGTCTCGATGGTGCACATCCGCGTCGGCAGCGTGAGCGCCAGCGGAGCCCCGTTGCCACCGACGACCAGGTCGGGCACCTCGAGGGTGTCGCCGAACACCGAGACACGGTCCTCACGGATGTTGATACGGGCCTTCACCAGGACCACCGCGTCCTCGGCGATGTCCATCGCCGCGAGACGGTAGGTCTTGGGGAAGAACAGGACTTCGACACTGCCGTTGAAGTCCTCGATCGTGACGATCGCCCACGGCTCGCCGTTCTTGTTGACCCGCCGGTCGACGCCGGAGATGATCCCGCCGATCGTCACTGCGGTGCCGTGGGCGAGCTCGCCCTCGTGGATCGTGGCGATGGTGGTGTCGGTCTTGGCCTCCAGGGCGGCCTCGAGCCCGTCGAGCGGGTGCCCGGAGACGTACAGGCCCAGCATCTCGCGTTCCAGGGCGAGCTTCTGCTTGATGTCCCATTCCTCGTCGGGGACCCGGACGGCGAAGACGTCGCCGAAGCCCGAGTCGGCCTCGGCGTCGTCTCCCCCACCGAAGAGGTCGAACTGCCCCACGGCCTCGGCCTTCTTGGTGGACATCACCGATTCCACCGCGTCGGCGTGGACCAGGAACAGGCCCTTGCGCGGGTGGCCGAGCGAGTCGAAGGCGCCGGCCTTGACGAGCGACTCGGTGACCTTCTTGGTGCAGGCGGTCTGGTCGATCTTGGCCAGGTAGTCCGAGAAGTCGCTGAACTCACCCTTGGCCTCACGGGCCGCGACGATCGAGTCCACCACCTGGGCGCCGACGTTGCGCACCGCGCCCAGTCCGAAGCGGATGTCGGTGCCCACCGAGAGGAAGTTGGTCCGCGACTCGTTGACCGACGGCGGCAGGACCTTGATGCCCATCTGGCGGCAGTTGGACAGGTACAGGGCGGCCTTGTCCTTGTCGTCGCCGACGGACGTGAGCAGCGCGGCCATGTACTCGGCCGGGTAGTTGGCCTTGAGATAGCCGGTCCAGAAGGAGACGAGGCCGTAGCCGGCCGCGTGGGACTTGTTGAACGCGTACGAGGCAAAGGGCTCGATGGTGCCCCACAGTGCGTCGACGGCGTCCTTGGAGAAGCCCCGTTCGAACATGCCGCCGGAGAACTTCTCGTACTCGGCGGCCAGCACCTCGGCCTTCTTCTTGCCCATGGCCTTACGGAAACCGTCGGCCTCACCGGCCGTGTATCCCGCGAGTTCGCGGGAGATGGCCATGATCTGCTCCTGGTACACGATCAGGCCGTGGGTCTCGCCGAGGATCTCCCGGAGCGGTTCCTCGAGCTCGGGGTGGATGGGCACCAGTTCCTGCTTGCCGTTCTTGCGGTCGGCGTAGTTCCAGTGCGTCCCCATGCCCATCGGCCCGGGTCGGTACAGGGCGAGGGCGGCCACGATGTCGTTGAAGCCGGTGGGCTTCATCCGCTTGAGCAGCTCGCGCATGCCGCCGGAGTCGAGCTGGAACACGCCGAGGGTGTCACCGCGGGCGAGCAGCTCGTAGGTGGCGGGGTCGTCGGTGCTCAGGATGTCGAGGTCGATCTCCTCGCCCCGGTTGAGCTTGATGTTCTCCAGGCAGTCGCCGATCACCGTGAGGTTGCGCAGGCCCAGGAAGTCCATCTTGAGCAGACCGATGTCTTCACACGACGGGTAGTCCCAGCCGGTGATGATGGCGCCGTCCTGGGCGCGCTTCCACATGGGGATCACGTCGAGCAGCGGCTCGGAGGACATGATGACCGCGCAGGCGTGCACGCCGGCCTGGCGGACCATGCCCTCGAGCCCGCGGGCCGTGTCGTAGATCCGCTTGACGTCGGGGTCCGTCTCGATGAGCTGACGGACCTCGGCGGCCTCACCGAAGCGCTCGTGCTTGGAGTCGGTGATCCCGGACAGCGGGATGTCCTTGGCCATGATCGGCGGCGGCAGTGCCTTGGTGATCCGGTCGGCGATCGCGTAGCCGGGCTGGCCGAAGTTCACGCGCGCGGCGTCCTTGATGGCGGCCTTGGTCTTGATGGTGCCGAACGTGATGACCTGGGCGATCTTGTCGGCGCCCCACTTGTCGGAGGCGTAGCGGATCATCTCGCCGCGACGGCGGTCGTCGAAGTCGATATCGATATCCGGCGCCGACGGACGCTCGGGGTTGAGGAACCTCTCGAACAGCAGCCCGTGCTCGATCGGGTCGATGTTGGTGATCTTCAGCGCGTACGCGACCAGGGCGCCGGCGGCCGAGCCTCGGCCGGGTCCGACCTTGATACCGATGGAGCGGGCGTGCTCGATGAGGTCACCGACCACCAGGAAGTAGCCGGGGTAACCCTTGCCCTTGATGACCTCGAGCTCGAACGCGGCGCGGTCGAGATACTCCTGCGGGACGCCGTCCGGGAACCGCCACTCCAGACCCTTCTGGACCTCCCTGGCCAGCCAGGTGTCCTCGGTCTCGCCGTCGGGGACGGGGAACTTGGGCATCCGGTCCTTGGGGGCCCAGATGTCGTCGTACGGCTGGACGCGCTCGGCGATCCACAGGGTGTTGTCGCAGCCGCCGGGGACTTCGGTGTCCCACTGGGCGCGCATCTCGTCGGCGGACTTGAGGAAGTAGCCGTCACCGTCGAACTTGAAGCGGTTCTCGTCGGCGAGGGTCTTTCCGGTCTGCACGCAGAGCATGGCCTCGTGGTAGTGGGCCTGCTCGCGGGTGACGTAGTGGCAGTCGTTGGTCACCAACGGCGGCATCCCCAGGTCCTTGCCGAGCGTGAGGAGGTCCTCGCGGACCCTGCGCTCGATGTCGATCCCGTGGTCCATCAACTCGAGGAAAAAATTGTCCTTGCCGAAGATCGACTGCCACTTCTCCGCGGCCTCGTAGGCCTCCTTCCTGTGGCCCAGGCGCAGCCGCGTCTGGATCTCACCGGAGGGGCAGCCGGAGGTGGCGATGATCCCCTCGGAGTGCTCGGCGAGGATCTCGGCGTCCATGCGCGCCCACTTGCCCAGCTGCCCCTCGTAGGAGGCCAGCGAGGACAGGCGGAAGAGGTTGCGCAGGCCGGTGGCGTTCTCGGCGACCATCGTCATGTGGGTGTACGCGCCGGAGCCCGCGACGTCGTCGCTCTTCTGGTTCTTCTCGCCCCACAGCACGCGCTTCTTGTTGAACCGCGACTCGGGGGCGACGTACGCCTCGATCCCGATGATCGGCTTGATGCCGGTCTTGACGGCCTGCTTGTAGAAGTCCGACGAGCCGTACATGTTGCCGTGGTCGGTCATCCCGACCGCCGGCATGCCGAGCCTGGAGGCCTCCGCGAACAGCGGGTCGATCTGCGCCATCCCGTCGAGCATCGAGAACTCGGTGTGATTGTGCAGATGCACGAACTGGGATCCGCCCACGCAGCATTCCTCCTACGACTTGTCCGGCCCAGTGTAGGTCGGATCCCCGACAGTCCCCGAAACCCCAGCGCGAGCCGAGCGTGGCTGCCTGCCGGCCAGCGTGAATGCGATCACCGCGACCCAGATGAGCGCGAACCCGACCCACTGCACGGCGTCGAGCCGCTCGCCCACGACGAGCAGTCCCCAGGCCATCTGCAGCACCGGGACGATGTACTGCAGCATGCCCACGGTCGCCAGCGGGATGCGCTGCGCGGCCACGGCGAACAGCAGCAGCGGCACCACGGTGACGAGCCCGGCGGTGGCCAGCAACACCGAATGCCCGGCGCCGTCGGTGGTGAACGTGCCCGCGCCGGTCGCACCCAGCCACAGCAGCAGGGCCAGCGCGAACGGGGCGATCACCAGCACCTCGCCCGTCATCCCGATCACCGGGTCAACGCGCAGCTTCTTCTTGAGCACGCCGTACATGCCGAAGCTCATCGCGAGGATCACCGAGAGGTACGGGAAGTGGCCGTATCCGGCGGTGAGGACCCCGACGGCGACGACGGCGAGGGCCACCGCGAGCCACTGTGGGCGATTGAGTCGTTCGCGGAACAACAGGACGCCCAGCAGGACACTGACCAGCGGGTTGATCGTGTACCCGAGGGCGGCCTCGGTGACGCGTTCGGAGTTCACCGCGTACACGTACACGCCCCAATTGGCGGTGATGAAGACGGCGGCCCCGCCGATCCGGGCCCACGAGACGCGGTCGATGGCCCACAGTTCGCGCCAGCGCCGCAGCACGGTGAGCACGACGGCCATGACGACGAGCGACCACACGATCCGGTGGCCGACGATCTCGACGGCCCCGGCGGGTTCGAGCAGCGGGAAGAACGCGGGGAAGAACCCCCAGAGGGTGTACGCGGCGATGCCGGCGACCATCCCGCCGGCCACCGACTTCTCGCTGTTGCTCACCCGCCGGCTCGGCCCCTCGCTGCTCACCGGCGCAACCCTAGCCAGGCCCCGGATCGGCCCCGCATGTCGAGCCCTTTTGGGGGTGGGTGCCGTCGGTGGGCGCGCGGGGCTCAGGCGGCCGGGACCGGGCCGTCATCCGGCAGCGGGAAGGCCGCGTCGACCTGCTGCGGCTGCAGCGGCCGGACGGCGAAGCGTTCCCATACTGCGTCCGGCGGCAGTGCTTCGACCGCGCGGACCCACGGTTGGTCGGCCACCGCGCGCAACTGCTCGGTGGTGCCGCGGGCGAGCAACCCGATGATCGCCGGCTCTCCGGCACGGATCCGCGAGACGGTGAGGGCGGCGGTGGCGGCGGCCCGCCCGGCGTCGGGCGGCTGTGGCACCCCGGGCCCGGTCGGCGGTCCGGCCTCGAGCCGCCGGGTCACCTGTTCGAGACCGCGGTGGAAGACGGGCTCGCGGCCCGACTCCCCCGCCACCGGCTCGGCCAGGGTCACCCCGGTGACGGGCATGGCGACCCCGTCGACCGGCACCTGCACGTACAGCCCCGAGACGCGCGGCAGTTCCCGGACCACGCCGACCGCCTCGGGGACCGTCCACGCCCAGCCTGCGGTCACGAGGGCCCAGCGACGGGCGTCGGGGGCGGAGGCGAGGGCCTTGTCGTCGTCGTCGTCGTCATCATCTCCGCCGGAACCCCGTGCGGCATCCCCCCCGCCGCCCGCGGTGACCAGTGAGTCGGCCGCGCGGGCGAGGTAGTCGTCGACGCGTTCGCCGTCCTCGGGTCCCAGGGCGTCGGTCATGACGCCGGGGCTCCGGGGCGGGTCGGTGCGCAGCGCGGTGAGGATCGTGACCAACGCCACCACGATCACGACCCCCACGCCGGCGATCTTCAGCACCCGCGCGGCGAGGGTCATGCCGAGCGCAGGACGTCGATCGCGTGCTGGAGATCGTCGGGGTAGGTGCTGGTGAAGTCGACGCGCGAGCCGGTGCCCGGGTGCTCGAAGCCCAGCCCCACCGCGTGCAGCCACTGCCGCTCGAGGCCGAGCCGCCTGGCCAGGACCGGGTCGGCGCCGTAGGTGAGGTCGCCCGCGCACGGGTGGTGCAGCGCGGAGAAGTGCACGCGGATCTGGTGGGTGCGGCCGGTCTCGAGCTTGACCTCGACGAGCGTCGCGGCCTGGTGCGCCTCGAGGGTGTCGTAGTGGGTGATCGAGTGCTTGCCGTCGGAGGTGACGGCGAAGCGCCAGTCCGACGAGGTGTGCCGGCCGATCGGCGCATCGATGGTCCCCGACAGCGGATCGGGGTGGCCCTGCACCAGCGCGTGGTAGGTCTTGTCGACGGTCCGGTCGCGAAACGCCCGCTTGAGCAGCGTGTACGCCCGTTCGGACGCCGCGACCACCATCAGTCCGGACGTGCCGACGTCCAGGCGGTGGACGATCCCCTTGCGCTCCGGCGGGCCGGAGGTGGAGATGCGGTACCCGGCGGCGGCCAGGCCGCCGATCACCGTGGGGCCGGTCCAGCCGACGGACGCGTGCGCGGCGACACCGACCGGTTTGTCGACGACGACGATGTCCGCGTCCGAGTACAGGACCGCCATCCCCTCGACCGGCTCGGCGACCACGGCGGGCTCGGCCCGCGGTTCGGGCATCTCGACCTCGATCCAGGACATCCCGGTGAGCTTGTCGGACTTGCCCACGGTGTGCCCGTCGAGCAGGACCTTGCCCTCGCCGGCCAGGTCGGCGACCGCGGTCCGCGAGATGCCCAGGAGGCGGGAGACACCGGCGTCGACGCGCATGCCGTCGAGCCCGTCGGGGACGGGGAAGGTGCGGACCTCACCCATCGGCGGGGTCCTTCTCATCGGCGGGGTCCTTCTCGTCGGCGGGGGCGGCGGAGCCGGCAGGGGCCTTCTTGTCGCCGGCGAGCGTCTCGGACACCCGCGAGCCGTCGAAGTCGACGTTGCGGAACACGGCCACGGCCACGACGATCACGCCGGTAACCAGGCTGGCGTCGGCCACGTTGAACACGGGCCACCAGCCGACGGCCATGTAGTCCACGACGTGGCCCTGCAGGATGCCGGGCGCGCGGAAGTAGCGGTCCACCAGGTTTCCGGCGGCGCCGCCCAGGATCAGTCCGAGGCCCCACGCCCACCACCGGGAGTGGACCCTGCGGGAGAACCACAGCAGGCCGGCCACCACGACCGTGGCGACGATGCTCAACACCACCGTGAACTCGGTGCCCATGGAGAACGCGGCGCCCGGGTTGCGCAGCAGGACCAGACGAACCGTGTCGCCGATGAGCTCGATGGGCCTCGAGTCCTCCAGGTTCGCCACGGCCAGGACCTTGGCGATCTGGTCCACGGCGACGATCAGCGCGGCGATCACCAGCATGACCACCGGCCCGCCCCGGAAGTAGTGGGGCGCACGGTTGTGAGGCGCGGGGTCGTGGGGCGCAGTGCTCGCGGGTGAGTCACCCTGTGGCGCCGCGCTGCCGGGCGTGGGCCCCGACGCGTCGGGCGGCGTCCCGTTGGTCTCCGTCATGGGCTCCAGTATCCCTGATCCGGCCGCGGGCCCGACGGCGCCGGGTGGGCGACCCTCTAGGCTCGGGGCCGTGGACCCGCGATCGACCGTCTCCCCCGGCCCCTCCCGAACCGCTCGTCGCGGTCACCGTCTCCTCGCGGCGGCGCTGGCCGTGACGCTCGTGGCCGGCACCTCCGCGTGCGCCGGGGACGATGCCGCGGACCCCGCCGACGGCGGCCCGGGCTCGTCCGCCGCAGAGGGGACGGATGCCCTCGAACCCGAGGTGACCGTCGACCCCGGTCCCGCCCCGGTCGTCGACCTCATCGACGCCGGCGAGGGCGAGCGGCGAGTCCTGGCCTATGCCCCCTCGCGCGAACCGTCGGTCGTGGCGATCACCCGCTCCGCCAACTCGCGGACCGAGGTCCCGGGAGCCGAGCCGCGCACCGACGACACCCCGGCGCAGACCCTCACCGTGGAGGGACGATCGGAGCCCGACGTCGACGGCGCGCAGCGGGCGACCGTGACCGCGCGGGAGTTCACGTCCGTGGACGAACTCCGCAACGCCCAGTTCTCCACCGCCCCCGGGTTCACCGTCACCTGGACCCGCAGTGCCGACGGCATCGTCCGGGAACTGTCGCTGGCGGCCCCCTCGGGGGCCACCGACGCCGCCCGCGCCGGAGTGGAGATCACCGCCAACGCGGTGTCGGACGCGACAGTGGCGTTCCCCACCGAGGAGATCGGCGTCGGCGCCCGCTGGACCGTCACCCGCCGGGTCGACGACGCCGTGGCCCCGACGAGGGTCACCACCTACGAACTCGTCGACGTCGATGGCGACGTCGCCACCGTCCGGTCGAGCACCACCGCTCCCGACCCGGCGGGCACCCTGGCCGCCCCGGCACCCGACGGCGGGCCGGGCGTCACCCTCGACGTGGAGTCCTACGAGGTCACCGGCTCGGGCGAGCTCATGGTGGACCTACGAGCCCCGGTGCCGGTGGGCGGAACGACCGAGTCCTCGACGCGGGCCGTCTACGTCGATCCCGACTCGGGACGACGCACGACCTACGACGAGGACTCGGTGCTGCGGTTCCGCAGCGTGGACTGACGCTGGTCAGGCCTCGCTGTCAGTCCGGGCCGACGGCGCGCTGAGGTGCGGTCAGGCCGCGGCGCACGTGGCCGGCGGCTCCAGCCCGGCGTTGGTGATGAGCGCGCAGGCGAACGCCTTCTGAAGCTGCCACTGACCACCCTGGTTGATGAACTGGGCCTGGACGTTGATGTCCTCCTGGCCCGGCTGGGAGATCACCGCGTTGGCGATGAGCGTGCCGGGGATGTCCCCCTCCGCCGCGCCGGTGATCGTCACGTCGGCGCCCTGCTCGGCCTTGAGGGCGGCGATCTGGTCGAAGATCTCGGGCGCCTCCGCGCCCCCCTCCACCAGGTCAACCTTCTCCTCCACCGGCACCGCGGGGTCGGAGGCCCGGTCGAGCAGCTGGGTCAGCTCCTCGGCGGTGGGGATAGTGGTCTCCTGGGCGCTGGTGGTGGGCGCGGGGGCTGCTGTGCCCCGGGGCCCGGGGCCGTCGTCGTCACTTCCGCAGGCGGCGAGGCCGCCCAGTGCGAAGGCGGACAGGGAGACTGCGGCGATGGTCCGTCGAAGACTCACGCGGGGTCCTTTCGTCGAGATGTGCGGCACCGGGCATGCGGTACCGAGCCGGGCATGGCTCCGGGCCGGGTCACCGGCCCAACGAACATCGATGAGCCATTGTTCCATCGTCAGCGGCCGGGATGGTTGACGCCGGGCCGCCCGCACACCACTGTGGAGCGGGTGACCAGCGCCGAGACCAGCACCGATACCCCCCACATCGTGATCTGCACCACGGGAGGCACGATCACCGCCTCGACCACGCCGGAGGGAGCGGTGGTGGCCGGGGACTCCGACCCCGCGACGCAGGCCATGCTCGACGGCCTGCGGGCGGTGCTGCCGGACCAGATCACCGTGAGCGCGCGCGCCGTGCTCGACGCCGACTCCTCCACGTTCGGCCCGGCCGAGTGGGACCTGCTGGTCGACGCGGTGGGTGACGTGCTGTCCGATCCGGCGGTGTCGGGGGTCGTGGTGACCCACGGGACCGACACCCTCGAGGAGACCGCCATCGCCCTCGATCTGCACCACGACGACCCGCGGCCCGTCGCGCTCACCGGGGCCCAGCGTCCCGCCGACCACCCCGAGGCCGACGGGCCCGCCAATCTCCTGGACGCGGTCCTGCTGGCCGCCGACCCCGTCTCCCGCGACCTGGGGGTGCTGGTGGTCCTGGGCCGGGCCATCCTGCAGGCCCGCGGCGTGCGCAAGTGGCACACGACCGATCCCGTCGCCTTCGCCCGCAACTCGCCCGAGCATCCGGTCGAGGACCTGCCCCCGGAGCTCGAACGCCCCACCCTCCCCGGCCGGGCCCGGTTCGCCGACACCCGCGTCGACGTCGTGGCGTGCCCGCCCGGCGCGGACGCGGTCGCGGTGCACGCGTGTGTCGAGGCCGGGGCGCGCGGACTGGTCCTGGAGGGGTCGGGATCCGGCAACCTGCCCCCGCTCGTCGCGGACGCGGTCGCACGGTTGGCGGACGACCGGCCGGACATCGTGGTGGTGGCGTCCAGCCGGGTGCCGCGGGGTGAGGCGACCTCGACCTACGGCGGCCCGGGCGGTGGCGCGGAGCTCGCCGCTCGTGGCGTGCTGAGCTGCGGATACCTGCGATCCGGGCAGGCCCGGGTCCTCCTGGCCGCGCTCCTGTCCACCGCGAGCAGTGCAGTCGGCGCCGACGGCGACGGTGCGGCCGCAGAGGTGCGCCGACAGTGGGGGCGCTACCACCTCTACAGCTGACGAGCAGACGTCGCCGGTTGCGGGGCTGGTGGGGTGCCGGCGGGCGTTCACACCGCGCAGGGCAGAGAGGCAGCGCGGTCAGCCGGGGGTGTGCTGGCGCCCTGCCCGCCCCGCCGCAGCCGCACGCGCCCATGGCGTCTCGCGTGCCCCGCGGCGGGGGCGAGGCGCCATCTCGAGGAGCGGCTGCAGCAGGGCCGGGCGTCGGCGGGGGCGAGGCGCCATCCCGAGGAGCGGCTGCAGCAGGGCCGCGCATTGGCGGGGCGGCGCGGGGCCGCCGGGTCACCACCCCAGGGAGTCCAGCGGGTCCGCGGGCTCGAGGTCCGGATCGTCCTCGGCGAATGTGCGCATCCGACCGGGGCCCGTCGCCGCCGTCTCGAACCGGACCGACACCCGGCCGTGGCCCGATCCCTGCACCCAGCCGTGCCCGAATTCCGGGTGTCGCACATCCGCACCCGTCTCGAAACGCCGGTGCCCGGCCTGCCGCCACGCCCCGATCGCCGGGAGTTCCTCCGCCGCCCGTCCGTCGGCCGTCCCCTCGTCCGCGGGTCCGGTCACGTCGTCGCCCGGTTCGGACTCGTCGGTGGTGACGGTGGTGCCCACCCCCACAATGTCGGGCAGGTCCTCGTCGTCGTCGTCGTGTCCCGACCGGTCCACGGGGACGAACTCCTGCTCGAACAGCGCGTCCTGGTAGTGATCGGTGAGGCCGGACACCCCCACGCCCAGCAGGCGGATCGCCCCGAAGTCGACGGGGTCCGGGGCGAGCGAGCGCGCCACCCCGATGATCGTCTCCAGCGACGTGGTGCCCACCGGCAACGTGTACGAGCGGGTGATCGAGGTGAAGTCCGAGCGCTTGACCTTGACCGTCACCGTCCGCGCCGCACGGCCGTCGGAGAGCAGCCTGCGATGCGCCGCCTCGGCCGCCCGCCGCACCGCGGCCGCGACCTGACCCGACGTCGTGAGATCGGCGGCGAACGTGCTCTCGGCGCTGATCTGCTTGGCCTCGGCCCGCTCGTGCACCGGCCGGTCGTCGTACCCCCGCGCGATCCGGGCGATCGCCGGGCCGACCGTCTTGCCGAGCGCGTGGGCCACGTCGTCGTCGTCCATCGCCGCGAGGTCACCGATGGTCGCCACCCCGAACTGCGCCAGCCGCTCCCCCGCCACCGGGCCCACACCCCACAGGCTCCGCACCGGCAACGGGAACATCACCTCGGCGTGGTCGCGGCGCGGCACCACCACCACACCGTCCGGCTTGGCCAGCTCCGAGGCGATCTTGGCGTACTGCTTGCCCGCCCCCGCCCCCACCGACGCCGGGAGCCCGGTCGCCGCACGGATGGCGGCACGCAACTCCTGCGCCCACTGTCGGGTGCGGTCGGCGTCGGCGCCCCGCAGCTCCGGCGGCTCGAGGAAGGCCTCGTCCACGGAGATCTGCTCCACGACCGGCGCGTGCTCGGCGAACACCTCGAACACCCGGCGGCTCAGAACCCGGTAGACCGGCATCCGCGGCGAGACGAACACCGCGCCCGGCCCCACCAGTCGACGCGCCTGGTGTGAGGGCATGGCCGAGCGGGCACCCTTGGCTCGCGCCTCGTAGGAACACCCCGCCACCACACCGCGGCCGCCCTGACCGCCCACGAGCACCGGCCGACCCCGCAGGGTCGGCCGGGTCAGCTGCTCGCAGGACGCGAAGAACGCGTCCATGTCCACGTGCAGGACCCAGCGATCCTGCCCGCCACCCATGACGAGCCGCCGGTCAGACCCGAGCCAGCGTCATCCGGACGCCCTCGGCGAGCTCGACCGGGTCCCCGTCTGCCGGATCCAGTGCGTCGACCACGGCGAAGTCGGTGGCCAGCACCTCGCCGGCGATGAGCTGCGCGTGACGGTCCGCCCACTCACGGCGGGCGGCCGGCACCTCCATGCGCACCCGGATGCGGTCGGAGATGTTGAAACCGGCACCGCGGCGGGCCTCCTGGATCTCGCGGATCCGGTCCTTGGCCCAGCCCTCGGCCTCGAGCTCCTCGGTGACCGTCAGGTCCAGCACGACCAGGCCGGCACCGCCGGGCAGCGCCGACGTGGACTCGGGATCGGCGGCCACGAGCCGGTGCTCGTACTCGCCCTCCTGCAGCTCGACGCCGCCGGCGACCACGACGCCGTCGGTCTCGGTCCAGTCACCGGACTTGGCGGCCTTGATGCAGGCCTGGACCTGCTTGCCCAGCCGCGGGCCGGCAGCGCGCGCGTTGACCGCCAGTTCCATCCGCCCGTGAGTGGCCACGTCGCTGGTGAGGCGCACCTCGCGGACGTTGACCTCGTCGGCGATGAGACCGGTGAACGGCTGGAGCCGCTCTGCGTCGGGCATGGCCACCGTGAGCGAGCTGAGCGGCAGGCGCACCCGCAGGTGCTTGGCCTTGCGGATCGAGGACACGGTGGAGCACACGTCGCGCACGGCCTCCATCGCCTCGACCAGGTCGGCATCGTGCGGCAGCTCATCGGCGGCCGGCCAGTCCACCAGGTGCACCGATTCCTCGCCGGTGAGCCCGGTCCACACGACCTCGCTCATCAGCGGCAGCAGCGGCGCGGCGAGGCGCATGGTGGTCTCGAGCACCGTGTAGAGGGTGTCGAAGGCGTCGCGGGAATCCTGGCCGCTGTCCTCGCCGGCCCAGAACCGGGAGCGCGACCGGCGGACGTACCAGTTGGTCAGGGCGTCGGCGAACAGGCGCAGCTCGTCGCAGGCCGCGGCGATGTCGGTGGCGTCCAGCGCCTCGGTCATGGCGTCCCGCGTCGAGGCCAGGCGGGACAGGATGTAGCGGTCCAGCACGTGCTCCGAGTCCGTACGCCAGGTGGCCCGCCGTGAGGCGTACAGCTGGAAGAAGCTGTAGGAGTTCCACAGCGGCAGCATGGCCTGCCGCACGCCCTCGCGGATCCCCTGCTCGGTCACCACGAGGTTGCCGCCCCGCAGGATCGGCGAGCTCATGAGGAACCAGCGCATGGCGTCCGAGCCGTCGCGGGAGAACACCTCGTTGACGTCCGGGTAGTTGCCCTTGGACTTGCTCATCTTGAGACCGTCGTTGCCCAGGACGATCCCGTGGGCGGCGACATGGGTGAACGCCGGCCGGTCGAAGAGCGCGGTGGCCAGCACGTGCAGCGTGTAGAACCAGCCGCGGGTCTGCCCGTTGTACTCGACGATGAAGTCACCCGGGTTGTGGGTCTCGAACCACTCCTTGTTCTCGAAGGGGTAGTGGACCTGGGCGAACGGCATCGACCCGGACTCGAACCAGCAGTCGAACACGTCCGGGATGCGGCGCATGGTGGACTTGCCGGTCGGGTCGTCCGGGTTGGGCCGGGTCAGCTCGTCGATGTACGGGCGGTGCAGGTCGGTGGGCCGGACGCCGAAGTCGGCTTCCAACTCGTCGAGGGACCCGTAGACGTCGACCCGCGGGTAGGCGGGGTCGTCGGACTCCCATACGGGGATCGGCGCGCCCCAGTAGCGGTTGCGGTTGATGTTCCAGTCGCGGGCGCCCTCGAGCCACTTGCCGAACTGGCCGTCGCGCACGTGCTCCGGCATCCAGGTGATGTGCTCGCGGTTGAGCTCGACCATGCGGTCCCGGAACGCGGTGACCTTGACGAACCACGCGGGCAGCGCCATGTAGATGAGCGGCTGACCGGAGCGCCAGGAGTGCGGGTAGGAGTGCTCGATGGTCTCGTGGCGGATCAGCCGGCCGTCGGCCCGAAGGTCGCGGGAGATCGGGGCGTTGGCGTCGAAGACGAGCTGCCCGGCGTACGGCGGGACCTCGGCGGTGAACTTGCCGTCCGGGCCCACGGGGATGACGAGCTCGATCCCGGCGGCGTCGCAGGCGTCCTTGTCCTCCTCACCGAAGGCGGGCGCGAGGTGGACGACGCCGGTACCGGACTCGGTGGTGACGTAGTCGGCCGAGAGCACCACGTGGGCACCCGCGTGACCGGCGAAGAAGTCGAACGGCGGGGTGTACCGCAGGCCCACAAGCTCGGAGCCCTTGACGGTCGTCACGACCTCCGCGTCCTCACCGAACTCGGCGGCGTAGACGCCGCGACGGGCCTCGGCGAGGACGAAGATCCGCCCGGCGAACTCACCGGAGTTGACCCGGACCACCGAGTAGTCGATCTCGGGGTGGACGGCGGCGGCGAGGTTGGAGGGCAGGGTCCACGGCGTGGTGGTCCACACCAGTGCCTCGGCGCCGTGGAACGGGCTGTCCTGCGGGGCCTCCAGGGGCAGCCCGACGGTGACGGCCGGGTCCTGACGCATCTTGTAGGCGTCGTCCAGGCGGGTCTCCTGGTTGGACAGTGGCGTCTGCTCGTACCAGGAGTACGGCAGCACGCGGAAGCCCTTGTAGATCAGCCCCTTGTCGTAGAGCCGCTTGAAGGCCCACAGCACGGACTCGGTGAAGTCGATGTCGAGGGTCTTGTAGTCGTTCTCGAAGTCCACCCAGCGGGCCTGGCGGTGGACGTACTTCTCCCACTCGTCGGTGTACTGCAGCACCGACATCTCGCAGGCGTTGTTGAACTCGGCCAGGCCCATGTCGAGGATCTGGGACTTCTCGGTGATACCGAGCTGCTTCTCGGCCTCGAGCTCGGCGGGCAGGCCGTGGCAGTCCCAGCCGAACCTGCGCTCGACCCTGTACCCACGCATGGTGCGGTAACGCGGGACGACGTCCTTGACGTACCCGGTGAGCAGGTGACCGTAGTGGGGCAGGCCGTTGGCGAACGGGGGCCCGTCGTAGAAGACGTACTCCTGCGCGTCCGCACGGTTACGGATGGACTCGCGGAACGTGTCGCGCTCGTCCCACCGCTGCAGGACCGTCTCCTCGAGGGCGGGGAACGACGGCGTCTGGGACGTGGCGCCCCCGGCGAGATCGAGCACGGGGTACGCGCTGCCGGTGGCAGCGGGCTCGCCGTCGGCGCGCTCGGTCGCTACGGGTTCGGTGCTCATCTGGGCGGACTCCTCGCGTACGGGGCCCGCACGAGTTCGCATCCGTGGGGCCGTCAGGCCTGCGCTCGGGGACGAACCGGATCGCGTCTGGCGCGTTCCGTCCGCGGTACCACCCCGTTTGGCGACGACGTGCGACGCCCACTCGTGGGTCGGGCTGTGACGGGCTCCCCCGTTCGGTTCTACTGAGCGGTCCCCGCCGTGCGGGATCCCACCGTTCTTCCGAGCACTCCCCGGTGATGGCCGGATCTCCGCGCGTCCGGCTCACGGCCGGACAGGTTCCGATATTACCCGTCGGCGCGGGCGTCCGCCTCTTCCGAGGTCGCCCGCGGCTCGCGGTCGCGCTCGGCGCGCCCCCGGACCAGGTCGACCAGCAGCAGGACCAGCCCCAGGGCCCCGACGAGGATGCACGCCCACGCCCACCCGATCTGACCCGTCGCGACGGCGGCCACGAGGAAGGCGAAACCGAGGATCGTCAGTCCTAGCGCGGCGACGAGCATCCGTGCCTCCTGGTGCTGTGCGAATCCTGGTGCTGTGCGAATCCTGGTGCTGGTCGATCTTAGGTGCTGCGCGAATCACAGGTGCCGTGCGATGGGGAAAGGGGGTCGCACCGTCGGTGGCCCCGTCCCCCACCCCGAATATACGTCGGTCCCCGCACCCTTGGGCAGGGGCGGGGACCGCATCGGTCACGCGGAGTGGATCACTCGGCGCGGTGACCGCCGTCCTTCTTTGCCGACTGGTCGGACGAGCCGGGAGCGCCGGCACTGCCGGTACCCTCGCCGGCCGCGGACGAGGCCGCCGGGCCGCCCGGGGTGGACGAGGCCGCAGTGGCCGCCGGGGCGGCCGGGGCGGCCGATCCGGTCTTGCCGAGCTCCGAGAGCTGGTTCTCCAGGTAGCTGGTGAGGCGGCTGCGGTAGTCCTTCTCGAACGTCCGCAGCTGGTCGATCCGGCTCTCGAGCACGCCACGCTGCTGGTTGATGGTGGCCATGATCTCGGTGTGCTTGCGCTCGGCGTCGGCCTGCAGGGCGTCGGCCTTGGCCTGCGCCTCCTTGACCTGCTGCTCGGACCGGGCCTGGGCGTCCTTGACGATGCCGTCGGACTTGCTCTTGGCCTCGGTGAGGATCTTGTCGGCCTCCTTGCGGGCGTCGCCGACCATCTTCTCGGACTGGGACTTGGCGTCGCCGACCAGGCGATCAGACTGGGACTTGGCGTCGCCCACCAGCCGGTCGGACTCGCTGCGGGCCTTGGCCATGAGTCCGTCGGACTCCTTCTTGGCCTCGCCGGTGAGCCGGTCGGCCATCTCCTGGGCCATGGCCAGGACGCGGGCGGCGCGCAGGTGGGTCTCGTTGTTGGCGGCGCCGTCGTCCTCGCTCTTGCCCAGCGACGGGGTCGCGGCGGCGGGAGTCGGGGTGGTCGGCGCGGCGGCCGCAGCAGGTGCGGGCGCGGGGGTCGGCGCGGGCGCCGGGGCGGCCGGCTGCTGTGCCGCACCCGAGCCGCCGGTGGCGGCGCCGGAGGACTTGCCGGACTCGTCGGCGGCCTTGCGCGCCTTCTCGAGATCCTTGGTGAGCTCCTCCACCCGCTGGCGGAGGTCCTCGTTGTCCGAGACGAGTTCCGCGAGCTCCGTCTCGACCAGGTCGAGGAACTGGTCAACCTCGTCCTCGTTGTAGCCCCGCTTGCCGATCGGCGGCTTGGAGAACGCGACGTTGTGCACATCGGCTGGAGTCAACGGCATGGGATACCCCTCGTGGTCGTCTCGGGTGCCGGCCCGGCGTTGTCGCACCGGACCCGCGACTTCATTACTACCTTAACGGTGGCCAATCTAGTCACAATCGGCCCGCGCGTCACCAGCGGCCGCAACGGGGCCTCACGCCACGCTCATCATGAGGCCACGCAGGATCACCTGGATGACGATGATGATGACGAAGAGCACCAGCACGGATAGGTCCAGCGAGATCTGGCCCAGGCGCACGGGCTTGATGACCTTCCGCAGCGCCTTGACCGGCGGGTCCGTGACGGTGAACAGCCACTCCAGCACCACGGCGAGGACGCCACGGGGGCTCCACCCGCGGGAGAACGAGGCGATCATCTCGACCACGATCCTGGCGAGGAGCATGTACCAGAAGATCTGGGTGATGATGTAGAGGACCAGCAGGATTTCACGCACGGTGTAACCCTACTGGCCCGCGACGTCGCGCCGTCACCGGCGTCCTGTCGGCCGTGGTCAACGGGGTCGGCTGCGTCAGCGCCGGAAGGCGCCGTTGACGGCGTCGCGGACCTCGGCCTCGGTGAGGTCCATGCCGGCGGGCTGCAGGAGGAAGGTCCGCTCGCGGTCGGAGACCTTCTCCATGCGGCCGTCGAGGCCGAAGACGAGTCCGGCGGCGAAGTCCACCATGCGGCGCGCATCCCCGGAGGCCATCGTCGAGAGGTCCAGCACGACGGCGCGGCCGGCGCGGAAGTGCTCGCCGAGGCTCTTGCCGTCGCCGAAGCCGCGGGGGCGCTCCACAACGGTCTCGGGCACTGTCACCAGTCCGTCCTCCACGAAGTCCTCCTCGGGCGCGAGCGCGACGGCGCCGCGGGTGGCGGGAACGCCGCGCAGGGTGGCGCGGGCCCCGGCCTCGGCGGCGTGGTAGCGGCGCGGGCGGGGAGCCGGCTCGTCGATGTCACCGCGACGCGGGGCGACCGGGCGCTCGTCGACCGGGTCGAGGTCGGCGATCCGGGCGCGGGGGGCGGGCTCCTCCAGGTACCGGTCGGCGGCGTAGCCGTAGTCATCCCGACGGTCGCGGGCGACCGGGCCGAGGTCGTCCGTCTCGTGGATGCCGCGGGGGGCACGCACGTCGTGGTGGACGGGCCGGTCGTAGTTGTCGAGGTACTCGTCGTCGTACGCCGCGACGGGCGCCATTCCGAAGTACTCCTTGAACCGGGCGATTGCGCTCATCTTCCGGGACCTTCCTGGTAACGGGGTCGTCGCGGGCGTGTGTTCTTCGCGGGCGGGTGTCCCCGCGAGGCTGGCTCTCAAACTACTGGTCGGGGGCCGAGGATGGCCGTTCCGACACGCACGCAGGTCGAACCCGCGGCGACCGCCTCCTCGATGTCCCCGGACATCCCGGCGGAGAACTCCACCGCGTCGGGGTGATCGCGGCGCAGCGCGGCCGCGACCTCGGCGGCGTCGGCGAAGTGGGCGCTCGCCTCGCCCTCGAGCGGGGGGACGACCATGAGCCCGGCCAGGCGCAGGTGGCCGAGACCGGCCACGTGGTCGGCGAGGCCGGGCAGGTCCTCACGAGCGATTCCGCCGCGCGAGGTGTCACCGTCCAGGCTCAGCTGGAGCAGGACGGGCAGCGGGGTGACGTCGTCGCGCTCCCCGGCGGCGCGGGCGCGGCCCTTCTCGAGGCCGTCGGCGACCTTGGCCGAGTCGACGGAGTGGACGCGGTCGGCCCACCCGGCCACCGCAGCGGCTTTGTTGGACTGGATGTGACCCACCATGTTCCAGCGCACCGCCGCGGCCAGCTCGGCGTCGGCGGCGGCCAGATCGGAGACCTTCGCCGCGGCCTCCTGGACGCGGTTCTCCCCGACGTCGCGCACCCCGAGGCGGGCGAGCCGGACGACGTCGGTGACGGGGTGGAATTTGGTGACGACGACGAGGTCGACCTCATCGGTCCGTCCCGCGGCCTCCCGCGCCGCGTCCAGACGTTGCCGGGTCGCGGCGAGTCTGGTGGCGAGTTCGTCCGCCCTGGGATCGGTCATGTCCGCTCTTCCTCCTCCCGGCCGGCGGGTGCGCCGGCCCCGGGTCTCTACTGCTGCCGCCAGATCACGCTGGCCTGGCGCCCGGTCCGCCCCTGTCGACGATAGGAGAACAGTGACTCCTCGGCGATCGTGCAGCGCGGGTCGGAGTCGACGCGGGTGACGCCGAGCCCGGCGAGTTGGCGCGTGAGGCCCCGACGGAGGTCCACCCCGGGGGTCCCCGCGACGGTCCGGGCGCGGCTGCCGGGCAGGGCGGCCTCGACCTCGTCCACCATCTCGGGGGGCAGCTCGTAGTGCTCCCCCGCCGCGGCGGGTCCGAGGAGCACGGTGATGCGCTCGGGCCGGGCACCCAGGGAGGTCATGGCCCCGATGAGCGACGGGACGATCCCGCCGACGGCGCCGACCCGGCCCGCGTGCACGGCCCCGATCACCCCGGCCTCGGAGTCCGCGGCCAGGACCGGGACGCAGTCGGCGGTGAGTACCGCCAGTGCCAGGCCCGGCCGATCGGTCACCAGTCCGTCGGTGGCCGGGACCGGGCCGCCCGTCGGACGGGTGACGCGGGCGATGCGGGTGCCGTGGACCTGGTCCATCCACACGACGTCGGTCGCGGGCAGGCCGAGTCGACGGGCGAGCCGCGCCCGGTTGGCGGCCACCGCCGCCGGGGCGTCCCCGACGTGGTCGCCGAGGTTGAACGAGTCGAAATCTCCGGTCGACGCGCCGCCGCGGCGGTCGGTGACCACCCGGCGTACGCGCCCCGTGCCGTCGGGTGCCATGGAACGGACCGTCAGTGCCGCATGAACGGCGGCACGTCGATGTCGTCGTCCTCGTCACGGCGGTGGGAGGAGGATCCCGCGGCCGGAGCCGCGTTGCCGGCCGAGGAGGCGGGACCCGGGTAGGCCGACTCCTCGCGGCGGCGGCCGTCGAGGGGGGTCGAGCCGAGTTCGGAGGCACCGCCGGTGTCGCCGGAGGCGCCGGGGACCGACTCGTCGTCGTCGAGGTGGTGGCGGCCGCGACGCGACTGTCCCGCGCCCGCGGTGACCGGACGGGACCCGCCGTCGAACCCGGCGGCGATGACGGTCACACGGACCTCGTCTCCGAGCGAGTCGTCCACGACGGTGCCGAAGATGATGTTGGCGTCCGGGTGCGCCTCCTCCTGCACGAGCGTGGCGGCCTCGTTGATCTCGAACAGACCCAGGTCGCTGCCGCCCGCGATGGACATGAGGACGCCCTTGGCGCCCTCCATCGTGGTCTCGAGCAGCGGGGAGTTGATGGCGGCCTCGGCGGCCTTGAACGCGCGTCCCTCCCCGCGGGAGGAGCCGATGCCCATGAGGGCGCTGCCCGCCCCGGACATGACGCCCTTGACGTCGGCGAAGTCGACGTTGATCACGCCGGGCGTGGTGATGAGGTCGGTGATGCCCTGGACGCCGTTGAGGAGGACCTCGTCCGCGGTCTTGAAGGCCTCCATCATCGACACGCCCGCGTCGCCGAGCTGGAGCAGGCGGTCGTTGGGGATCACGATGAGCGTGTCGCAGGCCTCGCGGAGCTGGTCGATGCCGGTGTCGGCCTGGCCTCCGCGGCGCTTGCCCTCGAACGAGAACGGGCGGGTGACCACGCCGACCGTCAGGGCGCCGAGCTTGCGGGCGATCGCGGCCACGACGGGCGCGCCGCCGGTGCCGGTCCCGCCGCCCTCGCCGGCGGTGACGAACACCATGTCGGCCCCCTTGAGGACCTCCTCGATCTCGTCCTTGTGGTCCTCGGCGGCCTTGCGACCGACCTCGGGGTCCGCGCCGGCGCCCAGTCCGCGGGTGAGCTCGCGGCCGACGTCCAGCTTGACGTCGGCGTCCGACATAAGGAGGGCCTGTGCGTCGGTGTTCACGGCGATGAACTCGACGCCCTTGAGCCCCTCGTCGATCATCCGGTTGACCGCGTTGACGCCGCCGCCGCCGATCCCGACGACCTTGATGACTGCGAGGTAGTTGTGCGGTGAGCTCATCGAGGCCCGGCCTTCCTATGGGGGTGTCGTGCTCGGTTGCATGCTGTCTCGACGAAAGTTCCGCGAGCCTAAAGTCTCACCCTCTAGTTGAGGGTTAAACTTGCTGGTCAGAGGCCTTTTCCGCCGTCTGCACACACGGTAGGTCCAGCAGCCCCGCGCGTCCACGAGGCTCGCGGGCGTGTCGTGCCGACCGGCTCCCGACCGGGCTACCGCGAGGCCGGCAGGGCGGGGTTCGACACGTTCCAGATCTGGCCCGGCTGCTCGAGCACCATCTGCAGGGCGACGGCCTTCTCGTGATCCCGCCCCGCCGCGCCCCATTCCACGATCCGCCCGTCGGCGAGGGTGAGGACGATGGACGCGGGGGTCTCCACCTCGACCGAGGCGATCTCCTGACCCGCCGTGCCGCGCACCTCGGCGAACACGGTCGCCAGATCGCGGACGATCGACGGCAGGTCGGCGCCGGCCGCGTCCCCCACGGTCAGCAGGGGCGTGCCGGGCGGGGGCTCACCGGGGCCGAAGTCGATGCCCTGGGCGTCCACGAGGTGCCGGGTCCCGTCGACCTCCACGACCACCAGGGCGGTGCGCTCGATCAACTCGATCCGCAGCCCCGAGGGATAGTCGCGCTTGACGGTCACCTGGTCGACCCGCGGGAGTCCGGCCACCCGCCGCGCGACGGCGTGCGCGTCCACCTGGAGGAGCGGGGTCCCGGGGACCACGGCGGCGCGCTCGGTCACCACCTCGGACGGGATCGTCCGCGTGCCCTCGACGCTGACCTCGCGGACCGAGAACACCGGCAGGAAGTACAGGGCGATGTAGCCGAGGAGCAGCACCACCAGTGCCACCCCGAGTCCGGCGTAGATGCGGTTGGTACGTCGGCGACGCCGTCGCAGCCGCGCGCGGACGGCCGGGTCCGAGTGCCGGACCCGCTCGTCGGAGCTGCTGACGGTGGCCGCGGCGAGCCGGCGGTCCGGATCATCCGTGGACGTGGCCTCCGGACCCGCGTCCGACGCCGGGCCCCCCGCTGCCCCGTCGGCGTTCGGGTGGCCCGGCTCGTCATCCGGCGTGTCGTCCGGCCCGCCGGGACGTGCATCGAGGGGTGCGTCGTCCGGACGGTCCCCGGGTACGTCGGTCACCGCGCGGCCCTCCTCACGAACCCTGGCCCGACGGACCCCGGCCGGCGACGATCCGCGGACCGAGAGTGGTGATGTCCCCCGCGCCGAGGGTGAACACCACGTCATCGGCCTCGAGCAGCCCGAGCACGGCCCCGAGCGCGGAGTCCAGGTCGGGCACGTGCTGCACGGGGACCGTCACGTGCCGCGCGACGGAACCGCCGTCGATGCCGGGTTCGGGCTGCTCGCGGGCGCCGTAGACGTCGAGCACCACGACCCGGTCGGCGAGCGAGAGCGCCCGGCCGAACTCCTCGGCGAAGATGCGGGTCCGCGAGTACAGGTGCGGCTGGAAGACGGCGACCAGTCGACCGCCGTCCGTCTCGACGATCTCCCTCGCCGCGCCGAGGACCGCCGCGACCTCGGTCGGGTGGTGCGCATAGTCGTCGTAGACACGCGCGCGCCCGCCTCCGACGACGGCCTCCCCCTTGGGTTCGAATCGTCGTCCCACTCCCCCGAACCCGGACAGGCCGGCGAGGAACCCGTCGGTCTCGAACCCGGAGGCGCCGATGCCGCTGGCGGCGATCCCGTCGGCGGCGGTCACCTCGCGCGCGGCGAGCAGGGCGGCGAGGGCGTTGAGCGCCATGTGTTCGCCGGGGGTCCCGACGTGCAGTTCGCCGTGGGGGACGCCGTCGAGCATGAGGTCGGCGCGGGTGCCGGCGGAGTCGACGACGATCTCCGAGAGTTCACCCGACACCGGCAGATCGGAGACCGGCCCGTCGGAGGTCCGGTATCCCAGCACGCGGACGCCCGCCGCCGCGGCCCGCCGGGCGCGCTCGGCGGCGCCCTCGTCGTCCAGGCACACCACCAGCGCGCCGGTGGCGGGGATACGGGCGAGGAAGGTGTCGAACACCTCGTAGTAGGCCTCGGCGGTGCCGAAGTGGTCGAGGTGGTCGGGCTCGGCGTTGGTGAGGATGACCACGTCGGGGTCGTAGTGGACGAGCGAGCCGTCGGACTCGTCGGCCTCGGCGACGAACACCGGGTCGCTGCCGCCGCGGGCGTTGGTCCCGAACTGCAGGACGGTGCCGCCCACCGCGAAGGACGGGTCCGAGCCGGCGGCGAGCATGCCGGCGATGAGCATCGACGTCGTCGAGGTCTTGCCGTGCGTGCCACAGACCATGATCGAGCGGCCCGACCGTGCCAGGTGTCCCAGCACCTGTGACCGCGTGACGACGGGGATCCCCGCGGCCCTCGCGGCCGCGAGCTCGGGGTTGTCGGCGGGGATCGCGGCCTTGGAGATCACGACGATCTCCGGCGGTGCGCCGTGGGCCCCGAGCGCCTCGGCACTGTGCCCCACCCGCACGATCGCGCCCCGATCGGCCAGGGCCCGCAGGTCGGCCGAGTCGCGGGCATCGCTGCCCGAGACCGCGACGCCGTGATCGAGCAGGATCCGGGCGACCCCGGACATGCCGGCGCCGCCGATCCCGATCATGTGGACGCGGGTGAGGGTGGCGGGGACGTCATCGACGGACGCCGTGGTCGGCGGGACGGACGGGGTCGGCGGGGTCTGGTCGGTCTGCGGGGTCTGGTCGGTCAACGAGGGGCCTTTCCGGCGGCGTCGAGCGCGATCCGCGCCACGACCTCCGCCGCGTCTCGGGAGCCGCCGCTGACTGCGGCGTCGGACATCGAGTCCAGGCGGCCGCGGTCCAGCAGCAGCGGCAGGACCTCGGTCCGCAGGTAGTCGGTGGTGAGTGCCCCGTCCTCCACGAGGAGTGCGGCCCCGCCGGCGACCAGGTCGCGGGCGTTGAGGGCCTGCTCACCGTTGCCGTGCGGGAGCGGGACGAACACCGCGGGCAGTCCGACGGCGGAGACCTCGGCGACGGTGATGGCTCCGGACCGACACAGTATGAGGTCCGCGGCCGCGTAGGCCAGGTCCATCCGGTCGAGGTAGGGCACGGTCACGTACGGGGTGGCGTCGGCGGGCACCCGGGGGGCGTCCGCGACGTTCTTGGGGCCCACGGCGTGGAGGACGCCGACGCCGGCGCGGGAGAACTCCTCGGCGACGCCCGCCATCGCGGTGTTGAGCGAGCGCGCGCCCTGCGAGCCGCCGACCACGAGCAGGGTGGGGGCGTCGGGGTCGAGACCGAAGGCGGCGCGTGCCTCCGCGCGGAGTGCCGCGCGGTCGAGCGTGGCCACCGAACGCCGGACGGGATTGCCCACGACGCGGGCGTCGAGGCCCGAGCCGGTGACGGCGGCCAGCGTGGCGACGGCGAACCGGGCGCCGAGCTTGTTGGCGATGCCGGCGCGGGAGTTGGCCTCGTGGACGATGATCGGGATCCGACGTCGCCCGCCGGCGCCCGTCCGGCCCAGGGGGGCCGCCGCCGCGAGGTAGACCGGCACGCACGCGTAGCCGCCGAACCCGACGACGACGTCCGCCTCGGTGCGACGCAGGACGTCCCGCGCGCCCCGTACCGCCCGGAGCAGTCGGGTCGGCAGTCGGAACAGGTCGCCGCCGATGCTGCGCGGCAGCGGGACGGGGTCCACGAGTTCGAGTGGGACGCCCCGGCGCGGGACCAGCTCGGTTTCGAGTCCGCGCGGCGTGCCCACCGCGGTGACCCGCGCGGTGGGATCGAGGGCGGTGACGGCCTCGCCGACGGCGAGCGCCGGCTCGATGTGACCGGCGGTGCCGCCGCCGACCACCAGGACGGAGGGCCCGCCGGAGCGTGGGGCGCTCATCGCTCCCGTCCCCGGTGGATCGGGCTCGGGCGACCGGCGCCGGGGCTCTGTCGGGAGCCGGCGTCAGGGGCCGGGCGACGCGGCTGGCGACGCTCGGCCTCCCGTCCGCGCACGGGCCGGGCGGTGCGGCCGGTCATCGCGGTGGCGCCGCGACGACGGTCCCGCGCGGCCTCGGCGGGGATGGGCATCGTCTCGTACGCCGGCGGCCTCGGGGTCCCCCGGGGCGGCCGCGGGACGGGGGCGGGCTGGGCCGTACGGCGGGCGCCCGCGGACCTGTCGCGTGGGGCGGGACCGCCGGTCCGCGGCGGCTGCGGCCTGGTCACCGGGTCCCCGAACCGGCGGGTGCCGGCGCTGGACCGTCCGGGCGTGGCGGAGGCCGGGACCGGCCGCTCGGGCGTGTAGGGCCGCGGGTCGGGCAGCGCGAGCCAGCTGCGCCGGCGCCGCGACGGGGAGCTGAGGATCGCGGAGATGGCCTCCGGCTCGTGGCGGGCACAGTTGGCGAGCAGCCCGAGCGAGGTCAGGGTGACGACCGCCGACGTGCCGCCGTTGGAGATCAGGGGCAGCTGCAGACCCGTCACCGGCAGCAGGCCGACCACATAGCCGATGTTGATGAAGGCCTGGATGACGATCGTCGCGGTGACGGTGCCGGCGAGCAGGCGCCGGAACGGGTCTACCGACCGCAGCGCGACGCGCATGCCGACCCACCCGAGGGTGAGGTAGAGCGACACGACGACCGCGGCCCCGAACCAGCCCAGTTCCTCGCCGATGATCGCGAAGATGAAGTCGTTGGTGGCCTCGGGCAGGTAGAACCACTTGGCGCTGGACTGCCCCAGCCCGACGCCGAACAATCCGCCGTCGGCCAGCGAGAGCATGCCCTGGTACGACTGGTAGGCCGCGCCCTGGGGGTTGGAGAAGTCGCCCCGGAAGGTGTCGAAGTAGGTCCGGATCCGCTCGAAGCGGTAGGCGAACGCCACGGCGAGTACGCCGAACACCACGACTCCGACCGCGATGACCCACACGAAGTGCCGGGTGGGGTACCCGGAGAACCACAGCACACACAGGAAGGCGATGGTCACCGCGGTGGCCATGCCCAGGTCGGGGGCGACGACGACGAGGACCGCCACGACGAGGTAGCCGACCACGGCCGGGAAGAGCAGATCGAGCCAGTACCCCGTGCGCATCCGCTTGGCGACCACCGAGCACGCCCAGAGGATGAAGGCGAACTTGGCGATCTCCGCGGGCTGGATCGAGAACAGCCCCAGGTCGATCCAGCCCTTCGACCCGTTGATCTCGGACCCGACCCCGGGGATCAGCACGGCCACGAGCAGTCCGATCGCGACCAGCAACAGCGGGAACGCCGCGGCCCGGACCAGCTCGATACGGACGCGCAGCGCGGTGACGAAGCCGACCCAGCCGATGAGGACGAAGAGCGCCTGGCGCAGGAAGATGTCGAACGGCGTGCCGCCGCCGGAGAAGGCGAGCACGTTGGAGCTGGACAGCACCATGCCCAATCCGATGACGGTGAGCAGGGCGGTGACCACCATGACCACGTGGTACGAGGTCAAGGGCGCGCGATTGATGGCGGCCAGGGGTGCGGCGATACGCCCGAGCAGGTCCGGTCGCGTCTCGGTGTCCGCGCGCTCGTGCTGTGACTTTTCACGCGCCGACTTCTCACGCGCCGGCTTCTCACGCGCCGGCTTCTGGCGCGCTGCCTTGTCGGTTGCCATTGCCCTACCTCCCGGCCACGCGGCCCACGGCGAGGACGAAGCTGCGCCCGCGGTGACCGTAGTCGGTGAACATGTCCATCGACGCGGCCGCGGGGGCGAGCAACACGGTGTCGCCTCCGGTGGCCATCCGTGCGGCCTCGGCGACCGCCCGGTCCATCGTCTGCTGCGGCTCGTCGGGACCCGCGGCATCGTCATCGTCTCCCGAGGCCAGCTCCACGACGGGCACCGCCGGCGCGTGTCGGGCCAATGCCTCGGCGATCCGCCCACGGTCGCGGCCGATGAGGACCACGCCGCGCAGCACGCCCGAGACCTCGGCGACCAGCGGCTCCACGTCGGCGCCCTTGAGCAGGCCCCCGGCGATCCACACCATCGTCCCGCCCGCGAGCAGCGAGGTCCGGGCGGCGTGGGGGTTGGTGGCCTTCGAGTCGTCCACGTAGGCGACCCCGTCGATCGTGTCGACCGGCTCCGCGCGATGGGCGCCCACGGTGAAGCCCCGCAGGGCCGCGGCTACGTGCTCGGGTCGCGCGCCCACGGAGAGGGCGACGGCCGAGGCGGCGAGCGCGTCGAGCACGCCCGCGGGCCCGGCCGGGCGGACGTCCCCGGCGGGCAGCAGCGCCACCTCGTCGTCGTCGTCCTCGTCACCACCGCCGATCCGCGCGGTGAGAACGCCGTCGACGACGCCACACTCCCCCGGACCGGGCGCACCGAGGCGCACCCCGATCGCGGTCGGGGCGGGCGCCGCGGCGAGCAGGCGCGCGGCGATCTCGTCGTCGGCGCCGGCCACGGCCACGCGGCCGGTGAGGACACGGGCCTTGGCCTCGGCGTAGGCCTCCATGGAGCCGTGCCAGTCGAGGTGGTCCTCGGCGACGTTGAGCACCACCCCGACGTCCGGGCGGCAACTCGGCGCCCAGTGCAGTTGGAAGCTGGACAGCTCGGCCGCCAGCACGTCGACGCGGGGCTCGGCCAGGAGGACGTCCGTCACCGGCAGCCCGATGTTCCCGCAGGCGCGCGCGGCCATCCCGGCCTCCAGGCAGATGGCCTCGAGCATCGAGGTGGTGGTGGTCTTGCCGTTGGTGCCGGTCACCGCGAGCCAGGTGCGTCGCGGCCCGAACAGTTCGGCGGCGTCGGCCCGCCAGGCCAGTTCGACATCACCCCACACCGGAACCCCGGCGTCGGCGGCGGCCAGCAGCAGCGGCGAGTCCGGCCGCCAGCCGGGGCTCGTGATGACGAGGTCGACACGGCCCGGACCATCGGATCCGTCGAGGAGCTCGGCCGCGCGGGCGAGGTCGACGCCCGCACACCCGATGTCGTCGGGCAGCGCCTCTCGGAGTCGTGAGATGGCCTCGGGACGGGAGTCGGCGACGACCGGCTCGGCGCCCAGCGCGTGGAGGATGCGGACCGCGCCCGGGCCGGACACGCCCGCGCCCAGGACCAGCACGCGGGAGCCGGTCAGCTCGCACACGTCGGGACCGGCGTCGGCCGCCGTGCCGACGGTACCTGCGGTGTGGGTCATGTCGGTCATCCCGTCGAGCTCGCGAGCCAGTCGCCGTAGAACAGTGCGATCGCCAGACCACAGGAGATCGCCACCAGCAGCCAGAACCGGATGGTCACCGTGGTCTCGGCCCAGCCGCCGTTCTCGAAGTGGTGGTGGATGGGTGTCATGCGGAACGGCCGACGGCCCGTGGTGCGGAACGCGGCCACCTGGATGAGCACGGAGACGAACTCGATGACGAACACGGCGCCCACGACCACCATGAGCAGCTCGGTGCGAGAGACCACGGACACGCCCGCGACGATGCCGCCGAGGAACATCGACCCGGTGTCCCCCATGAAGATCTTCGCGGGGGCCGCGTTCCACCACAGGAAGCCCAGGCAGGCGCCGAGAGCGGCCGAGCACACCACCGCGATGTCGAGGGGGTCACGGACCTGGTAGCAGCCCGACAGGTCGACGCCCTCCGCGGTGGAGAAGCAGGAGTAGCGGAACTGCCAGAAGGTGAACACCACGTAGGTGCCCATCACCATCGCCATGGAGCCGGCGGCCAGCCCGTCCAGGCCGTCGGTGAAGTTGACCGCGTTGGACCAGCCGTAGACGAGGACGACGATGAAGATCAGGAAGACGACGACGGGGAAGCTCACCGCGACGAAGTCCCGCACGTAGCTCAACGACGTGCTGGCGGGGGTGAGCCCGTCGTTGTTGCGGAACTGCAGCACGAGGATGCCGAACGCGAGGGCCGCGAGCACCTGGCCGGCGGTCTTGGACAGGATGCCCAGGCCCTTGTTGTGGCGCTTGAAGACCTTGAGTCCGTCGTCGACCATCCCCACCACCGCCAGCGCGGTGGCCAGGCCGAGCACGAGCACGCCCGAGGCGGTGAACCCGCCCCCGCCGACCGTGACCTGCCCGATCACCCCGGCGACGATGTACCCGAGCCACACCGCGGCGAGGATCGCGACGCCACCCATGTTGGGTGTGCCGCGCTTGCTCATGTGGGACTGCGGTCCCTCGAGACGGATCTCCTGGCCGTAGCCCTTGCGCCGGAAATAGATGATGAGCAGGGGTGTGAGGAAGATGCTCACGACGAAGGCGACGATGCCTGCGATCATGATCTGGGTCATGACTGGTTCTCCTCACCACGCGACGCGAGCAGATGCTCGGCGACGCTCCACAATCCGACGGCCGCGGAGGCCTTGACCAGGACGATGTCGCCGGGCTCCACGCGCTCGTCCAGGATCGCCACGGCCTCCTCGGCGGTGGCGACGTGCTCCGCCTCTGAACCCCACGAGCCCTCCTGGATCGCGCCCTGGAACATCGCCCGCTGGGGGCGGCCCAGGCCCACGACCACGAGCTGGGACACGTCCAGCCGGACGAGGAACCGCCCGAGCAGGTCGTGCTCGGTGACCGCGTCCGCGCCGAGTTCGGCCATCTCCCCCAGCACCGCCCAGGTCCGGCGGTGGCCGCCGCCGGAGCGGGCCATGACAGCCAGGGACTTCAGCGCGGCCCGCATCGAATCGGGGTTGGCGTTGTACGAGTCGTTGATGACGGTGACGCCGTCGGCGGTCATCCGCACGTCCATCCTTCGGACGGACGCGGCCTGGGCGGTGCCCAGGGCCGCGGCCACCTGCTCGACCGACATCCCGCACGCGAGACCCACCGCGGCCGCCGACAGGGCGTTGCCCACCTGGTGCTCCCCGTGCACACGGAGCGCCACATCGGCCTCACCCCGCGGGGTGACCAGGCGGAAGGAGGCGCGTACCTCGTCGTCGAGCCGTACCCGCTCCGCACGGACGTCCGCGGATCCCTCGACCCCCACGGAGACCACCTCCGCGGCGGTGCGTCCGGCCATGGACCGGACCCGCTCGTCGTCGGCGTTGAGGACGGCCACCCCACCGTGGGCGGCGTCCGGGAGGGCTTCGACGAGTTCGCCCTTCGTGGCGGCGATGACCTCTCGCGAACCGAACTCGCCGAGGTGTGCGGTACCGACGTTGAGCACGACGCCGATCCGCGGCGGTGCCAGGGCCGCCAGCTCGCGGATGTTCCCGGGCGCCCGGGCACTGAGTTCCAGGACGAGGAAGTCGGTGCCGGAGTCGGCCCGCAGTGCGGTCCAGGGGTGCCCGATCTCGTTGTTGAACGATCCGGGTGGGGCGACGACCGTGCCGGCCGCGGACAGCACGGCGCCGATGAGGTCCTTGGTGCTGGTCTTGCCGGACGAGCCGGTCACCCCCACCACGACCAGTCCGTGGTCGGCGACCAGACGGTCGACGCTCGCGCGGGCGAGGGCGCCGAGCGCGGCGAGCACCGACGCGCCGGAGCCGTCCGTGTCCGCGGCGAGTGCCATGGCGTTGGTCTGCCTCCGGTCGACCGTGGGCACGACGATCTGTGCACCGTCCGCCCCGTCTACCTCGTGGGCGACGAGCGCTGCGGCGGCCCCGGCGTCGAGGGCACGGGCGACATAGTCGTGACCGTCGACGCGCTCCCCGGGCAGCGCCAGGAACAGCCCGCCCTCCCCGATCCGGCGGGAGTCGAACTCCACGGAACCGGTGACGGCCGACGCGGGGTCTCCACCGACCAACCGACCGCCGACTATCCCGGCGATCTCGCCGAGGGTGAGGTCGATCATGGTGCGTTGTCCTCCGTCTCGCCCGTGGGGGCGGCGTATCCGAGTCGTCTGATGAGTTCTTCGGCGGCTCTGGTGCGGTCGTCGAACGGGAACACGGTCCCGTTCCTCTCCTGACCGGTCTCGTGGCCCTTGCCGGCGATCACGACGACGTCCCCGGTGCGGGCCCAGTCGATCGCCGTGGCGATCGCCGCTCCCCGGTCACCGACCTCCTCGATCAGGGTGTCGTCACCGGCGGCGGACTCGGCGCCCGCGAGGACCGCCGCGCGGATCTCGGCCGGGTCCTCGCTGCGCGGGTTGTCGTCGGTGACCACGACCAGGTCGGCGACCTCGGCGGCGGCGGCGCCCATGAGCGGGCGTTTACCCGGATCGCGGTCGCCACCGGCACCGAGGACCACGGCGATGCGGCCCTCGGTCTGCGCGCGGACGGACCGGAGCACCGCCGCGACCGCGCCGGGCTTGTGGGCGTAGTCGACGAGCACCCGGAAGTCCTGGCCCCGCACGACGGGCTCGAGCCGTCCTGGGACCCGGACGCGGGCCAGACCGGCCGCCGCGCCCGCCACGTCCGAACCGAGGGCATCGACGACCGCCAGGGCCACCAGTGCGTTGGCGACGTTGAACCGGCCGAGCAGCGGAAGTTCGACGTCGGCGGTCAGCCCGCGGGGGCCGTGCACGGTGAAGGTCTGGGTGCCGCGCTCGGTGGTCGCGGACTCTCCCGCCGTCCAGTCCGCGTCGGCCCCGGGTTCGGCGGAGACCGTGACCGCGTCCGGCCGCATCCCGAGCAGTCTCCGGCCCCAGTCGTCGTCCACCACGACGACGGCCCGCTCGGCGGGGCGGACCGCGGACCCCGGGTCGGCCTCGGCGTCGAACAGCCGGCACTTGGCGCGGAAGTAGTCGTCCATGCTCGGATGGAAATCCAGGTGGTCCCGGGTCAGGTTGAGGAAGGCACCCACGGCGAACCTGGTGCCGTCCACGCGCCCGAGCCGCAGGGCGTGGCTGGAGACCTCGGCCGCGACCGCGCGGGCCCCCTCATCCCTCATCCGGGCCAGGAGGGCCTGGAACTCGGGGGCCTCGGGGGTCGTGAGGCGACTCGGCAGCGCCCGACCGTCGACCCGGCTCCCGGTGGTGCCGATGAGGCCCGCGACATGGCCGCCGCCCTCGAGCGCGGCCTCGACGAGGTAGGAGGTGGTCGTCTTGCCGGACGTCCCGGTGATCCCCACGACGTCGAGGGCGGCGGAGGGGTCTCCCGCGACCGCCGCGGACACCGCGCCGAGGACGGACCGGGGGTCGGGATGCACCAGGACGGGGACCCGGTCGGCCACGGCGGCCATCATCTCGAGCCCCTCGGGGTCGGTGAGCACGGCGTCGGCGCCCGCCTCGATCGCGGTGGCGCCGAACGCGGCGCCGTGGACCCGCGTGCCGGGCAGTGCCGCGAAGAGGATCCCGGGGCCGCAGTCCTGTGCGCGGATCGTCGCACCGACGAGGTCGTCACCACCCCGGGTCCTGTCGCCGAGAAGGGTGGCCCGCACCGCGTCTGCCAGCTCTCGCGCTGTCGTCATCGCCTGTCCTCGCCCCGCCTTCCTTGCTCGCTACCCTCCCGTGAACCCGCTACACGCTACCCTGCCGGGCGCTGATCACCGCGCCTGCAGGACCAGTTCCGGCGCGGGGGCGGACGGCGGGATGTTGTCGCGATTGACCAGCCACGATGCGATGTCGTGGAAGAGCGGGGCCGCGGAGGCCCCGAGCACGCCGCGCGAGGGGGCGTCGAGCATGATCGCGATCACATACCGTGGGTCGTCGGCGGGCAGGATGCCGGAGAAGGTGATCCAGTAGCGCGAGTTGGAGTAGCAGGAGCACCCGGGGTCGATCTGCTGCGCGGTGCCGGTCTTGCCACTGATCTGGTAGCCGGCGACCGCGGCCTGGGGGCCGGTGCCCCCGGACTGCACGACCGAGCGGAACATGTCCCGCACAGTGCGGGCGGTCTCGGTGCTGATGACCCGCTCACCTTCGGGACGCTCGGTCTCGGTGCGCTCGCCGTCGGGGCCGACGCGCTCGGCGACGATCCGCGGCGGCACGCGGACACCGTCGTTGGCGATGGTCTGGTAGATGCCCGCCATCTGCAGGGTGGTCATGGACAGGCCCTGCCCGATGGGCAGGTTGGCGAAGGTGCCGCCCTGCCAGTTCTGCAGGTCGGGCACCAGACCCTCGGACTCCCCGGCGAGTTCGATCCCCGAGCGCTGGCCGAGGCCGAACTTGTCGAGGTACTCGGAGAACGGCTCCTTGCCCACCCGCTGGGCGAGCATGAGTGTGCCGACGTTGGAGGACTTCCCGAAGATGCCGGTGGTGGTGTACGGGGTGGGGCCGTGCTGCCACGCGTCCGAGACGGTGACACCTTCCATCCGGATGCTGCCGTCCACGGAGTGGACCTCGTTCGGATCGGTCAGCCCCGCCTCGATCGCGGCGGCGGCGGTGATGATCTTCTGCACGGAGCCCGGTTCGAACGGCGAGGTGATCGCCGGGTTGCCCAGGTCCGCACCCCGCTCGAGCTCGGCACCGACCCCGACGGCCGGGTTGAACGTGTTGTCGTTGGCCATCGCGCGGACCTCACCGGTGCGCGCGTCGAGCACGACGGCGGACGCGGTCTCGGCTCCGGAGGTGTCCTTGGCGGTCTGGATGGCCTTCTGCACGTGCCACTGCAGGTCCGCGTCCAGGGTGAGGCGGATGGTGTCGCCGTCGCGCGGCTCGGTCACGTTGCGCAGGGTGCCCGGGATGACGGTGTTGTCCTGGGCCCGGTCGAACGTCTGCCGTCCGTCCTCCCCGTCCAGTTCGTCGTTGAAATGCGTCTCGATGCCCTGGAGCCCGATCAGCTTGCCCTCGTCGCTCTTCGTCGTCGCACCGACGACGTTCGCGGCGAGCGCGCCCCCCGGGTACTCGCGGATGTCGACGCGCTCGGCCCCGATCATGGGGTACTCGCGGGTGATGGCGTTGGCCAGCGTGACGTCGACGTTGCGGACGAGGTAGGTGAAGCCGCCCTCCGAGGTGAGTTTGGCCTCGATCTCGTCGCGGTCGACGGCGTCACCGAGCACGGTCTCGAACTCGTCGGCGATCTCCTCGACCAGTTCGTCCCAGGTGGGCTTGGTGCTGTCGAGTTCCCGTCGCGCCTCGGCGTTGCGCTGTTCGACCAGCGGCTGGATCGACAGGTCGCGGGCCTCGCGGGTGAACGCGATGGGGTCGCCGTTGAGGTCGACGATCGCTCCCCGCGTGGCGGGCAGGACCTCGTGGACCTGGCGTTGGCTCTCGGCGCGGGCCGCGAGCTCCGTTCCCCCGAGGGTCTGCACCCAGAAGAGCTTGACCAGCGCGATGACCATGATCAGCGCGAAGGCGGAGCGCATGAAGGTGAAGCGTCGCTCGGTCGCCGAGGCGGTGAGGACCCTGCCGAACCGGTTCGGTGGCCGTCCGACTCCCGGCGCGGTGCCGCGCGGGGCGCCCGAGGGGACCCGGGCGCCCGTTCCCGGGCTGCGTCGTTCGGTCATCTCCAGCGGGCCTTTCGGGGTTCGGGTGTCTAGAAGAGCTGTCCGGGCACCGGGGCGAGGGTCGCGGCGTCCTCACCGGGCGGTGCCGGAGCCGGCGGGACGAGGTCGGGTGCGGGGTCCGCCTGTGGGGCGGGAGCCGGCGGGGCGGACTCGGCCATGGCGGGCGGTGGGGCGACCGGGGACGGAGGGGCTGCGAGGGGCGGGTAGGGGACGGGGGCGACCCCGCGGGGCGTGCGGTCCTGGGGCGCCTGCGCGGGCGGGGCGTCGAATCCGTCCCGGTCGGACGACCTCGACGGTCCGGACGCTACCGGAGCGGGCTGCAGCGGCTTGATCGGCGCGCCGAGCTTCGCCTCGGGCTCGCCGACGATCTCGAGCACGCCGTCCGATCCCCTGGTCAGGATGGGTGCGCTGGCGACTCCGACCATGCCGAGCTTCTCCGCGCGCTGCGCCAGCACCTCGGCGGACCGGGCGCGTTCGTTGGACGCCTGCAGGGCCTCCATCCGTTCCACCAACTCCACATTGGCGTCGCGGGCGTTCTTGAGGTCGTAGGTGTCCTGGGTGGTCTGCGCGGACAGCAGGAGGGTGCCGCCCACCCCCGCGCCGATGAGCAGGAGGAGGACGACGACGAAGGGAACCCTCGCGGCGAGCTCGGCGGGACTCAGACGTTCCGCCGGGACGACCACGGTCCGGCGGCCGCGCACCGAGCGGGTGACGGGCTTGCGTCGGAGGCCGACGGGTCGTCCCGCGGGTGCGGGCGCGCCGACACCCGGTGTCGTCGCCGGGCGGGTGTCGAGCCCACCGGCGGTGCCGGGCGTGTCGATCGTGCTCGTCATGGGGTTCTCCCGTCGATACGCCGGACACATCGCACGCGCACCGAGGCCGAGCGCGGGTTGTGGTCGATCTCCTCCTGTGAGGCCTTCTCCGCTCCCCTGGTGACCGCCTCGAACTCGGGGCCGTGGCCGGGGAGCTCCACGGGCAGGCCCGCCGGCGTCCGCGATGCGGTGCGCGTGGCCAGCTCGCGCTTGACGATCTTGTCCTCGAGGGAGTGGTAGGACATGAACACCGCACGGCCGCCGAGGCGGAGCAGGTCCAGGTATCCGGGCACCGCGTTCTCCACGGCCTCCAGCTCGGCGTTGACCTCGATGCGCAGGGCCTGGAACACGCGTTTGCCCGGGTGTCCGCCGGTCCGGCGGGCACCCTGCGGGATGGTGTCGTAGAGCAGCTCGACGAGTTGGGAGCTGGTCACGACAGGGTCGGTGTCCCGGCGGCGGACGATCGCCGCGGCGATCTGTCGCGCGAATCGCTCCTCGCCGTAGACGCGCAGGACGCGGGCGAGGTCGTCACGCGGGTAGTCGGCCAGGATGTCGGCCGCGGTGGGGCCGGTGGTGGGGTCCATCCTCATGTCGAGCGGGGAGTCGACCGAATACGCGAAACCTCGCTCGGCCACATCGAGCTGCATGGAGGAGACACCGAAGTCGAGCAGGATCCCGTCGATCGCGGGGCCCGCCTCGTCCCGGGACTCCCCGGGCAGGGCCGCCACGACGCGGTCGAAATCGTCGAAGCGGGCGTGAACCGGCGTGAACCGGTCGCGGTAGGCCGTGAGGCGACGGGTCGCCATCTCGAGGGCCTCGGGGTCACGGTCGACGCCGAGGATGCGCAGCTCACCGAACTCGGCCAGCAGGTGGGAGGAATGCCCCCCGAGCCCGAGGGTCCCGTCCACGATCACGGGGACGCGGCCGTCCTGCGCGGCCGCCTCGACGACGGGCCGGAAGAACTCGATGGTCCGCTCGAGGAAGACGGGTACGTGCCCGGAGCGCGTGGCGTCGCGGTCGGCGTCGGACTCGTCTGCCATCTCGCCTCCTCGCGTCCGGAAGTCGTCGGTGCTCCGGTTGTGGTGGAGCCCCCTGGTCCCCGTCCGGTACCCACCTGGCGTTGGGGAAGTACGTCAGGGTGGTGCCGGGCAGGGGCCGGGGGGCTCCGTCCGTCGTGCTCTCGCTTGCTCGTGTCCGTCCTCTCCCCGGATCAGAATTCGATCCCGAGCGAGGTGCCCTCCATCTCGGAGAACACGGGTAGGTTCTCCTCGCTGTAGCGGTCCCACGCCTCGGCGTCCCAGACCTCGAGACGCTCCCCGAGGCCGTTGACGACGCAGTCCTTGTCCAGACCCGCGTAGTTCCGCTGACTCGCCGGGATGGAGATCCGTCCCTGCGAGTCCAGTTGTTGGACTTCCGCGCCGCTCACCAGGAGCCGGAAGAACGCCATGTGCCTCTCGCTGAGGTTGGCGGTCGGCCGGACCTTTCTGACCAGCGCGTCGAACTCGTCCTCAGGGAAGACCGAGAGCGTGTTGGTGAACCACCCACACACCACCACCCCGTCCGCCAGGCCTGGCCTGAATCTGGCGGGGATCGTCAGCCGCCCCTTGTCGTCGAGCTTGGGACGGTGTGTCCCGTACCCGACGAAGGCTCGTTCACGTCCGGAGTCGACGAGATCGGTGTCGGTCACCCGCCACCTCCTGGGGTCCAGGCCCATCGAGTTCCTTGCGTGCCCCACTCTACCCCACAACGCCCCACAAACAAGGCCTGCGCCCCACTTCGCCCCACCGCCTCACATCACCGCAGTTCAGTGGCCATAGAGACCCTGCCGTCGCCGTCCCGACACCGGATCAACAGCCCGGAGGGAGCCCACTTCCGCGAGTCTTTTGGGACTCATGTGACTCGAGACGGCTCACGTGGCAGCCGAGCCGCCCCCTGTGGGGAGATGTGGGGAGGAGGGGTGGGGCGTGGTGGGGAGCACGGGTGGGGCGTGGTGGGGAGGAAGGACGGAGCGCCGGCATCTCGGCGGGGACGGACGTTCTGGGTCGCGATGGGCTCTGGGCTGCCGGCCCGAGAGCGTCAGACAAATGGACGAAGGGGTGAGCGCGTGTGCGCTCACCCCTTCGTCGAAAGGCCGTGGGACGGGCCGGTCAGGGCTCCTGGTCGAACCGTCGGCGGAAGCGGTCCTCCATGCGGGAGGAGTAGTTCCGCCCGTCGGCGGGCTTGGCCGATGTCCGCCCGGTGCCGGGGACCCGGGGTCCGCCGGTGCCCTTGGCGCCGGCGGCGCCGTGCGACGGCGTGGACCGCAGCGCGAGGACACCCGCCGCGAACATCACCAGGAACCCGACGAGACTCAGTACCGGGAAGCCGCCGGGCTTGAAGTCGAGGGCGAGCCCGCCGATCAGAAGCGCCACACCGAGGATCGCCAGCGCGACCACCAGGCCCGCCGGACGACGAGCACCGGTCGCACCGGTCTTTCGGACAGACGACGCGAACTTCGGGTCGTCGGCGTAGAGCGCGCTCTCGATTTCCTTGAGCATGCGCTGCTCGTGCTCGGACAGGGGCACTTCGACCTCCTTCAGATGCTCGTGACGAACGAGCGCGGCCGGCTCGGTCGGTTCGCACCAACCGTGGATGGGGATCAGCCGGTCAGGGTTCCCCCCATCATACGAGGGCAACGCGGCGGGTACCACCGGGATTCCCCTCTGAGACCTGAGGATTCCCCCGTCTCACCGCCCGGCTCCTCAGGCGGCGGGGCCGAGGACCCCCAACCGCTCGTCCACCAGGTCGAGAAACCGTCCCACCGCCCACAGGAAATCGTCCGCCATCCGATCCGAGACCGTACGCGGGAGCCCGTCCTCGACCGCCGCCGCCAGAGCGGAGTACCCACTGAAGGCGGTCGCCCACCGCTCCAACTCCGGCACCTCCGCCGCGAGCCGGTGCCAGACGTCCGCGGGACCGCGCCGCCGCGGCCCGGGGGCCAGCAGGGCCCCGGCCGCGTACCTCGCGGCGCGGTACGACTCGAGGAACCGCTCGGAGGGAGCAGCGGCGGCGATCGCGCGCCCACGGTGCAGCTCCGCACGGCTCGCCCGTCCGAGGGTTCCCACCGCTCCCCCGCCGGCCGTCCGCATCCTGTTCCTGGTGTCCATCTCCCCTGCACCTCCCCTTCTGCGCGCACGGTATCGCCGGGGTACGACACATCCGGACGCCCCGTATCCGCGCCCGTGATCAAATGGGGTGGATGGACACCGTGATCACCCGGCTCGACGCAGCCGACTTCCGAGACCGACTGCCCGAGGCTCTGGGGGTCTACGTCGACGCCATGGGCTACCCGCCGCAGGTGGTCCGCTCCCGGGCCGCGGCGTGGATGGAGCACAGCTACCGGGACGGCTGGTCGGGTGTGGCCGCGTTCGAGGCCCCGCGCCGACGCCTGCTCGGTCAGACCCGGGGGCAGCTCGTCGCCATCTGCTACGGCTATCACGGCGCTCCCGGGCAGTGGTGGTACGACCAGGTCTCCCGGGGACTGCGGGACCGGGACCGTGAGCTCCCGCCCGACTACGTGGAACTGACCGAGCTGCACGTCTCGCCGGGACTGCAGGGGCGCGGCATCGGCGCGACCCTCGTCAGGACGTTCCTGGCCGACCGGCCGGAGAGCACGGTGCTGCTGTCGACCCCGGAGGTCGACGGCGAGGACAACGCGGCCTGGCGCCTGTACCGGTCGTTGGGGTTCACCGATGTGCTGCGTTCGTATCGGTTCCAGGGGGACGCGAGACCGTTCGCCGTCCTGGCCCGATCGCTACCGCTCGCCGGGAACGGAGATCGGACGTGATCCCCCGGCATGACGTGGTGGTGGTCGGCTCCGGCCACAACGGACTGGTGTGCGCCGCCTATCTCGCCCGCGCCGGGCTCGACGTGCACGTGGTCGAACGGGACACGGTGATCGGCGGCGCCACGTCGACGGTCGAACGGTACCCGGGCCACCGCACCGACCGCGGGTCCTCGGCACATCTGATGATCCGCCACACCGGGATCCCGCAAGAGCTCGGGCTGGAAGCCCACGGACTGCGCTACGTGGACTGCGACCCGTGGGGCTTCGCGCCCGCCCCGCCGGGATCCGACGCGCCACCGATCGTCTTCCACCGTGACCTCGACGCCACGTGCGCCAGCATCGCCGCGGCCTGCGGTGAGGCCGACGCCGTCGCGTACCGGGAGTTCGTCCGCCGGTGGGACGTCCTGGCGGGACGGATGATGAAGGGGTTCGCGGTCCGCCCCACCGCCCCGGGTCTCGGTTCGGCGTTCCTCGGGGCCGACGACCTGCGCGATCCGTTCGGCGCGGTCCAGACCTTCCTGTCCTCCGGTGACGCGCTGCTGGACGCGATGTTCACCTCGGAGCGCCTCAAGGCGGCACTGTCGTGGTTCGGCGCGCAGTCGGGACCGCCGATGTCCCACCCCGCCACAGCCCCCATGATCGGGTTCGCCGCCCTGATGCACCGGATCCCGCCGGGGCGCGCGATCGGCGGTTCGGGCGCGCTCGCGGAGTCCCTCACGGCCGCCGTCCGGGCGCACGGGGGGACGGTCACCGCAGGTGCCGGGGCCACCTCGATCCGGCGCTCCGGTTCGGGGTGGCGCGTCGACACCGAGGGCGGACGATCCCTGTACTGCTCGGCCGTCGTCGCCGCCTGCCACGTCCACACGACCCTGGACCTCCTCGCCGGCGAACTCCCGGCGGCGACGCTGGACGGGTGGCGGCGGCGGATCAGGCCCGGTTTCGGACTGGGGATGGCCGTCAGACTCGGGACCGATGCACTGCCCACGTATCCCGGCGTACCCACGAGCACCAGCGCCCACGGCCTGCAACTGCTCGTCACGGACCGACGGCACCTCGATCGCCGCTACGGCGTCGCCGCCGCGGGCGGCCTCGACGCCGATCCCGCCGTCCTGGCGATGAGCTTCAGCGCGCTCGACCCCTCGCTGGCTCCGGAGGGCCGCCACGAGCTGACACTGTGGTCACAGTGGCACCCGCGCCACCTGGCCGACGGCCGTGGCTGGTCGGAGGAGGGCGCCGCGGAGGCCGACCGGATCATCGCCGTCGCGGACCGCTTCGCGCCGGGGTTGGCCGACTCGATCGTCCACCGTCACGTCCAGACCCCCGAGGACCTGGAGACCGAACTCGGGCTGATCGGCGGGAACGTCATGCACGTGGAGATGTCCCTCGACCAGATGCTGCCGATGCGTCCCCACCCCGATCTGCGCGGTCACGCCGTGCCCGGGGCCGACGGCGTGTTCCTGGCGGGGGCCTCGACCCACCCCGGTGGCGGTGTGATCGGGACCAGCGGCAGGACGGTGGCGCGGCTCGTGACCCGCCGACTCGGCAGGTCGGCGCGGCGACGGCGGGGATCACGGGCACAATGACCGCCGTGACCCCGCCCCATCCGACAGCGAACGCCCCCACGAGCAGTGGCCGCTCCCGACTGCCCCGGCGACTGGCGGGCCTCACGGCCCTGGCCACCCTCCTGGTGCTCCTGTCCGGGTGCCTCCAGCTGAACGCCCAGATGAGCGTCCGCAAAGACGACACCGTATCCGGCCGGATCCTCGTGGCGGGTGACCAGCCCACGCAGGCGGCCGCGCTCGACCGGATCACCACGCCGTCCGGGCTCGAGCAGAAGGTGCGCATCACCCCCTACTCAGCGGACGGTTTCACCGGCCGCGAGATCTACTTCACCCAGTTGACGTTCGCGGAGGTCGACACCCTCACCCTCGCGATCGACATCGAGGGGGCACGGCCGTACAGCCTGGGCTTCCGCCGCAGCGGCGACACGGTGTCGTTCAGCGGATCGGTGGACCTGTCCCTGCTGCCCGCCGACCGCGCCGAGACGGCGACCACCCGGGTCGACCTGACCTTCCCCAACCGCATCAAGGAGACCAACGGCACCATCGGGGCCGGCAACTCCGTCAGCTGGTCCCCGGCTCCGGGGTCCATCACGCGGATGCAGGCCTCGTCGTCGTATCCCGACCCGGCCGCACGTGGGTTCGCGGTGTGGATGATCGTCGGGATCGGCGCCGCCCTGCTGGTGTCCATCGGGACGATCCTGGCCGCCCGGACGTCCAGGGCCCGTGCCGACCGGCTGGTGCGCTGACCCGAGCCGCACCCCCACCGGGGCGGATCAGATCCTGCCGGCCGCCACCCCGGGGGCGGGGGCCATCGACAGGTTGGTGAGGACCTCGTGGGTGGCCTTGGAGAAGTTCAGGGTGTTGAAGTGCAGGCACGGGACACCCTCGGCGATCAGACGCTCGCACATGCGGGTGGTGAGATCGATCCCGACCTCACGGACCGCCGCCCGGTTCTCCTCGGGCCCGTCCCCGGCCGCGGTCCGGAGTCGCTCGGCCAGGTCGTCGGGGAGGGCGCAGCCCGAGAGCTCGACCATCCGCTGGACCTGCCGCAGACTCGTGACCGGCATGAGTCCGGGGATGATGGGCTTGGCGCCCTGCTCCGGGTCGGCGGCGACGGCGCGATCCCTCAGGCGCAGGTAGTGCTCCACGTCCCAGAACATCTGGGTGATCGAGTACTCGGCGCCGGCCCGGAGCTTGTTCACCAGGATCTCGGAGTCGTGCTCGAGGTCCCGGGCCCGGTAGTGCCCCTCGGGGAAGGACGCCACCCCGACGTGGAAGTCCCCCACCTCGTGGATCAGGCGGACGAGTTCCTCGGCGTAGTGCAGCCCCTCGGGGTGAGCCGTCCACTCGCCCAGCGGGTCCCCGGGCGGGTCCCCGCGCAGGGCGAGGATGTTGGACACCCCGACCTCGCCGTACATGCGGATCATGTCGGTGAGCTCGGCGACCGTGTGGTCCACCGCCGTCAGGTGCGCGATCGGCAGCAGGTCGGTCTCGCGGACGAGCCGCTCGACGACCCGGACCGTCCGGTCCCGCGTGGATCCGCCGGCCCCGTAGGTGACCGAGACGAACGCCGCCCCGAGGTCGGAGAACACGGTGGCGGCGCGCCAGAGTCGCTCCTCGGCGGCCTCGTCGCGCGGCGGGTAGAACTCGACGGAGAACGGAACCCTCGGGGTGGTCGACGTCGCGATCCGCTCCACGATGCTCGGGTGCCGGCCGCCGTCCGTCGGGTCGGAGTCGGGTAGCTGGGTCACCCGACCAGGGTAGCCCGACGCGCGCCACGTCCGGCCGCCGCCCGACGACTAGGATCGTCGGCGACGAGGGCGGCCGGACACCGGCGCCCGGAAGGGATGGTGCCCGTGGTCTCGGCGACTCGCCCCGACGACGGAGAACGCGTCCTCGACGCGCTCCGCCGACTCATCGACGGACGGCGCACGGTCGTGGCGGGGATAGACGAGCGGGTCGACCGCCTGGCCGGCCTGCTCTCCGACTTCGTCCTCGACGGCGGCAAACGGATGCGACCGCGGTTCGCCCTGGCCGGCTGGGCCGCCGCGAGCGACACGGACGCTCCCGCCCCGGACGAGGTCGTCACCGCCTGCGCCGCCCTCGAGCTGATCCAGGCCTGCGCGCTGGTCCACGACGACATCGTGGACGCCTCCGACACCCGGCGAGGCCGCCCCACCGTCCACCGGACGATCGAGGCCGCGCACCGCGACGAGGGCTGGGACGGCGACGCGGCCCGCTACGGCATCTCTCAGGCCATCCTCGTGGGCGACCTGGCGCTGACGTGGGCCGACGAGATGTTCGTGACCTCCGGGGTGCCTCCCGAGGCCCTGGCCCGCGCGTTGGGTCCCTGGTACGCCATGAAGACAGAGGTCCTGTCGGGGCAGATGCTCGACATCCTCGCCGAGGCCTCGGGCGCCACCGACGAGCTCACCCCGGCCCGGGTGAACCGCTTCAAGACCGCGGCCTACACGGTCGAGCGGCCACTGCACATCGGCGCCGAGCTGGCGGGTGCCGGGGCGGAGACCGTCTCGGCCCTGCGCGAGTTCGGGGTGGCCGTGGGCCAGGCGTTCCAGTTGCGGGACGACATGCTGGGCGTGTTCGGCGACCCGGAGGTCACCGGCAAGCCCTCCGGGGACGATCTGCGGGAGGGCAAGCGCACCCTGCTGCTCGCCCGTGCGACCGCCCTCGCCCCCCGCCGGGACGCCGAGTTCCTCCTCGGAGTTCTCGGGACGCAACCCGACGCGGCCACGCTCGAACGCGCGCGCAGCATCCTCGTGGAGTCCGGTGCGGTGGTCTCGGTGGAGGCCGAGATCGACGCGTTGACCACCCGCGCCCTGGACACCGTGGCCTCCGATGCGATCAGCGACCACGGGCGGGACACACTGCGCGCACTGGCGGAGGCCGCGACCCGCAGGCGGGCCTGATCCGTGCTCGGAGCGTCCGCCCCCCGGCCGGAGGCGACCACCTCGTCGTCGTCGCCGTCATCATCACCGACGTCGTCGCCTTCGACACCATCGTCGCGGATCCGCCGGACGACCACCGCGGCGACCGCCTCGGCCCGCGCCGCCCTGACCGGCCCCTCCGGTCCGGCGCTGTGGCGCGGCGTCCTCGGCTCGGTCCTGCTCACCATCGCCGGTTTCGGCGCGGGCGCCCTGCCCGTGGACGGCGGCGTCGCGGTCGCGGTGGGACTGCCCGGGTACACGTTCGGCCACGGTGAGGTCCTCGCCCTCATCCTCTGCTGGGCGGGCGTCGCGCTGCTGGTCACCTCGTGGCTCGCGCTCGGCCCCCGAGCGGTCTCGGGCCGCCTCCCCACCCGGGACGCCGTGTGGGTCACGGCCCTGTGGTCGGCGCCGATGCTGCCCGCGGTCCCCCTGTTCAGCCGCGACGCCTGGTCCTACCTGGCGCAGGGCGCCATGAGCGCCGCGGGAGTGGACCCGTACCACCACGGACCGGAGGCCAACCCCGGCCCCTTCACCGACGAGGTCAGCCCGGACTGGCGGTCCACCGCGACCCCGTACGGCCCGCTGCACCTGCTGCTCATGCGCGTCGTCGTGGCGCTGTCCGGCGGCCACCCGGCGGTGGGGATCGTCATCCTCGGGGTGGTGGTACTCGCCGCACTGGCCGGGCTCGTCGCGCTCGTGGTCGCCCTGGCCCGCCGCGCCGGGGTGGACGCCGGCGCCGCGGTGTGGATGGCGGGCGCCTCCCCGCTGTCCGTGATCCACTTCGCGGGCGGGCTGCACAACGAGATCTTCCCGCTGGTGGCATGCGTCGGCGCCGTGGTCCTCACGCTCGACCGGCGCTACGCGTGGGCCGGGGCGGCGATCGGGATCGCGGTGGCGTTCAAGGCCACCGCCGTGATCGTGGCGCCGTTCCTGCTGTGGATCGCCCTGGACCGACGGCGGACGTCGATCGGGGCGCGCCGCCCCCTCGTCGGCGCCCTCGTCGACACCGGGGCCGCGGCGGGGGCCGCCGCCGTCGCGTTCGCCCTGGCGACCCTCTCCGCGGGCACCGGGTTCGGCTGGCTCGACGCGATCTCCGTCTCCGACCGGGTCATCAACTACCTCAGCGCGCCCACCGCCGTGGCACACCTGGTCCACGCCGTGGTCGACACCCCCGGATTCGAGGACGTCCTGGCGGTCGCCCGCCGCGTCGGACGCGTGGTCCTGGGGGTCACCCTCGTCGTGGTGTGGTGGCTCCACCGGCGTGACACCCGCTCGGCGCTCCGCGGCATCATGGTCGCGCTGCTGGCCTTCGTGGTCCTCAACTCGCTGGCCTGGCCCTGGTATTACGTGTGGGTGGCGGCGTTCTGGATCGCCGCCCGACCCGGTCGACGCGCCACCACGGCCGCCGTGGCGGTGACCGTCTTCCTCGTGATGGCGATCGGACCCAACGGGTCGACCAGCCTCTACAGCCCCGCGCTCGTCGGGGCGGCCCTCGCGGCATCCCTCGCCGCGGTCTGGTGGTGGCGGCGCGCGACCGCCGGGGTCAGAACGCCATCGCCTGGGCGCGCCGCATGACCTCGCGGGCGCGGTGACCGTGTAGCGCGTCGGCCGGCCGGCCGGGCAGGCTGTCGTCCTCGGCGAACAGCCACCGCAGGATCTCCTCGTCCCGGTAGCCGCCGTCCCGCAGGACCGCCACCAGCCCGGGCAGGAAGCGCACGACCTCGTCGTCGTCATCCAGGAAGGTCGCCGGCACCACCACGATGCCCGCTCGCCGCACGGCGAGCAGGGTCCCGTCGCGCAGGAGATCGTGCACGCGGGTCACGGGGATGCCCAGGCGCTCGGACACCGCGGGGAGGTTGATGGTCTCGACGTCGGCGGGCAGGACGTCGTCGGCGTGCGGAACGGTACTCACCCCGCCCAGGTTAGTCCCACGGGCGCGCCCTGGCCCCACCGGCGGTGCCGGCGCGGCCGACGGCGTCGGGCAACGGACCCCGTCCGCTCGGGACGTACCGCGGACGGGACGGGAGGGGCAGAATGGACGACATGAGCACTTACGACGGGAAGCCCCCCGGCCCAGGGACCCTGCTCGACGGGCGATACCGGCTCGACGCCGTCATCGCCCGCGGCGGGATGTCCACCGTCCACCTGGCCACCGACGAGCGGTTGGACCGCCACGTCGCCGTCAAGCTGCTCGATCCGACCCTCGCCGGGGACAAGGCGTTCGTCGACCGCTTCACCCTCGAGGCCAGGTCGGTGGCCCGCCTGTCGGATCCCGGCATCGTCCAGGTCTTCGACCAGGGCGTCGAGGCCGACACCGCGTTCCTCGTGATGGAACTCGTGCCCGGTGGCACGTTGCGGGAACTGCTCGACGAGCGCGGCCCCATGCCCCCGTACGCCGCGGCCGCCGTCCTGCGTCCGCTCCTCGGCGCCCTGCGGGAGGCCCACCAGGCAGGCCTGGTGCACCGCGACATCAAGCCCGAGAACGTGCTGATCTCCGGCAGCGGCGCGGTCAAACTCGCCGACTTCGGCCTGGTCCGGGCGGTGGCCGAGTCCCGCGCCACCTCGAGCAGCGTGGTGATGGGCACGGCGGCCTACCTGTCCCCCGAACAGATCTCCGGCGCCGATACCGACGCCCGGTCCGACCTGTACTCCCTCGGCGTTCTCGCCTACGAGATGCTCACCGGGGAGCCACCGTTCAGCGGTGACAACACCATCGCCGTGGCCTACCGTCGCCTCGACTCCGACGTGCCGGCCCCCTCCGACCAGTCCGACACCGTGGCCGAGGACCTCGACCACCTGATCCTGCGCGCCACGCGACGCAGCCGTGAGGACCGCTACGCCGACGCCGGCGAGATGCTGCGGGACCTCGACCAGGCCGCCAGGATCGGCCGGTTCCCCGACTATGTCGTCCCGGCACCACGGCAGTCCTCGTGGTCGCGGGCTCGGGCCAACGCCGCGCGGGCCACCCCGGGCGGGGAGTCCGAGTTCGACGCCGCCGACCGTGAGAGCGGGGAGGCGCTGCGCCGGGGTGACGGGCCGACGCCGACGCGGGTGGACACCATGGTGGCCCCGGCGGCGGCGGATCCCGGGGCGGGAGCGGGGGCCGGTCCCGCTCCTGCGCACTGGCACGGCGCGGGATCGGGCCACTATCCCCCCGGCGACCTCGAGCCCGCGCCCGACCGGGACGTCATCCGCCCCCGCCGCAAGCGCGGCATGCTGTGGCTCATCGTGGTGCTCGCCGCCGCGATCGGCCTCGCCGTGGCCGGCTGGTGGCTGGGTTCCGGCCGGTTCGTGGAGGTGCCGTCGGTCCAGGGCATGTCGGTGGGACAGGCGACCGAGGCGGTCAACGCCGTCGGGTTGGCCGCCGCCACCCGCGACGCCTTCAGCAACGATGTCCCCCCGTCCGCGCTGGTGGGCACCGACCCCGCGGCGGGCGAGCGGGTGCCGCGCGGCGACACCGTGGCCGTACTGGTATCCGTCGGTCGCCCCGTGGTGCCCGAGGTCGGCGCCGACAGATCCGTCGAGGCCGTGTCCACGGCACTGCGGGAGAACTCACTGGAACCGGTCCGGGGCGGGAACGAGCACTCGGACTCGGTGCCCGTCGGCCAGGTGGTCTCGCTCCAACCGGGCGCCGGCACGACCGTCGACGTGGGCACCCGGGTCGCCATGGTGACCAGTTCCGGCCCCGCCCCCGTCGCCGTCCCCGAGGTCGTGGGCCTGGAGGAGGACCAGGCGCGCGCGGCCCTCGAGGGCGCGGGCCTGACCGTGTCACAGGTCAGGAGGGTCTACGACGACGAGGTCGACGGCGGCGTGGCCGTGGGCACCGACCCGGACCCCGGAACCGACGTGTCCCGCGGGGACGGGGTCGTCCTGCTCGTCTCCAACGCGCTGACCGTGCCGGACCTCCGGGATGTGCCCCTCGACGAGGCGACCGAGGTCCTCGACGACGCGGGGTTCACGATCGTCCGCGAGTCGCCCGTGACCGATCGTCAGATCTCCGACGGCCGCGTGGTGCGCACCGACCCGCCGGCCGGGGCCCGGCTCGACCCGGCGAACGCGGTGCTGCGGGTCGTCCCGTCGGACGCGGTGACCGTCCCGGTGGTGCTGGGCTCGCGGGCCTCCGACGCGCGCCGGACGCTGCAGGACGCCGGGCTGGAGGCCACCATCGACTCGGGCACGTCGAGTGGGATCGTCTACGGCCAGACCCCGCTGCCCGGCAGGGTGGTGGCCAGGGGCAGCGAGGTCGAGATCGACGCGCTCGGCTAGGGCCGGCCGCGTCTCCGGCGTGGGGCCGGCCGTGCCTCCCGGGGGGCCGGTCCCCTGCGGCGTCAGCTGCGCAGCATCTCCGCCACCAGGTAGGCGAGCTCGAGCGACTGCTGGGTGTTGAGGCGCGGGTCGCAGGCGGTCTCGTAGCGACCGGCCAGGTCGAGGTCCGAGATGTCCTGCGCACCGCCGAGGCACTCGGTGACGTCCTCACCGGTGAGCTCGATGTGGATGCCACCCGGGTGGGAACCGAGGGCGTGGTGGACCTCGAAGAAGCCCTGGACCTCGTCGATGATCCGGTCGAAATGGCGGGTCTTGTACCCGTTGGACGTCGAGTGGGTGTTGCCGTGCATGGGGTCGCACTGCCAGATGACCTTGTGGCCGGTCGCCTCGACGGCCTGGACGATCGGCGGCAGCGCCTCGCGGACCTTGTCGTTGCCCATCCGGGAGACGAGCGTCAGTCGACCCGGCCGGTTGTGGGGGTCGAGCTTCTCCACGTACTCGACCGCCAACTCGGGTGTGGTGGTGGGTCCGATCTTCAGACCGATCGGGTTCTGGATGAGCGAGGCGAACGCGACGTGGGCGTCGTCGATGCCGCGGGTCCGCTCCCCGATCCACAGGAAGTGCGCCGACAGGTCGTACAACCCCTGCTCGGCGTCGCCGGTCAGGCCCGTACCGTCGTCGGCCAGACGCAACATGGCCCGCTCGTAGTCCAGGACGAGTGCCTCGTGGGAGGAGAAGATGTCGGCCGAACGCAGGTTCTGGTCCGACACCCCGCAGGCGTCCATGAAGCGCAGGCCGCGGTCCACCTCGGCGGCGAGGGCCTCGTAGCGGGCACCCGCGGGCGAGCCCGCGACGAACTCCATGTTCCATTCGTGGACGCGGTGCAGGTCGGCGGTGCCCGACGCCGTCAGGGAACGGACCAGGTTCATCGCCGCGGCCGCGTTGGCGTAGGCACGGACCAGTCGCGAGGCGTCGTGCTCGCGGGCCGCCTCGTTCGGCTCGAGAGCGTTGACCATGTCGCCGCGGTAGGACAACAGCCCGGTTCCGTCGCGGTCCGCCGAGCGGGGCTTGGCGTACTGGCCGGCGATCCGGCCAACCTTCACCACTGGCATCGACGCACCGTAGGTCAGCACGACCGACATCTGCAGCAGGGTGCGGATCACGCCCTTGATGTGCGGCTCGGTGTTCGCCTCGAACGTCTCGGCGCAGTCACCGCCCTGGAGCAGGAACGCACGCCCGTGCGCCACGTCGGCGAGGCGATCGGAGAGGTGCTCGACCTCGGAGGCGACGCAGATCGGCGGCACGCTCTCCAACACCTTGCGCATCGCCGCGGCGTGTCCGGGATCCCACGACGGCTGCTGCAGGGCGGGCCGCGAGAGGGCGTCCGCCAGCTGCCGATCCAGGTCCGCGGAGAGCGGCGGGAGGTCGGGGAGTTGCGCGATGTCGACGTCGACTGTCCAGTTGCTCACCCCGGCGACGATACGCCACAACCGGCGGAGCGGGCCTCAGAGACCCAGGTGGGGCGACTTCGCCGCGATGGCGCGGAAGCGCATCGCGGCGTGGCGGGCGTCGGCGAGGGCGTCGTGTTCCCCTCCCGGGTGTGCGGGCAGGTCGGGCTTGCCGGCGGTCTCCCAGAGCTGGCGGACGTCGCGCGTGAACCGGGGCATGGCGGCGGGAAGGGCTGTCATGTCGCCCCACAGCTGGCAGACGGCCACGTGGTCGTACGCCCCGATCCACGCCCACATCTCGACCCCGCCGGTGGGCGGCGCGGTGACGAACTCGTAGAGCTCGTCCCGGATGCGGCTCCGGGACATCCACGCGGACGACGACGGGTTGGGCAGCTTCGGAAGGACGTTGCGCCGCACCCACGGCCCGGCCGCCGAGGCGTCGAAGTCGGTGGACACGGCGTAGAACTCCCGGCCGTCCTCGGCGACGATCCCCACGGAGACCAACTCGATCGTCGTGCCGTCCTCGATGAACTCGCAGTCGTAGAAGTAGCGCACCGGCGATCAGCGCTGTCCCTCGACGGGGTGGTCGAGCAGGTTCCGCCCGGCCTTGCGCACCGCCTCGTAGCGCTTCTTCATCTCGGCGCCATACGTGTCGTGGACGTACTCCTGATTGGTCAGCGCCTGGATCCGCCGCATGAGCTCGTCGGTGATCTCGCGCTCAGCGTCCCGGTCCCCCTCGCGCCCGGCCCACGGGGACAGATCGAGCGGCTCGCCGAGCATGACCCGGATCTCGGTGCGCCGCCCGGGGCGGAACCGGGAGATCCGGCGTATGTACTCGGAGGTCCCGGTCACGCCCACCGGGATGATGGGCACCCCGGCGCGGAGTGCGAGGCGGGCGGGCCCGGTCTTCCCGCGGTACAGACGACCGTCCGGCGAGCGCGTCCCCTCCGGGTAGATGCACAGGATCTCCCCCGATGAGAGGACCTCGAGCCCGGCGTCGAGGGCGGCCTGCGCGGCGTCGGCGTTGGTGCGGTCGATCGGGTGCTGGCCCGAGCCGGCGAAGAACCACCGGCTGAGCATGCCGCGGACACCGGTTCCGGTGAAGTAGTCGCTCTTGGCCAGGAAGGTGACCCGGCGGGGCAGGAGCAGAGGGGTGAACAACCAGTCCGCGACGGACTGGTGGTTGCCGACCAGCAGGGCGCCACCGCGCTCGGGGAAGTGCTCGCGTCCCGTGACGACCCGACGACTCGTCAGACGTAGGAACGGGCCGATGAGCACGTATTTGAACAGGTAGTACAGCAACGGGTCACCGGTCCTCTTGTGATGGCTGTCGACGAATGCGGATACTACCCGGCGCGGTCCGCAGATCCGGACGGTATGAGGTTCGGGGGCCACAGATCCGGGTCGGGCAGGAAGCTGATCACCAGTCGACCCGCGTCGCGCTCGAAGACGGACTGCGTGAGCACACACCGGCGCAGCAGCGGCGGCAGCGCCACCACCGCCCGGAACCCGTCGAACTCCAGGCGGAGCCGGTCCCCCTCGACCGAGACCGGCGCGGACGGGCGGGTCGGGGCCGGGTACTCGACCCGGTATCCGCCCTCGCCGTCGGGCGCCACCACCGGGGTGACGGCGCCGCGGGCCAGAGTCGCCATGGCAGCCGTGGAGCCGGCCGGGGACCCCACCACGATGGTCTCGATCCTCCCGGCGAGGAAGCCGGCCACGTCACCGGCGAGCAGCGCGAGTCTGTGCGCTTCCCGCACCCGCACGTCGGCGCGTCCGCCCGCCGCCATGGAGGCGAAGCGCACATTGGCGGGCCAACGTGATTCCACGAACGCGGCCAGTTCCCCGGCCGCCGCGAGCCGGCGCACCGCGGTCAGGTCCCCGTCGAGCTCGACCACGACGACGTCCCAGTACTCGGACGACGCGGCCCGTCGCGCGTACTCCCACCCGAGCACCGCGGCCAGTGGGGTGTCCCCTCCGGCGGCGAGCGCCGCGAGTACGTCGTCGTCCGGATCGGCGGCGCCGGACCGGTAGGCCTCGAGCCTCGCCGTCGGGTCGTCGACCCGGACCTCGACGGGCCCGTCCTCCGAGACGTCGAGACGGGGGTCGACGGCATCGGGATGGCCGGTCAGGATCAACGCCGTGCAGCCGGGGTCCGCGAGCAGGTCGGCGGTGACGCCCGCGCGGTCCTCGGGATCTCCCCCGAGGACGACGACGACACGAGTTCTGCTCACCGCGACTCCGCCCGGCGTTTGAGTTCCTTCAGTGCGTCGCCCAGGATCCGGCGCTCGGCGCGGCTGCGCAGGCTCCCGATCACCGGGACCGTGAGCTCGATCTCGAGTTCGTAGTCCACACGCGTGCCGCCCTCCACCGGTTCGAGCCGGTAGTAGCCCCGTTGGGCCCTCTGCAACGCCGAGCTCTCGAGCCGCCACTCCAGACCGCGGTCGTCCGCCGACCAGGAGTAGACGAGGACGTACTCGTCGACGATCGCGCCCGCCTCGAGCTCGAACCGCACCCGGTCCGGACGGCCGTCCTGACCGGTGGAGAGCACTTCGGCCGCGCGGATCGACGCGGACCACTCCGGGTACGCGGCGAAGTCGGAGATGACCGCCATGACGTCCTCCACCGGTGCGTCGACCACCGTGGAGTCTCTGGTCGGCCACACCTCGGGGGCGCCGTCGTGCTCGCTCATACCCACAAGCTTCACATATCCCGCTCCGCGATGCGCCCCACCCGCGGCACCCGGAGGGCAGGCGACGTGACCACCGTGTGGTCCCGGCGATAGTGTGTGTGGTCACCGACATACTCTGAACGTCTCCACCGGGAGGACCCTTTGCGCGAATACGTCGCGGTACCCGCCAACTTCACCGTCCCTGACGACTGGTCCTGCGTTCAGTCGGCATACGACCGCGCGGAGAACACCCCGGAGAACGTGGCGTTCCAGAAGCCCGTCGACGGTCGGTGGACGGACGTCACCAACCGCGAGTTCGCCGAGGAGGTCCGGACGATCGCCCGCGGACTGGTGGCGCTCGGTGTCCGGGCGGGCGATCGGGTCGCCCTCCTCAGCTCCACCCGGTACGAGTGGAATCTCATCGACTTCGCGATCTGGGCCGTCGGCGCGGTCACCGTTCCCGTGTACGACAGCTCCAGCGCCGACCAGATCCACTGGATCATGGAGGACTCCGCGGCCCGGTTGATCATCGTCGAGAACGACACCCACGCCACCACCGCCCGGGAGGGCGTGCAGGGCCTGGAGGTCGCCGACGTCCTGGTGATCGACGGTGCGACCCCGGTCCTGGAGACCCTCGCCTCCGAGGGGGCCTCGGTCGACGTCTCGGTGCTCGACGAGCGCCGGGCCTCGGTCCGCGCCGACTCCCCCGCGACGCTGATCTACACCTCGGGGACCACGGGCCGCCCCAAGGGCGTCATGCTCAGCCACCGCAACTTCATGTCCGAGACGCTCGCCGTGCTCGAGACGCCGTTCAGCGGGATCCTGCGGGACGACGCCACCTCGGTGATGTTCCTGCCCCTGGCCCACGTGTTGGCCCGCGCCATCACCTACGCCGGATTCCACGCCGGGGTGACCATCGCGCATTCCGCCGACCTGACCAACCTGGTCGAGACGTTCGGCGAGATGCAGCCGCACTACATCCTGGCCGTCCCCCGCGTGTTCCAGAAGGTCTTCAACAAGGCCCAGGCGACCGCGCAGGACGGCGGCGCGGTCAAGGCGTGGATGTTCGACAAGGCCGCCGACACCGCGGTCGCGTACTCGAAGGCCAACCGGGGTGACGGCCGGGTGGGTCCGTTCCTCGGGCTGCGCCACGCGATCTTCTCGAAGTTGGTCTACGCCAAGCTCGTCAACGCGCTCGGTGGGCGTTGCGAGGTCGCCATCTCCGGCGGCGCCGCCCTGGGTGACCGTCTGACCCACTTTTTCGACGGCATCGGGGTCAACATCTTCGAGGGCTACGGCCTGACGGAGACCTGTGCGGCGATCACGGTCAACACCCCGGGGCGGATGCGGATCGGCAGCGTCGGCCAGCCGCTGCCCGGCTGCGCGGTCCGGATCGCGCAGGACGGTGAGGTCGAGGTCAGCGGACCCGTCGTCGCCTCCGGCTACTGGCAGAACGAGGAGGCGACCGCCGAGTCCTTCAGCGGCGGCTGGTTCCGCACCGGCGACCTGGGTTCGCTGGACGAGGACGGGTACCTGTCGATCACCGGTCGCAAGAAGGAGATCATCGTGACGGCCGGCGGGAAGAACGTGGCGCCCAACCAGCTCGAGGACGCGCTGCGTGCGGACCCGCTCGTGGCGGAGGCGGTGTGCGTGGGCGACGGCAAGCCGTTCGTCTCGGCCCTGCTGACCCTCGACCCGGAGGCCGTCGAGCGGTGGAAGACCCACCACGACAAGTCCGGCTCGTTGTACGACTTGCTCAAGGACGCCGACCTGATCGAGCACCTGGACCAGGCGCTGGTGCGGGCGAACCGGAGCGTGTCGCACTCCGAGTCGATCAAGAAGTACCACGTCCTCCCGGACCAGTTCACCGAGGAGACCGGTGAGCTCACCGCGTCCCTGAAGGTCAAGCGCAACGTCGTGCACCAGAAGTACGCCCAGCAGATCGAGTCGCTCTACGCCTGATCGGACCGCGCGTCGGAACGCGTGCTCTCGCGGGTCACTCCCCCGAGAGCACGCGTTCCATGTCCCGGGCCAGGTCCTCCCAGCGCCAGTTCTCCAGCACCCAGGTGCGGCCGCGGACCCCCATGGCCGACGCCCTGGGCCGGTCCTCGAGCAGGCCGGCGACGGCGTCGGCGACCTCGCCCTGTGACGTCCCGTCGACCACGAGACCGGTCCGGCCGTCGCGCACCGTCTCCGGGGCACCGCCGCTCCGGCCCGCCACGACCGGCACCCCGCACGCGGACGCCTCCAGGTAGACGATTCCCAGCCCCTCGACGTCCAGCCCTCCCCCTCGGGTCCTGCACGGCATCGCGAAGACGTCCGCCAGTCGGTGGTGGTCGACGATCTCGTCCGCGGGGACGCGGCCGGTGAAGACGACCCGGTCGGCCACCCCGAGGCGGCGCGCCAGTCCTTCCAGCGTGCGCCGATAGGGCCCACCGCCGACGACGACGAGGACCGCCCCGGGCACCCGCCGGGCGATCTCCGGCATCGCCCGGATGAGCATGTCCTGGCCCTTCCGCGGCACGAGGCGGGACAGACACACGATCACGTCGCGGTCCGCGAGTCCGTAACGGTCGCGGATCGCCCTTCGCCGTGCGGGATCCGGCCGGAACCTCTCCGTATCGACGCCACCCGGCTGGTGCACCAGGCGGGCGCGGGGGCCGAACGCCGCCGCGAACCGCCTCCGTGTGTAGTCGCTCACGTAGGTGACCGCGTCGGTGGACTCGCCGATCAGTCGCAGGATCTGGCGCGAGCCCGGCAGCATCGACCAGCCGACCTCGTGTCCGTGTGTGCTCGCGATGATGCGGTCCACGGGGCCCTGCCGTAGCACCGGCGCCATGGCGGCGAGGGGGGCGGCGGCCCCGAACCAGATCGTCGTCGCGCCGAAGTCCGAGGCGAGCCTTCGTGCGCGTGCCGCGAGGTCGGGCGTGGGGAGCAACACCTCGGTGGGCACCCTCTCCACCAGATAGGGCTTGGCGGCGTCGTACTCCGCCGATTCGCCACCCCGGAACGTCGAGGCGAGCACCGCGACGTCCGTCGGGTCCAGGTGGCTCAGATACGTCTCCAGGTACGACTGGATCCCGCCCGGGCGCGGCGGGTAGTCGTTGGTGATCAACAGCGTCTTGGTCATCGGCTCCGAGCCTGCCACACAACCCGGCCCGCCTCGGCCCCGCCCGGTGCGTCGTCCTCGTCGGGAAGGGGCGGAGCGCGATCGGGGACGGCCGGTGTCTGCGCGGGGCGGCCGTGCTTGGCCGGGTCGGCCAGGTCGGGCGGGTCGGGCGGAGTCAGTAGCGGCGGATCCCGTGGATCGGCATCGCGTCGACCTGCTCGAGGCGGACCGGCACACCGTAGGTCGGGGCGTGCAGGACCAGACCGTCGCCGGCGTACATCCCGACGTGGGTGGCGCCGGGGAAGTAGATGACAAGGTCACCGGGCCGGATGTCGTTCATCGCCACCGGGGCGCCCGCGACCGCCTGCGCCTGGCTCGCCCGGGGCAGCGCCTTGCCCTCCTGCGCGTACGACCACACCATGAGACCGGAGCAGTCGAACTCGGACGGGCCCGTCGCGCCCCACGAGTAGGGCGCGCCCAGCCGGGAGAGTGCGACTCGGAGCGCCGCGGAATTGACGTCGTCCACCGGCGGGGCAACGTACCCCTCCGGCACCACCGGTCCGCCGATCCAGAGATCGCGTTGTGCGTCCGACAGTGCGTCGACCCGGCGACGGACCTCATCCATCCGTACCCGCATCTCCTCGGTTCGGCGGGCGAGCGCGTCGGTTCGCTCCTGCGCGACGCGGGCCGCGTCCCGGGCCTCGGCCGCGGAACGCGCGGCCTCCTCCCTGAGCTGCACCGCCTCCCGCGACGCAGCTCTGGAGGCGTCCAGTGCACTCGTGGTGGCCCCGGACAGTCGGCGCAGCGTGTCGAGCCTGTGGACCAGGTCCCGGGGGCTCTCGGCGAGCACCGCTGCCCGTGTGGCTCCGGTGTCCCCGCCCCGGTACCGCATGGTCGCGAGGTGATCGACGGTGGACTGGTCCCGGCGCGCGGTGCCGTCCGCGAGGGCGGACCGTCCGGCTGCGACCCCGGCGGCGCGTTCGAGGCGGACGCGCTCCCCGTTGGCGCGGTCCAGTTCCCCGCGAGCCAGGTGGAGTTCCTCCCCCAACGCCCCCGCCTCCTCGGACAACCGGGCCAACTCGGCCAGGTCCTCGCTCATCTCGCCGGGCACCGCCGTGGCGGATGGCGTGGTGGACGGGGCGGCCGACGACGGTGCGGGTGTAGACGGTGCGGGTGCAGACGGGTCCTGAGCAGGCGGGGTCGCCGGACCCGGGACAGGCGCCGTGGTCGCGGTTGGCGACGACCGGTCCGGGGTGGTGGTCTGCGCTCCGGCCGGCGCGGGACCGAGGGTCAACGAGGTGGTCACGGTCGCTGCGATCGCGAGCACGCTGAGGCTGCGGGTCATCTGGTGTCGTCGAACTCTCGGATCCGGGTCACGCAGGGCGCGGGCGCCCAGCCGACGCCTACGGTGGAATCGGGTACCCGAGAGGGGATGTTACAGACGACAGACCCCGCCGGTGACCGGTTCGAGACCGGACGCCGACGGGGTCTGCGGAGGTTCGGGGAGCGACCCGACTCAGTAGTAGCGGGTCGCACCGTAGAACGGCATGGAGTCCACCGGCGCGTAGCTCACCGAGGTGCCCGAGTACGGGGCGTGGACGACCTGGCCGTTGCCGGCGTAGATCCCGACGTGGCTGGCGCCACTGTAGAAGGCGACGATGTCGCCGGGCTGCAGGTCGGCCTTGGAGACCTGGGTGCCGCCGCCGATCTGGGCCTGGCTGGTGCGCGGGATGGAGATCCCCGCCTCCTTGTAGGCCCACGAGGTCAGACCGGAGCAGTCGAACGAGTTGGGGCCGGTAGCGCCCCAGACGTAGGGCGAGCCGACCCGGGTGGTGGCGGCGTCGAGGATGCGCTGGCCGGTCGAGACCACCGGCGCGGGGGCGGCGAACTCGACGGGCGCCGCCTGTGCCTGGGCCTGGGCCAGGCCGGCCGGGAGCTCGATGCCCTCCGGTAGGTCGAACGAGACCTGGTTCGGCACGCCGGGCAGCCGCAGCTCGACGGGGACGTCGACGGTGACGGGTGCGGCGGCGGCGGTTCCGGAACCGGCGACAGCGGCTCCGGCTGCGAGCAGGCCGGCGGCGGCGACACGGCGGCCGGTCGAGCTGGTCTTGATGCTGTGGGCTCCCACGAAGACTGTTCCTCTTTCTTCCTGCGGCACCGACCGGGTTAGCTGACGGGTTCGGACACGGAAGTCTGTCCTACGCTTCGGACCTGTAGGCCCTCGTGCGATTCACCCCAGTGGATCTTGGTTCCCCGGTGCGCCCTTCGGCGCTTAGGTGTGACCCCGGCTCCCCGCCGGCAGGCGGGCGATGACTTCCGAGGTCTCGAAAAGGTTACGAAACCGTCTCGTCGAAGTCCAGTTCATCGCTCACGCGGCGACGTCAGCCCCCAGAATCTCGACCGTGGAGACCATTCCGACCTCGCGCAGGACGTCGATCGCCTCGCGGACCTCCGGGTCCAGAACATAGCCGCACGACTCCGGAGAAAGCTCGTCCACCTGCGGTTTTCCGGCGTCGAGAACGGCGATGATGCACCCGTCACATGCGGCGGGTCCTGCGGGACACCGCACGCAGTCCATCGTGAACATGATCTACCTCACACTTCGTCCTGGGCGTGTTGCCCGTTCGTTATCGAGCCGCGATCCGGGCCCGGGGTGGTCGTACTGCGGGGCACCCTAGGGACAAGGTCCGACAACCACGGCGGGGCCGGCCGTGTCGGAGGGCGGGGCTACCGTCTCCGGCATGCCCCGATCCCCCTCCCCCGTCTCGAGCGGGGTGCAGGCAGCTTTCGACGATCTCGAGCCTCTGCTGTCCGACGTCACGTTCGTCGTGGTCGACCTGGAGACGACGGGCACCCGGACCGGAAGCGACGAGATCACCGAGATCGGCGCGGTACGCGTTCGGGGCGGCGAGGTGCAGGCGGAGCTGTCGACGTTCGTCTCGATCGACGGTGCCCTGCCCGGCCACATCAGCAGACTGACCGGGATAGCTCCGGACGACCTCGTCGGTGCCCCGAGTCTCGGCGAGGTGATGTCGACGTTTCTCGAATTCTCCCGCGGGGCCGTCCTCGTCGCCCACAACGCGCGGTTCGACCTGGGGTTCCTGCGGGCCGCCGCCGCGTCGACCGGGCACCCGTGGCCCGATCCCCCGTCGCTCTGCACCCTGGCTCTCGCGAGGCGGGTGCTGCACCGCGGGGAGACACGAGGCCACCGGTTGGGAGTCCTCGCCGCGCACCTGGGGGCCACCGTGGAGCCCAATCACCGGGCCCTGCAGGACGCCCGCGCCACGGTCGACGTGCTCCACGCACTGATCTCGCGGGTCGGCGACTGCGGGGTCTCGACCCTGTCGGAGTTACGGGCCTACGACGGTCGCCTCTCCCCGGAGGTGAGGCGGCGGGCCGCCATGACCGGGTCATTGACCGAGGGGCCCGGTGTCTACGTGTTCCGGGACGACGCCGGTGGCGCCCTGTACATCGGCTCGTCCGGCGCGGTCCGCAGACGGGCCCGGTCCTACTACTCCGGCGGTGACACGCGCGGACGGATGCGCACCATGGTCGGGCTGGCCGACTCGATCGACTCGGTCGCGTGCGCCCACCTCCTCGAGGCGTGGACCGTCGAGGAACAGCTCATCGACTCGCTTCAACCCCCGTTCAACACCCGGTCGCGGAGCCCTCGCCGCGGCTGGTGGCTCACGCCCCCCACCGGCCGCGCCACCCGCCCGAAGGTCGTGCGAACCCCGGACGACCCCGCCGCCATCGGGCCCTTCCGGCGCGCCGAGGACGCCCGGGCCGCCTGGGAGGACCTCCTCGGCGTGTTCGGCACCGCCCCGGGATCCGATCGCTGGGCGGCGCTGGCGGAGGGACGGGACTCCGGTCCCCTGCGGGATCTGGTCGACCGCGTGGAGGTACTCGCGGCCGAGGGCGCGTTCGAACGCGCGGCCAGGCTCCGCGACAGGACCGCAGCCCTCGTGCGGGTCCTCTCCCGACGGCAGGAACTCGCCGCAACGGCATCGCTGCCCGAGATCGTTCTCGCACAGCCGGCGCCGCGCCGGACGTGGGCGGTCGCGGTGGTGCGCCACGGTCGACTCGCCGGATCCGGGGTCGTCCCGCCGGGAGCGGCACCGATGCCGGTCATCGACGGACTCCGGGCCGCCGCGACCACCGTGCAGCCCGGCCCGGGCCCCTTCGCCGGTGCCACCGCCGCCCAGATCCGGAACGTCCACCGGTGGATCGACTCGACCAGGACACGCATCGTCTCGGTCGAGGGTTGCTGGACGCTCCCCCTTGACGGGGCGCACACGCTGACCGGCTGGGCGACCCTGGCCGAGAGCGCCGCCGCCGAGCACCGCGGGACCGGACTCGTCAGCGCACGCTGAACCCGGCCCACTTCTCGAGCAGCCGCGCCGCCTCGCCGTCGTCGATCGCCGCGGCGGCCCGGTCCACCGCGGCCCGCATGGCAGATACCAGGTCGGAACCACGCTCGAGACCGTCGAAGGCCACCAGCGCGGCCGCGGAGTTGAGCAATACCGCATCGCGCACCGGGCCCCGTGCTCCCGCGAGGAGATCGCGGGCGACCCCGGCGTTGTGGACGCCGTCCCCGCCCCGCAACTCCTCGATCGAGCAGGTGCTCATCCCGAAGTCGGCGGGCTCGACCTGATCCTCGTCCACATGACCGTCCGAGACCCGCAGCACCCGGGTGGGACCGGTCATGGTGATCTCGTCGAGGCCGTCCGACCCACGCACCACGAGCGCCGACCTGCCGCGCAGCGCGAACACCTCCGCCATCACCGTCATCAGCCCCTCGAAGGCGCAGCCGATGAGGTTCGCGGCGGGTGCCGCGGGATTCGTGAGAGGCCCGAGGATGTTGAAGACGGTCGGGATCCCGATCTCACGCCGGGGGGTCGCGGCGAAACGCAGCGCGGGATGGAACACGGGCGCGAAGCAAAAGGCCACGCCCACCTCGTCGAGGCACCGCCCGACGTCCTCTGGGCCGAGGTCGATCGCCACCCCGAGCGCCTCGAGCACATCGGCACCGCCGCTCTTGGACGATGCCGCCCGGTTGCCGTGCTTGACCACGGGCACTCCGCAGGCGCTCACCACGAGAGAGGACATCGTCGAGATGTTCACCGTGCCCTGGCGGTCACCACCGGTACCGACGATGTCCACGCAGGGACGATCAGTGGGCACCCGACGGGAGTAGTCGAGCATGGTCGAGGCCAGCGCATCGAGCTCCGGACCCGTGACGCCCTTCATCTTCAGGGCAACGCCGAAGGCTGCGATCTGAGCGTCGGTGGCGACACCCTCCATGATCCGGGACATCGCCCACCCGGCCTCCGCCGGATCGAGGTCCCCGCCCGCGGTGAGGGTGCCGAGAACCCCGGGCCACGACCGGCCCCCGTCGAACGCTGCCGAACTGCCCACGTGTCCCGACCTCCTCTGGTGTCATGGAAACGGACACGCCCCACAGGGCGCCGCCCGCACGTCGTCAATCGTGCCACTGTTCCGACCCGGCCCGTGCGCTGACACCCTGCACTCCGGCGGCGGCGAGCGGCCGGGGCTGGCCTGAGAGTGCCCTGATAGCCCCTGCAAGGGGGACCAATACCGACCCTTGCCCTGAGGGTTTCCGAAGCGACCTGCGGAAACGCTGGACAGACACGCCGATTTCGGGGGTCCGTGCAGACTCGTCCCTCCTCAGGGGTCATACTTGGCCACGTGACGAGCGCAGTAGATAACTCAGGATCGGCCATGGCCCAGCGTGTTCATTCGCTGAATCGGCCGAACATGGTCAGTGTGGGCACCATTGTCTGGCTGTCCCAGGAGCTGATGTTCTTCGCGGGTCTGTTCGCGATGTACTTCGTCTCCAAGGCGAACTCGGGAGGTGACTGGCCCTCCTACCCGGTGCACCTCAACGTGCCGTTCGCCCTGACGATCACCGTCATCCTCGTGGCGTCGTCGTTCACCTGCCAGATGGGCGTGTTCGCCGCCGAGCAGGGTGACGTCTTCGGCCTCCGCCGCTGGTACGTCATCTCCGCGGTGATGGGCACGGTCTTCCTCATCGGCCAGACGTACGAGTACGTGATGCTGGTCCTCGAGGGCACCACCATCTCCTCCAGCGTCTACGGGTCCGTCTTCTTCATCACCACCGGCTTCCACGGTCTCCACGTCGCGGCGGGTGTCCTCGCCTTCGTCGTCCTCGTCATGAGGACCACGATGTCGCGGTTCACCCCGGCGCAGGCCACGGCCGCCATCGTGGTGTCGTACTACTGGCACTTCGTCGACGTGGTCTGGATCGGCCTCTTCGTCACCATCTACTTCATCCAGTAGCAGCTGGCCGCAGGACGCTGTGTCCAGCAGGTCCCAACACCAAAGGGAACTCACAATGAACTCACCTCACCCACCCGCTGCGGACACGCCGTCGCCGGACCCGGCGACGACCCCGACGCGTCCGGCGTCCACCAAGCGGCGCCGCAAGGCGACCGGCGCGCTCGTCATCGCCGCCGGCCTCCTCGGCGCGGGAGCCATCGCCACGGCAGTCGTGCCCGAGCCGCAGGTGGCGACGGCCCAGCAGGACCAGGCCGCGCTCATCGCCGAGGGCAAGTCGATCTACGACGTCGCCTGCATCACCTGCCACGGCCAGAACCTGCAGGGTGTCGAGGACCGCGGTCCCTCGCTCGTGGGCGTCGGTGCGGGATCGACCTACTTCCAGGTCCACTCCGGCCGCATGCCCGCGGCGGACAACGAGGCCCAGGCGGAGCGCAAGAAGCCCCGCTACAGCGAGCACCAGATCATCGCCCTGGCGGCGTATGTCGACGTCCACGGCGGTGGACCGGGCATCATCACCAACCCGGACGGCACCATCGCTCAGGAGTCGCTGCGCGGCGCCTCCGGCGAGAGTCGTTCGGAGGAGATCGCCCGCGGTTCCGAACTGTTCCGGCTCAACTGCGCGTCCTGCCACAACTTCACCGGCCGCGGTGGCGCACTGTCGGCGGGTAAGTACGCCCCGACTCTCGACCCTGCCAACGAGCAGGAGATCTACCAGGCGATGCTGACCGGGCCGCAGAACATGCCCAAGTTCTCGGACCGCCAGCTCACGCCTGACGAGAAGAAGGACATCATCGCCTTCATCAAGGACGCGGACAGCAAGGTCTCGCCCGGAGGCTACGGCCTCGGCGGGCTCGGCCCCGTGACCGAAGGTGTGGCCATGTGGCTTGTCGGCATCGTCGCCCTCATCGGTGCGACCCTGTGGATCGGATCCCGTTCATGAGTGAGACCCCGAAGAACCCGTCCCCGGCGGACCTCGACCGGATGAGCGATTCCGAGCTCGTGCGATTGGGTACCGAACTCGACGAGGTCGACGTCCGGTTCCGCGAGTCCCGTTTCCCGGAGGGCACCACCACCCGCGCCGAGAAGCGTGCAGCGCTGACCGTCACCACCTGGTTCGCGCTGTCGGCACTGTTCGGCCTCGCCTTTGCCGTCGTCTACATCTTCTGGCCGTGGGAGTACCGCGGCGAGGGCGAGGACGGCTACTGGCTGTACATGGCCTACACCCCGCTGCTCGGCCTCACGATCGGACTGTCGATCCTGTTCCTGGGTTTCGGCGCAGTGCAGTTCACCAAGAAATTCATCCCCGAGGAGATCTCGGTCCAGACTCGCCACGACGGCGCCTCGGACGATCTCGACCGGCGCACCTTCGTCGCCGAGCTCAACGACTCGTGGAAGACCTCCACCCTGGGTCGCCGCAAGGTCATGGGTGGTTTCCTCGGTGCGGGTGTCGGGCTCATCGGCCTCTCCGCGATCCTGCCGCTCGGCGGCATGATCAAGAACCCGTGGAAGCGCGGTGAGATGACGCTCGCCGGCGACGGCACCCTGCACACCACCGGGTGGACCCTGGCGTCCGACACCCGTCCCGACGGCCTCCCGCCGGAGAAGGTCTACCTCGGCCGCGACACCGGCAAGGTCTACCCCGACGGGCACCCGCCGGCCGGCGAGGGTCGCCTCGAGCGCATCCGCGTGGACGACCTGTCCGCCGGTGGCCTCGAGTCCGTCTTCCCGCTCCCCGCCAGCGCCCTGGGCAACTTCGAGGAGCACATGCACTCGATCCACGGCTCGCGCAACTCGGTCATGCTCATCCGCTTCCGTCCCGAGGACGCGGCACGCGTGACCAAGCGCAAGGGCCAGGAGAACTTCAACTACGGCGACCTGTACGCCTACTCGAAGATCTGCACCCACCTCGGCTGCCCCACGTCGCTGTACGAGCAGCAGACCCATCGATTCCTCTGCCCGTGCCACCAGTCGCAGTTCGACGCGCTCGAGTACGCGAAGCCGATCTTCGGCCCCGCCGCCCGTGCACTGCCGCAGCTGCCCATCGCCGTCGACAGTGAGGGTTACCTCGTCGCCAACGGTGACTTCATCGAGCCGGTCGGACCTGCCTTCTGGGAGCGTCGTTCATGAGCAACAACACGAGACTCGCGGCACTGGGCGATGGCCTGGACTCGCGGTACACCATGTCCAAGGGCCTGCGCCGGCAGATCAACAAGGTCTTCCCGACGCACTGGTCCTTCCTGCTGGGCGAGATCGCCCTCTACAGCTTCATCATCCTGTTGATCTCGGGTGTCTACCTCACCCTGTTCTTCGACCCGTCACTGTCGAAGGTGATCTACCAGGGCGCGTACGCACCGCTCAACGGCATCGAGATCTCCCGTGCCTACGAGACGGCGTTGAACATCTCGTTCGAGGTCCGTGGCGGACTCTTCGTGCGCCAGATCCACCACTGGGCGGCGCTGCTGTTCGTCGCCTCGATGGTGGTCCACATGATCCGCATCTTCTTCACCGGCGCGTTCCGTCGCCCGCGTGAGGCCAACTGGGTCATCGGCTGTGTACTGCTGCTCCTGGGCATCGTCGAGGGCTTCCTCGGCTACGGCCTGCCGGACGACGTCCTCTCGGGCACCGGCCTCCGGATCACCTCGAGCATCATCGTCGGCCTGCCGGTCATCGGCACCTGGATGCACTGGATGATCTTCGGCGGGGACTTCCCCGGCGAGCTGATGATCCCGCGCTTCTACGTTCTGCACGTGCTGATCATCCCCGCGATCATCCTCGCGCTGATCGCCGCCCACCTGGCGCTGGTCTGGTACCAGAAGCACACGCAGTTCCCCGGGCCCGGCCGCACGGAGAACAACGTCGTGGGCGTTCGGATCCTCCCGGTCTTCGCCGTGAAATCGATCGCCTTCGGTGCCATCACGGTCGGCATGCTCATGCTCTTCTCGGGCCTGTTCACGATCAACGCAATATGGAACCTCGGGCCGTACAACCCGTCACACATCTCGGCGGGCTCGCAGCCCGACTGGTACATGCTGTGGACAGAGGGCGGCGCGCGAGTGATGCCGGCCTGGGAGCTCTACCTCGGCCCATACACCGTGACCGCGACCACCTGGGTGGCCGTCATGCTGGGCGCCATGGTCGCGCTGATGTTCGCATACCCGTGGATCGAATCCAAGATCACGGGGGACAAGGCGCACCACAACCTGCTGCAGCGTCCGCGTGACGTGCCCGTCCGCACCGCTGCGGGCATGATGGCGATCACGTTCTACGTGATCCTGGTCCTGATGGGCTCCAACGACCTCATCTCGTACTTCTTCTCCATCTCGCTCAACGCGACGACGTGGGCGGGCCGTATCGGCCTGATCATCCTGCCGCCGCTGGCGTACTTCTTCACCTACCGCCTGTGCCTGGGTCTCCAGCGCGCGGACCGCGAGGTTCTGGAGCACGGGATCGAGACCGGCATCATCATGCGGATGCCGCAGGGCGAGTTCATCGAGGTTCACCAGCCGCTCGGCGAGATGGACGAGCACGGCCACGCCGTTCCGCTCGCCTACGCCGGCGCCAAGGTGCCCACCAAGATGAACCAGCTCGGTGTGGCCGGCCGTCCCCCGCGGGGCGCTCTCAAGGCCGATCCGGTCGAGGAGGCCCGTCTGCTCGAGGACGCCGACCACGACAAGCACCACCGCGAGCACTCGATGCTCACCACGTTGCAGGAGGAGAACCGGACTCGTCGCCACGACGGGCACTGATTCCCCGACAGCACCCGACCGCGGGCCGGATCTCCAACTGGAGGTCCGGCCCGCGGTCGTCGGAAGCCAGCCGTCGCGGCCGATGGGAGGCACAGATGAGCGACGATCGGATGCCGGTGGGCCCCGGACGCGGACTCGTGCTCACCGACGAGGTCGACCGCGCACTCGACCTTCTGCACTCGGGACACGATCTCTTCCTCACCGGTAGGGCCGGAACCGGAAAGTCGACCCTGATCCGCCGGTTCCTCGCCGAGACCGACCACCCCACCCTCGTCGCCGCACCCACCGGGATCGCAGCCCTCACCGTGGGCGGCTACACCATCCACCGCCTGTTCGGCTTCCACCCCGACCACACCGTCGAGCACGTCCGCAGCAGCGCATACCGTCCCGGGCGATTCACCCAGGCCCTCGCCGGCGCCCACACACTCGTCATCGACGAGGTGTCGATGTTGCGGGCCGACGTCTTCGACATGGTCGCCATCGCGCTCGAGAGGTTCGGCCCGGACCCGACGATGCCGTTCGGGGGCGTCCGGCTCGTCCTCGTCGGCGACCTCTTCCAGCTACCGCCGGTGGTGACGGCCTCCGAGAGATCGTCCTTCGAGGCGACTTACCCGACGCCGTACTTCTTCTCGGCCGAGCGCTACCACCCCGAGCACTTCCCCACCGTCGACCTCACCCATGTCTTCCGGCAGTCCGGTGACCCGGAGCTCACCGCGATCCTCAACTCGATCCGCGAGGGCGCTCTCGTCGGCCCGGCGCGCGAACGGCTCAACTCCCGCACCGACCCGGACTTCGATCCGCCGGACGACGAGTTCTGGCTGACGCTCACCACCACCAACCGCAGGGCCGCGAGCCACAACCAACGCCGCCTCGATCGGCTATCCGGGTCGGAACTGGCGATGGAGGCGACGCTCACCGGCGATCTCACCGGGTTCGAGCTCCCCACCCGGGAGGTACTGGGTTTCAAGGTCGGCGCGCAGGTCATGATGCTCACCAATGACCCGGCGGACCGTTGGGTGAACGGATCCATCGGACGGGTGCTCGATGTGACCCTCGGGCGACGGGGCGACCGCGGAGAGCGAGGACCCGTCGTCGTCGTCGCCTTCACCGGCGGTGAGGTCGCCGAGGTCGCGCTCCACACCTGGGACGTCACCCGACCGGTGACGGACGGCGGCGGTATGCGACACGAGGTGGTCGGGTCCTTCACCCAGTTCCCGTTCACCCTCGCCTGGGCGGTGACCATCCACAAGAGCCAGGGACAGACCCTGGACAGGGTCGTCGTGGATCTCGGCGGCGGCACGTTCGTGGCGGGGCAGCTCTACGTGGCGTTGAGCCGCTGTCGGTCTCTGGAAGGCCTCGTCCTCACCCGGCCGGTGCTGCCCGGGGACCTCAAGACGGACCGGCGGATCATCCGGTTCCTGCGGGCGCCGGACGGTGGGCCATCGGCCCGCCGCTACTGCGCTGTCGCGGTGGTGTCCGTCGGCGAGGACGGGCCCCGGTCCCGGCCCCGGCCGGTGGAGCTCGCCATCGCCTTCCCCGACGGCACCGCGGTGACGACGCTGGTCAATCCCCAGCGCGACCTGGCCCGGGCGCGGACGGACTACGACATCACCGTCTCCGATGTCCTTCTCGCCCCCACGCTCCTCGAGGCGTGGTCGATGGTCGCCCCACTGGTGGACGGGTACACCCCGGTGGGCGTGGACCTCGACGTCACTCTCGGTCGACTGGACGCCGAGTTCGCGCGTCTGGGCGGCACGGTGCCGTTGCCGGTCGGGGTCGACATCCCCACCGAGGCCCTCACCCCGGGTGAGCGGGCCCGTGGCCGCTCCGGATCGGCCATCGCCCGTGCGCGGGTGGCGCTCGAGGCCCACGGGCGGCTGCACCTCGATGACGCGGCGGCCGGCACGTTCGACGCCGACCTCGGCGACGAGGCCACGGTCGGCTACCTGCTCAGCCGTGACGCCGACGTCCGCCCACCGACCTCCGAGGTCCTCCCCCAGCTGTCGGCGATGCTCGGTATCAGCGCTGAGGTCGGGGCCGCTCTGTTGGGGCGCCCCCGCCGCGGTGGGCGTCCGGGGGCCGGGGACGACGCCGACGACGACGACGACGACGACGACGAGATCGTCACCCCGGGCGACCGCGATCTCCGGGCAGGCGCGCGCGGACTCGTCGCCGAGCAGATCCGACGCGCCGCGCAGCGGGTGCCGATGACCGCCGACGTGCTGGAGCGGCTCCGGCTGGCTTCCGAGGTGGTGGGCTCGGACCTGACGCGGGGGCTGGAGGCTCCGCCAGAGGCGGGCGCGGCGGACGTCCTGCAGCCCGGGACGCGGGTGTGTTTCTCCGGCAGCGCCCTGGATCGCAGCGGCATCCTCGTGTCCCGGGACGAGATGGAGGCCCTCGCCCTCGGCCGTGGCCTGGTGCCCGTCGGTGCGGTCACCAAGAGTCGCTGCGACGCCCTGGTGGTCGCGGAGCCGGGCAGCCAGTCGACCAAGGCGAGGGCGGCCCACAAATGGGGCACGCCGGTCATCGCGGCCGCGGACTTCCTCGCATGGGCCGGCCGCTGACCGGGGTGGTTCGTCGCCGGCGCCGGCGCCGTGCTCAGGGAGCGATCGGGAGGGCCTGCCCGGCCATGTCGGCCACCGCCCGGTACGCCATGGTCATCCCGGACCCCAGGGGCACACCCGGACCCGGGTAGGCCTCACCGGAGACCGACGCGGACGAGTTGCCGGCGGCGTAGAGACCCGGAATGGGACGTCCGTCCGCGTCGAGCGCGGCGCCGTTCGCGTCGATCACCGCACCGCCCTTGGTGCCGAGGTCGCCGAGGACGAGTCGGACGGCGTGGAATCGCTCGCCGCCGAGAGGCCGCAGGCACTGATCGGCCGTGGAGGCACCGAGGAAGAACCGCCCGTACGGGTCCTCTCCGCGGGCGAAGTCGGCGTCGCGACCCTGCTCGGCGAAGCCGTTGAACCGGTCCACGCTCTCGCGCAACGCGGCGGTATCGAGCCCGGTGGCCTCGGCCAGTTCCTCGACGGATCCCGCGGTGTGCCACAGGCCGGCACCGCGCAATGCGTCGGGCTCGGGTGCGGGGATACAGATGGCCGGGTAGCCGCCGGCCTCGGCGTCGTCGAACACCAGCCAGAATTCGTCACCGGCCCCGTCGGACATGCGGGCGTGCATCTTGCGCCCCATCTGGTCGTACGGCAGCAGTTCGTTGGCGAAGCGCCGGCCGGTGCCGTCGACGATGATCCCGGAGCGGAAGCCCAGGGTGAACGCGGCGTGCCCGTTGGGGAACAGCGTGGCGGGGCACCACCAGGACTGGTCGAGCAGGTCCAGCTCCGCGCCGACCTGCTCGAACATGCGGACGGCGTCTCCCGAGCCCGTGGCGGGGTGGGACGAGGACCAGTCGGCGGTGGGCATGTCCTGCCAGCGGCGGCGGAGGTCCGCCGACCGTTCGAAACCGCCGGCGGCGACCAGTACCCCACGGCGTGCGCCCAGCACCTGCCGGCCGGAGACACCGTTCACGACCACCCCGACGACACGTCCGTCATCGTCACGGACCAGTTCCTCGGCCGCGGTGTTCAGTCGTGTCTCCGCGGTGTCCATCGCGTCGAGTGCGAGCACGAGTCGCGCCACCCAGGCCCTGCCGCCCTCGAGCTTGGTGGTGTCCTCGTCCGCGCCGAACTGGTCGGCCGGAACCGGCGGACGGATGTCGGTCGCCCGGTCGCCGACCTCCTCGCCCTTGATGGGCTTGGGGTAGATGCTCCGGCCGAGTTCCTGACGCCCCGGGGCGTCGAAGTAGTCGGGGAAGGCCTGGAAGCGGGTCGGGATGCCCAGCTCGTCCTGCAGGAATTCGACGACCTGCGGCCCGGTGTTGAGGAACGCGTCCTGGACGTCGGCGGCGGTGCGGTCCCCCACCACGGCGCGGAAGTAGGTGCGCCCCCGCTCGACGGAGTCCTCGACCCCGTCCCGGGCGAGGACGGAGTTGCCCGGGAGCCACACGGCGCCGCCGGAGTACGCGGAGGTCCCGCCGAAGCGGTCGGTCTTCTCGATCAGGCAGGTCGACAGACCCCGGGCCGCGGCGGTCGCGGCACCGAAGAGGGCTGCCACCCCCGACCCCACGACCACCACGTCGAATTCCGCGTCGAATGTGTTGTCCTGCGCCGTCACGGCAGCCCCTCATCGTCATACTGCTCCGGTGGAACACGTTCCAGTTCCTGTCGTGACCCTAACACCGGCGCGGTGCGCGACACCCTCGATCGCCGATCGGTGGGGAACGAGGGGGAGGCGGTGCAGGATCTGGGTGTGACCGATCGAGACGACAGCACCGGCGCCGGCGTGGAACACACCGAGGACGGTCGCCACATCGTGGTCGGGGGCCGGCGGTGGCGCGCGACGGATCCCTCAATCCCGGAGAAGCTCCGCTCGGAGCTCGTCCGCGCACTGATGACCGGTCGCCGGCTGGTCAAGACCGAAGGCGATGCCGCCCGGGTGATGGTGCACGACGCCAAGGTCGCGCTCGGTGAGCGCGGCGACCCGTGGTGGGAACCCACCCGGGAGGGGACACGCGATCGGCTGGCCGCGACGATCAGGACGCTCCTGCGCTCGCGTGGACAGGGGTCGATCTGCCCATCGGACGCAGCGCGGGTGGCTGGTGGGGACCACTGGCGCGACCTCATGCCCGTAGCCCGGGAGGTCGCCTTCGACCTCCGCGAGGAGGGCGTGGTGGCAGTGACCCAGCGTGGCGAGCGGGTCACCGGGCGTGAGGTGACCGGGCCGATCAGGCTGATCGCCGACGACGGCCTGGAATTCACTCCGACGACGGGGTGATGTCGCGGCGCAGGATGGGTCGGCGGACGGGTGAGAGAGTTCGAATTCTTGTAGGCTACTCACCAGTAGGAGTACACCAACCTGACGCTCCGCTCCCCTCAACGGTGGCCTGCCACCGGAGCAGACCGTCCAACGGAAAGGCACGCACTTGCGCCGCACTGTGTTCAACGAAGACCACGAGGCCTTCCGCCAGACCCTCCGTGACTTCATCGAGTCCGAGGTGACCCCCCACTTCCAGGAGTGGTTCGAGGCCGGCATCGTCCCGCGTGAGTTCTACTACAAGCTCGCCGACCTCGGCCTGTTCGGCATCAACGTCGACGAGGAGTACGGCGGCGCGGGGATCAACTCCCACAAGTTCGAGGCCATCCAGTCCGAGGAGACCGCCCGCGCCGGCGTGAACTTCGGCGGCTCGGGTGTCCACGTGCTGCTCGGCCTCCCCTACATCAAGGCCCTGGCCACCGAGGAGCAGAAGCAGCGCTACCTGCCCAAGTTCGTCTCCGGCGAGGAGATGTGGGCACTGGCGATGACCGAGCCCGGCACCGGGTCCGACCTAGCCGGCATGAAGAGCACCGCCAAGCTCTCCGAGGACGGTACCCACTACGTCCTCAACGGTGCCAAGACGTTCATCACCGGCGGCGTCCACGCCGACCGCGTGATCGTGGCCTGCCGTACCGCTCCCCCGCGTGAGGACGACCGCCGCTTCGGCATCTCGCTGCTCGCCGTCGACACCAAGCTCGAGGGCTACGCGGTGGGCCGCAAGCTCGACAAGGTCGGACTCAAGACCTCAGACACGGCCGAGCTGTCCTTCACCGACGTCAAGGTCCCGGTCGAGGACCTGCTCGGCGAGGAGAACCGCGGCTTCTACTACCTCGGGCAGAACCTGCCGTCCGAGCGCTGGGGCATCGCCTACGGTGCGTACGCCCAGGCCGCGGCCGCCGTGCGGTTCGCCAAGGAGTACACGCAGCAGCGCACGGTCTTCGGCAAGGAGGTGGCCTCGTTCCAGAACACGAAGTTCGAGCTGGCCGCGTGCCAGGCCAAGGTCGACGCCGCGCAGGCCGTCGCGGACCGCGCCCTCGAGGCGCTGGACGAGGGCGAGCTCACCGCCGCCGAGGCGGCCTCGGCCAAGCTGTTCTGCACCGAGGTGGCCGCCGAGGTCATCGACCGTTGTCTCCAGCTGCACGGCGGTTACGGATTCATGAACGAGTACCCGATCGCCCGCCTGTACTCGGACAACCGCGTCAACCGCATCTACGGCGGCACCAACGAGGTCATGAAGTCCATCATCGCCAAGGACATGGGCCTGTAGGTCCCACGACACCCTGGCTCCGTCGGGCCCCGTCCGCTCCCCGCGGACGGGGCCCGAGGCGTCCGACGGGTTGCGCCACGCCCGTCAGCCCTCGGGTGCGGCCTCGTAGTCGGCGTGGCCCTCGACCCCGTATCTGTTGGTGATGGGGTCGATGAAGACGTCGGGCTCGGCGGGGGGCCTCAGGGTGAACACCACGTAGGCGGCGACGATGCCCGCCAGGTAGAAGACCGAGAGGACGACGACGAGGACGTCCGCCTCCAGTCCGTTGAGCAGACTCACGAAGATCGCCTGGGCGAGCGCGATACACAGGCCGAACACGGCGATGTCCACCCACAGCACATTGCGACCTGCGACCGCCTTGTAGGCGAACACCACACCGATCATCGTCACCGGGATCGAATAGAGGGCGACAGTGGCCGCGGGCACGAAGGACGGCTGCGAGGCGCCCCCGAGCACGAAGAGGGCCGCGTACAGCACCATGGTCGGCCAGGCGGCGATCTTGATGTGCTCCCAGTAGCTCTCGTTGACCGCGGCGAACACGGCCACGACCCGGTTGTGCCCGCTCCAGTCGTAGGCGAAGTGGAGCACCGAGCCGACGACGATCAGCGGGATGACCGCCCACCAACTCACCGAGACGACGGCACCCGTGTCCAACACGGCCTCATCCTCCCACCGATCGGCGCAGTCCGCCGGTCTTCCCAGGTCAAAGCCGTGTGTCGGACCCCGTTGCTAGTGTTTCCCCAATCGAACACACGAGCGATACGGGGTGCGGCACTCGTCCACCCGAGGGGGTGCACATGCGGGAGACGACCACCGGGGATGATGCCGGAGCGGTGGCCGGCAGTCCCGCCGTCACCGCCGCCAGCTCCGCAGCCCTGGCGGCACTGCACGCCGAGAATCGCGCGGCCG
>NZ_JBYMTK010000014.1:0-93072 GCF_057773105.1 Dietzia sp. IBK-p2-15D
GGGTGTAGACCGGCCATCTTTCGCTGAGCGGGGTATCCACGATCCATGGACGCGAGATGTCTACCATGCGTTCTTCCTCCTCGTAAATGTGACCTACGCCTCAAAGTAAACTCTATAAGGCGACTATTTTGCAATAGATCATCGGCCGGAGTGTCCGTAGAGTCCGTTGAGGCCGGTTCGGACCACGGCCGCTGGCTCACTACTTGTGTAATTCACACGACTGGAGAACTCATGGCTGAGCGGTACCCGCACGTCTTCCGGCCGCTGGACATCGGGAAGCTCACCCTGGTGAATCGCATTGTCCGGACGGCGCACACCACCCACCAGCCGTTCGCCGGCGGCGAATCGAACCTCACGGATTACCACCTGGCACGAGCGCGGGGCGGTGTAGCGTTGTCTATCCTCGGAGCCTCGTCTGTACATCCGTCGGCGCCGATGGAGATCGCGTCACATCTCGACAGCGTGATTCCGCAGTACCACGCACTCATGTCGGCGTTGGAACCGTATCCGATGAAGGTGATGCAGCAACTCTGGCACGGCGGTTCAGCCGGGCGTCAGAATGCTCAAGGGGGACCACCCTGGGCTGCGAGCGCCATTCCGAATCCGATGCGGGGGACGACTCCGATCCCGATGACGCAGATGATGATCGACGAGATGGTGGCAGGGTTCGCCGCCGCGGCCGGTAGGGCGAAACGGGGTGGACTCCACGGTGTGGAGTTGCATGCCGGCCACAACTATCTGATCGCGCAGTTCCTGTCCCCATTGACGAATCGACGGTCCGACGACTACGGCGGGAGTGTGGAGAACCGGGTGCGCTTCCTGCGCGAGATCCTGACCGCGGTGAGGGCGGAAGTCGGTGACGACTTCGCCGTGGGCGTCCGCATCTCCGGGGACGAAGCGGTCCCCGGTGGAATGGATCCCGCGGCCGCCGGTGATGTGGCCCTGGCTGTCCAGGAGCACGTCGATTTCGTCGATGTCGCCTACGGCGGCTACTACCGTTTCGACCAGATGATGGCGACCGGGGACGGGGCGCCACTCGGATACGAACTGGAGTCGTCGACTGCGGTGACTCGTCGGCTTTCCGTTCCCACGATCGTGACCGGGCGGATCATGACGCTCGACCACGCGGACCGGATTCTGCGTGAGGGGGGTGCCGAGATGGTCAGCATGGTTCGTGCCCTCATCGCGGACCCCGACCTCATTGCCAAGAGCAGAGAAGGTCTGGAGGGGCAGGTCCGGCCGTGTATCGGCACGAACGAGGGGTGCGTGGCATCCCGACGCGGGGACTTCGGCTGCGTGGTGAACCCGGAGGCGGGGAGGGAAGGGGCGCCTGCGGCCGTGATCCGACCAGCGGATGAGGCACGTCGCATTCTCATCGGTGGCGGTGGGCCGGCAGGGCTCGAGACCGCTCGGATGGCCGCACTGCGCGGGCACTCGGTCACGCTGCTCGAGCTGACCGGTCGGTTGGGCGGTCAGGTCGCGATCGCGGCCAGCGCCCCCCATCGCGCGGACTTCGGAACCCACGTCCACTGGCTCGAGTCCGAGGTGCGCCGGCTCGGGGTGGACGTCCGGCTCAAGACGCCGTTGGAACCGGACATCGTCGCCGAACTGGCTCCCGACGACATCGTGGTGGCGACAGGGTCGTCGCCTCGCGGCGACGGCTTCTCGATGGCCAGGCCGCTCCGGGAGTTCTCTCCGGCCAAGCAGCGACTGTTGCGTACGTCATGGGAGGTGTTCGGCTTCGGTGGCAACCTGGGGCACCGCGCCTCCGTGGTCGTCGTCGACGACGTCGGTGACTTCGAAGCGGTCTCTGTGGTCGAAGCGTTGGTGGAAAGGGGCACCGACGTCACCCTGGTCTCTCGACAGGACACGTTCGGAGTGGCCGTGCCCGAACCCGTGTCCACCGTGCAGGCGGCGCGGGATCGTCTGGCCGGTCATCCACGTCTGACTCATCACGCCAACGCGGTACTCAGGGATGTGGACGCACGCGAATGCGAGATCGAGTTCCTCGGATCGGGGCGAACCCTTGCGATCGCCACCGACGCGGTGGTCGTGGTGAGCGTGAACCTTCCGAACTCCGACGTCACCGAGGTGGTGCGAGAAGACTTCGCCGGCGGTCTCCACGTCGTGGGCGATGCACTCGTCCCGGTGAGGCTTCGTGAAGCGATAGCGCAGGGCAGCAGCGTGGGGCGGACGCTGTAGGCGTGGTGCCCGCGATCGTCGGAATGCTGCCGTTGTCGACGCCGCACCTCTTTCTCGGTCACGTGACCCCGGAGCGCGCCGATACATTGACTTTAGATAGTTGATAATGCGATTATCTAGGTGCGACACATATCCCACATCGGCCCGCTGCCACCGGGTGTTGTGTACCCACCGGATCGAAGAGGACTGTCTCATGGTCACCAACTCCACGTCGTTGAGACTTCGCGTAGTCGAAGTCCGCGAGATCGCCGACCGCATCGTCGAGATCTCCTTGAGTGATCCCGACGGCGCCGATCTGCCGGATTGGGATCCGGGGGCGCACATCGACGTCCAGCTCCCCTCTGGACTCGCGCGGCAGTACTCGCTCTGCGGCGACACCACCGACCACACTCGCTACACCATCGCGGTCCTGAACGAAGAGAACGGGCGGGGCGGATCGAAGGAACTCCACGAGACTGCGGTCGAGGGGATCACGTTTGAACTCAAGCCTCCGAAAAACAACTTCGGACTCGCGGACGCCGAGCACTACCTCTTCATCGGCGGAGGGATCGGCATCACGCCGATGATTCCCATGATCGACGAGGTCCGTCGCCGTGGTGCGGACTGGCAACTTGTCTACGGGGGGCGGACCGAGTCCTCGATGGCGTACCGCGACCTGCTCGCCGCGCACGGTGACGCCGTCGATTTCTGGGTGGAGACCGCCCGCGGCTACCCCGATCTAGCGGCGATCATGGCGGCCGCGCCCGCGGGCGCCGAGGTGTACACCTGTGGGCCGGGGCCGATGATCGACGCTGTGGCCGCCGAGTTCACCCGGCACGACCATCTCGGTGGACTGCACTTCGAGCGCTTCGCTGCGAGCGGTCCACTGGACACCTCCGGGGCATCCTTCGAGGTAGAGCTTCGTGAGACCGGGGTCACCCTCACCGTCGACGCGGGCTCGACGATCCTCGCCGAGGTGAAGAAGATCCTCCCGGACCAGCCCTTCTCGTGCGAGGAGGGCTACTGCGGAGAGTGTGAGACCCGCGTTCTCGAGGGCATCCCCGATCACCGCGACGACTACCTGACCGAGAGCGAGCAGGAGGCCAACGACGTCATGATGATCTGCTGCAGTCGCTCCAAGGGCGAGCGGTTAGTGCTGGAGCTCTGAGCCCGAGCACATAGTACCCCCCCGGGGGTCGTGCAATTCGATGGCCGAGATCGTGCGACATCCGTGGCGACAACGGATGTAGGGCAGGCACCGCGTGATCCTTTGAGGAATCTCCTACGACTCACTCGAACCGGGCCTTCACGATCACCGCTCCTCTGGTCCCCCGCATGGCCGAATCCGTCGACGAGTAGGTCGCCGCGTTCCGTAACCGCCACCGTCGTGCGCCTGTAGTTCGACCGACGGCTGTAGTACCCCGACGGCCGCCCTTACCGGGTTCCCGGCAGCGTCTGACGCCAGATCCGGTCCGACAACTCAACAGAACGGCTCAACCGCCAACTCCGGCGACGCACCGGCGTCGTGGTCACCTTCCGCAGGCCGGGACGCCATCGGCCTGGAAGTCTTCAGCCGATGCCGCCTCACCCTGGCCACCAAGCCTGGCACCAGATCGACGACGAAGGTGACCACCGATCCACTGATGCAGGTTCCCGCTCCACCACTACCGGGGGGTGTGATCCCCGAACACAACCGGAGACGAGCGGGGATCTTCCCCGCCCGTCTCCGGTCGTGTGTCGAGCCGTCTAGTGGACAGTGACCGTTCCGGTGGTGCCGTCAACCGTGATCAACGTGCCGGACTTGATGCGCTTGGTGGCCTGTTCCACGGCGAGCACCGCCGGGATTCCGAGTTCCCGGCTGACGATCGCCGCGTGACTCAGCGGGGAACCCACGTTGACGACGACGCCCGAGCACGTGGTGAACAGCGGCATCCAACCCGGGTCCGTCTCCGGTGCGACGAGGATCTCGCCCGGCCCGAGTTCATCGGCGTCATCAGGGGACATGACGACCCGGGCGACTCCAGTGGCCGAACCGGGGCAGGCGCCCAGTCCGGAGAGCATGTCACCGGCGACGACGACAGGCAGTACCGGGGGATCGGTCCGCTTCTCCCAGCTCGACGGGCTCGGGACCTGTCCTGTGACGGCGATGAAGGGCGGCTCCAGCTGTTCCAGTTGTGCGGCCCATTCCTTACGCTCGGGGATGACCGATGCGACCGACGGGTCGTCGATGAATCGCACCACCTCGTCGAGGCGCAGCAGGGCGAGGTCCTCGTAGCTGTCAAGCAGCCCGCGCTCCTCGAAGCGTCGGCCGAGCTCGCGCAGCGGGAGCCGCACCTCGTGGAGCGCCTTGATGAAGTTGGTCTTGCTCAATTCGCGTGCAGGCATCCACACCGAGAGCGAGTTGACGGCCGCCTGGATTGTGCCCCAGGCCTCCGAGTCCTCTCCGAGTCGCCGGCGAAGGTCGTCGAGGAGAGCTTCGCGCTCGCGGACGACGCGCTCCCCCGTGGTTGCCGGGGACGCACCGTCGGACAGCTTCCGGTACTTGTTGATCATCGAGGTGACCATCTCCGGGTTCGACTCCCAGTCCGGGGGGAAGATGTCCCACTCTTGGGTCGAGCGCGAACCGTATTCGGAGATGAAGGCGTCGAACTTCTCGACGAACTCACCCGCGCTCGCGTCGTCGCTGGATCGGAGCCGGTCGACGGCGCCCTGGACACCCGCGTCGAACTCGGCGGTGACCGCCGCGGAGCCGGCCGCGTCCCGGCCGAGAATCCACAACGCCATGGCCGGTGCCGCAGAGGCGACTCCGCCCCACCCGCCCATCAGTCGGACGCTGAGGGTCGGATCTTCCAGCGACTTGACCGCCTCGTCGAGGAACCCGGTGACGATGGAGGACTCGTACATCATGAGCATGTGCCGGCGCAGAAGCTCCGCGACGTGCTCCTCATGGACCTTGTTCGAGTAGTCGACCAGCTCGTGGTCCGACATCGCCGAGTAGTCGGGCCGTGCCCGGCGCAGTGCGAGCACCGTCTTCGCATCCTCGTCCAGATCGGGTCGCGACGTGGTGCCGATGACACGAGCGATACTGGCGCCGATGCGTTCGACGTACTGCGGGGCGTCATCGCCCGGCCTGGGCTCGTAGGCGGGGGCTCCGCTACTGGGGCCGAGGTACGTGCGATCCATGAGCTCGGGGCTCGCACCGGGCATCCTGACGCCGAAGATCCGCTGGATCGACAGGTTCATGTAGATGTACCCGTGGATGATCCCGAGGATGTCGAGTGAGTCCGTGCTGAACTCGTGCTCGTCGAAGGCGCCGAAATCGATCAGTGCTTGACGCCAGGCGGTCTCCGAGCGCCATCCGCTGATGACCGTCTGCTGGAGGGGAGAGGCCACCATTCCGGCCACCTCGCCTGCATTGCCTCTGGTGTACACGGGGTAGTGCTCGCTGAGCGTGCTGTCCACGACCCACGGGCTGTTGATGTCGACCATGAGAGGTCACCGACTTTCGTTGATGGAGAGATGGGATGGGAGGAGGGGGATCGTGTGCCCGGCGTGGTCACACCGGGTGGGTGATCGAGCCCCTAGGTCCGGGTGAGTGCCCTGACTCGCGGAAGGACGGAGTCTGCGAGGAGTTCGAGGCTGCGCCACGAGAGCTCAGGCGGGAGTCCGCCCAGCAGGGGGTGGAGCCGGAGCTCGTAGTCGTCGTCGAGGGCGGCGATCCGGTCCACCGCTTCATCCGGACTGAGGATCCAGATGTTCGGATCCTCGCGGATCGAGTCGAGCCCCTCCTTTTCCTGCCAGTAGCCGTTGACCTTCATGTTCGATCGTTCACCCGCCCACGATGCGTACATGTTGCTGGCGTGGAGGACGTGGGGCGCGACGTCGTGCAATGCCTTCTCCGGGTCCTCGGCGACATAGACGAACGCCGGCCCGTGTCTCGGGAACGGTTCGGGCCGTGGCTGGCCCTCTTTGGCGCACTGCTCGATGTAGAAGTCGTAGAGCTCCTCGGTGGCGGGGCGGAACCCCAGTCCCATCCGGGCCGCCCGTCGGGCCGAGGGCTTGGCATTTCCACCGATGTAAAGTGTCGGCCCACCCGGGGTTCCGGGTACAGGGGTGACCCTGACACGAGTGCCGTTGTGCTCGAACTCCTCGCCGGTCCACGCGGTGCTGATGGTCTCGAGCTTCTCTTCGAACACCTTCCCGCGGTTCTCGAAGTCGACACCGAACATCTCGAACTCGTGGGGGCGGTATCCGATGCCTGCCGTCACGAGTACGCGGCCGGGCCCGGCGATGAGGTCGAGGACCGCCAGGTCCTCGGCCGCCCGGAGTGGGTCGTGCATCGTGATGCACAGGGCCGAGAAGTGGATCTCGATCTGCGTGGTCGCTCCGGCGATGGCGGCCGCGAGGATCATCGGCGACGGGCAGTAGTTGTCCTCGGCGCCGTGGTGTTCCGCCAGATAGACGGTATCGAATCCACGGTCATCAGCCCAGGAGCACTGCTCCACTGCCGCCTTGTACAGCTCACGCGGGGTAGGCGAACCCGGGCCGAGGTCCGGGGCGCGCATGTCGTAGCGCAGTCCGATCTTCATCAGTTCTCCTTAGATCCTGGGGTCGAGGACGATCTTCACGTCCTCGGTGAGCGGGTCGGCGAGGTCTGCGAGGCTGTCGGACAGCCCGTCCAGTGCGATCGTTCGCGTATGGAGGGCGGTCGGGTCGAGCCTGCCGTCGGCCATCAGCTGAAGGACCTCGACGATCTCCGACCGGGAGTAGCCCGCCGCCGAGATGACGGTGACCTCCTTGGCGAGCCACAGTCGGGGTGCGATGGTTGCAGTCGCGGCGTCACCGACCAACACGACCCGGCCGCCTTGGCGCACCGCGTCGACTGCCTGCTGGAGCATGTCCGGATCGCCGGTGCACTCGAAGACCACGTCGTGACCGGTGCCTCCGGCACCGGTTGTGGAGAGGACCGGTTGCGCCCCGAGCTTCTGGGCAGCGGCCCTACGCGGAGTGTTGCGGTCTACTACCGAGACGTGCCGGGCCCCGGCGACCTGCACGCACGCGAGGACGAGCAGGCCGATCGGGCCGGCGCCGAGGACGAGGACCTTCTCGCCCGGGTCGACAGCCCCGCGACGAACCGCGTGCCACGCCACAGCGGCCGGCTCGACCATCACCGCCGAGGTCTCCGCCACCGAGTCGGGAACGGGCAGAACACGATAGGCGGGTACCGTGAGCCACTGGGCGTACCCGCCATGTGGCTGCGCGGGGGAGACGTCGCGGCCCCTCGCAACTGCCATGACGAACGAACAGAACTCCGGGCGGTGTGCCGCACACGAAGCACAGTCACCGCAAGGATCGGGAACGGCCACCACCACACGCAGCCCCTCGGGAAAGCCTTCGACGCCCGAGCCGACCCGATCGATCCGACCGGTCCACTCGTGGCCGCACAGGGTGGGGCCGTGGCCGGTGCCCGTCACATACGCGCGCACCTCCGCAGCACATACCCCACACAGGTCGATCGCGACGGTCACCTCGCCCGGCCCGGGCATAGGCTCCACGAGATCGATCAGCTCGACCGTCGAGATCGCGGTCACCAGCGCGACACTCTGTCGGCGGTCAGCGTCGTCTGCCCCTCCGGCATTCCCGACTGTCATTCAACTCACCTCTCCTCGTCCGATTCGCTCGCGCCGGCCGGCCAGTCCACTCACGCGTGCTGATCACTGCCGCGTCAGAGCATGCTGTGCTGCCACCCGGCCGAAGAAGGAGCCTCCTCCGAGTATCATTCCGCTGCCGTATCCTTTGGCGGTCTGGATGATGCTGGCCGCGCAGGCCCCCGCCGCGTACAGGCCGGGGACGGGCTCACCACCGCCCCCGAGCACCCGGGCCTCCTCGTCGACCCTCAGGCCACCGAGCGAGTGGTAGTGGTACTTGACCGTGTCAGGGGAGAGGTCCAAGGCGGCGTAGGGCCCGTCGGCGAGCGGAACCAGCCAGTCGGGATGCTTGCCGAACTGCGGATCGCGGCCCGCAGCGGCGAACTCGTTATAGGTGGTCAGTGTCGACTGTAGGACGCCGTCCGGCATGTCCAGCGCGGCCTCCATCTCCTCGACGGTCTCCCAGCCGTCCACCACGGCGTAGCCGAACAGCTCGGCGAAATCCGGATAGGCGAAGATCTGTGAATCGACGATGAGGTAGGCCTTCCTGTCGGGCTGGTCGAATATGAATGCGGAGGTGCGGCCGTGGTAGCTGTCCTCGGCGACGAAGCGCACGCCGAGCTTGTTCACGATCACGCCGCGCACGAGTTCCCCCGGCGGATAGAGGCTGGCGGTCGCATGGATCGCGCCGGGCGATTCGGTGTCCGCGCCGATGCCCTGCGCCATCGTGATGCCGGCGCCGTCGCTGGAGTCCTCGCCGATGGGCACGCCGTTCTCGAGCAGGAACGGATAGTCACGGGCGACCATCTCCTCGCTCATCTGGAAGCCACCGGTCGCCAACACGACCCCCCTGCGGGTGGTCGCGGTGTGGTCCTCTCCGTGTCGGCGGAAGCGGGCTCCCGTCACGTGGCCGGTGGCGTCGGCCACAAGGTCCTGCACCCGTGCATCACCGACCACACGGACACCTTCTTCCTCGCAGCGGGCGAGGAGGACCTCCATCATCTTCGACCCGGCGTTGCCCGACGGCCCGTTGACGAGGTGCCCGCGATAAGTCGGTGCCGCGAACTCTCGGTACGGCCATACCTTTTCGTTACCACTGCTGTAGAGTCCGGGCCCCTGGGGAGGGCAAATGTGCTTCTCGGTGTAGAGCTCGCGAGAGAAGGGGACGCCCTGGGACTCGAGCCAGTCGAAGTGATCGGGGCTGCCGTCGCAGTAGCGTCGTAGCACCGCCTTGTTGGACACGCCGCAGATGGCGTCCATGAAGCGGTACATGTCCTCCGGGGAGTCCTCGACGCCCAGATCTCGCTGGAGGCGTGTGCCGCCGCCGAGGTAGATGACACCCTCGGTCAGCGCACTGGTCCCCCCGCCGGCGGTCGCCCGTTCGAGCACCAGCACGTCGGCACCCTTCGATCGAGCTTCCAGCGCCGCGCATGCACCTGTCATCCCCAGGCCGATGATCAACAGATCACAATCGAGGGACGTGTCGACGTTCGAAGTCATGGGCACTCTGCTTTCGTGTGATCCGGTGCGGTTCAGGCAGAGGCGATACACGTCGCTAGCCCGCCGCATCGCGTCCGAGCCGGCGCGAGGATGTGGTGGCGATCACAGTTTTGACCGCGAACTCAATAGTAGAGTATGCGATGATCTATGTCACGACTTAATTTGCGCATCGGCCATCGTCGCAGTTCGAGGCCCTCAAGGGGCGCGCGGTCGCACCGGGCCTGCGGGCCGGGTTGGGAAGACTCGCTAGACAGTGTGGCGTAGCTCACGCTAAAGTGATCTAGGCATCAGCAATTGAGGTCTAGATGATTACCGGTCATCGACGGCCCGAACGCGACCAGGAGGGCCGCCACTTGTCTACGACCGCCGATCCCGAACGGGACGTCCTCGCCAGCTTCGATCTCTTCGACGACGCGTGCTTCGCGAAAATGCCCGGGGCGATGAAGTACGCCCGCGAGAAGTGTCCGGTCGCCCACACGTCCGCCTACGGCGGCATGTACATGGTGACGACGTTCCCCCTGGCGAAGCAGGTCCTCTCGGATCCGGAGACCTTCTCGTCGAAGGAGTCCTCACCACTGCCGAGCCCGGTGCGCCTGCCACCTCTCGACGTCGACCCCCCGCTGCACGAGGACTTCCGTGCCTTCCTGCAGCCGTTCTTCACGCGCCCTCACCTCAAGCAGTACGAACCGGTACTCCGAGAGCTCGCCAGGGACGCGATTCAGACGTTCATCGACAAGGACGAGTTCGACTTCATCCAGGATTTCGCGATCCCGTACACCTCGGCGGCAGCGGCGAAGGTCATCTTCGACGAGGATGATCCGTCGAGGTTGGCGACCGCGGTCACCGCTGTGGAGCGCATCGTGCGGGAGAACAGTCCCGAGTCCTACCAAGGCCTCGCGATACTCGCTGCGGAGTATCTTGCCGAGCGGTCGACGGCGGGGTCCGCGGACGACATCATCGCCGCCGTGGCGAAAGCCACCGTGGAGGGCGGGCGTCCGCTGACGATGGAGGAGCAGGTCGGTGTGGTCACCGTCCTGTTCATCGGCGGCCTCGACACCACCCGCGGCGCCATCTCCAACATCACCGCCACGCTCGCACACGATCCGGCGCTCGAGGAGCGGCTGCGTGGGAGGAACTGGGTCCGAGAGGACCTGGACGAACTCCTGCGGTTCCAGTCGCCGGTCATCGCGCTACGCAGGCTGGTCACCCGGGACACGGTCCTCGGCGATCAGAAGCTCAAGTCGGGCGACATCGTCATGATCATGTTCGCCTCGGCGAACCATGACGACGAGCACTTCCCCCACGCGGAGGAACTCGACTTCGACCGCGGTGACTCCCGACATCTCGCGTTCGGTCACGGCGAGCACAACTGCCTGGGCGCAACGTTCGCGAGGCTGCAGATCGAGGTCGCGTTCGACGAACTGCTCAGCCGGATCACCAACATCCGCCCGGCCGGACCCGATGCTGGGCCGATCTACCAGGCGGGCGCGGTCCAGGCGCCGGTCAAGCTCCAGCTCACCTTCGATCGTCTCGAGCGATGACCGTGGGCGCTCTCGAATCACACCCGACAGAATTCTCAGAACCAGAGGAGATCAGATCGTGAACACTCGCGCCGGCAACATCATCCGCGGCACGCTCGGCCTAGCCACCGAGGAGGGGATCAAGGGCGAGCTCACCGACGCGAGCGTCGACGGCCAGTCCGATCCCTTCCACGAGGACATCGTCGTCCGCGAAGCCCTCGAGCTCCCCTACGGCGGGGAGTGGAAGGGTAAGGAAGGGTTGCGTGCCCTCATGAACAAGATCAATTCGCTCGCCACCCTCACCGTGTCCGACATCGACATCTTCGAGGTCGACGAGGAGAACGTCATCACCCGGCAGAAGGCCACCTTCTCGCGCGAAGGCGTGGAGAACTCACTGACCATCCCCATGGTCGAGGTCTACCGTCTGGACGACGGTCAGATCACCGAGATCGACGTCTACTACAAGGACACCAAGGCGATGGTCGACTTCCTCGCCTGAACTGCGCGCTGCCGCGCGGTCGTGACAGACGAACGGCACCGTCGGGGGATGGCCTGGCACCACCTCGCGGCCATCACCGTCCCCGAGATGAATCACGTCAGCGGTGCCGAGACAGTATTCCCACGTTGACACCATCCCCACGCTCAGAAAGCCGGGGAGTTAAGGAACATACGATGACGCCGAAGGTCTCCTGGCCCACCACCATCCCGGACGGAACAGGGCTCGACGAGCTGGTCGCCGTCGAGCCCGAAGCCCGCAAGTGCCCGTTCCCCATCTACGAGACGCTCCAGAAGGAGTACCCAATCGCGTGGAGTGGGGCGCTGAACGCGTGGGTGGTGACGAGGTACGACGAGGTGCTCGAGATCCTCAGGCAGCCTGAGCTGTTCTCCAGCCGGTTCAACAGCGGACCGGGGTCGGTGACCTCGCTCGCCGGACGAATCGTGGAGGACGAGAGCTATCCCGAGGAGACGCGCCGGCACGCCGCGCGCCGCCTCGGCCTCGCCGAATCACCAGTGCTCGTGAACTGCGACCCGCCCGAGCACAAGCGACAGCGGCGGCTCGTCACGGCGGCGTTCTCCCCGAAGAGCGTCGAGAAGATGGTCCCGACCATCACCAAGGTCGCCGAGCGTCTCGCCGATGAGGTCGTCGCCAAGGGGACGGTCGACTTCGTCCAGGAGTTCACCTTCCCGTTGCCGATGACCATCATCGCCTCGATCCTGGGAGTGCCCACCTCGCGAATGGAGGACTTCAAGCAATGGACCATAGCGTTCACCCAGGGTGTGGGCGCGTTCAACCTCACCCGCGAACAGATCATCAACCTCTTCCAGCGGGTCAACGACTTCTACGACTACTTCGACGAGCAGATCGACGACCGGATAGCCAACCCTGGTGATGACTTGCTGTCCGACCTCATCGTTTCGCGCATCGACGGCGATCGGCCTCTGACCCGTGATGAGCTGCTCCAGATGCTGGTCCAGTTCCTCGTCGCGGGCAACGAGACCACGACGAATCTCATGGGCACCTGCCTGTTGACCCTCACCGAGAGGCCCGAGCTCTTCGCCGAGATCAAGCACGACCGTAGCCTGATCCCGAACTTCATCGAGGAGATGCTGCGCCTCGAGGCCCCGACGCAAGGGATGTTCCGGACCGTCAACGAGGACTACACACTGGGCGGAGTCGAGATCACAGCGGGACAGATGGTCTACATGATCTACGCCGCCGCGAACCGGGACCCCGAGGTGTTCGCGTGTCCAGCCGAGATCTCCGATAAGAACGAGAAGAGCCGCCACCTGTCGTTCGGCCGCGGCGAGCACTTGTGCCTGGGCATGCACCTGGCACGGCGCGAGACCGTCATCGCTTTGGAGCTGCTGCTCGACCGCATCGACAAGATGGTCCCGCAGGGAGAGCTCTCCGACATCGATTATCACCCCAGCTTCATGCTGCGTGGAATCGCCTCGCTCCCGGTCGTTCTCACACCGGAATCCTGAGCGGCCGGACCCTGGTCCGGAAGTGCACCGCGTTCGTCCGAACGTAGCCGGCCCTCCTCGGCAGTGAGCCTGCCGGGGAGGGTCTCCGGCTCCCGCGCGACGATCGCGGCCCTGCTCAGGGGCGAACCGACGAGACCGATGTGCTCGATCCCGTCCGGTGCTCAACTGCGAGGTGTCGGGTTCTTTCGGGTGTCCGTGCGCAAGGGAACTCAGAGAAGGGCCCGCTTGAGTCGGGTCAAGCGCGTCCGGGAGCACAGCCGCCGACCGTCTTTCCGGGGTGGCTGGTCGACTCCTCGAAATCGATGACGAGATCCTCGGTGAAGATACTGGCGAAACAGACCCAGTCCTTCGTGTCCACGCATCGGCAGTACTTGGCCTTCAGAGCTCGGATCGTCTCGATCGACTCGAGTCGGTCGAGACGCTGTTCGACGCTGAAGTGTGCTGCAGAAACGAACGACTCCCTCAGTGGGTGACCAGATCGTGGTCGCGGAGATGGGTGCATTCGTTGACCGTCTGCACGGCCCACCGGCCGTCGCGGAAGCGGACTCGCGTGACCGAGGCGTGGGTGGCGAAGAAGAAGATGTCCTGCTGGATTCCTAGGATCGAGGCGAGAAAGGTGCTGATCGCTCCGCCGTGACTGACCACTGCGACTGTGCTACCCGGATGGGCCTCGGCGATCCCTGTCAGCACAGAGGTCAGCCGATCGCGGACCGCGGCGCTGTCCTCGCGTCCGCCCCCTCCTGCCTCGATCTCGCGTAGTTCGGGGCGGATCTCCACGGTCAGGGTCTCGCTCGAATGGCGCGAGAGGGCGCCAGCTGTCAACGATGCCCGGGTCAGGTGGCTCGAGTAGACCGCCGCGAGCGGTTCGGCGGCGAGATGTTTGCCGGTGAGATCGGCTTGGCGGGCACCGGTGTCGGAAAGGCGGGGGCCGGATGCTCCGCCCGCCGCCAGGTCCTCATCGCTGAAAGACTGCTGGGCGTGACGAACCAGAATGACCTCAGTCCACGGAGGGTCGAGGAGCATCTCCTGACGAAGGTTGGCTCGGGACTCGTGGAGCAGGTTGGTATCGAATTCCAGTCCTGCGGTTCCGGTCATATCCTGTCCCCTCCTGCGGTTCCCAGTTCGGTCTTCTCTCCGTCGGAGAGCGCCCGGAGCACACGATGGTGCTCGCCAGCGTAGATGTGCTCGCCTTCGATGAGTCCCTCGGAGTTGATCGGCCACAGCACCAGTGCACGGTGGCTGACCAGATAGCGACCGTCAGGATGGACCTCCTCACCTGACTCCGCCTGTGTGACAGCGAGTTCGCTTCCGGCGAAGGCGTAGTGGAAGTCGCCTTCGGTCACGACGGTCTCCTCGTCGACGACGACCCGGTGCAGCACGTAGTCAAGTCGGTTGCGTCCACTCCGGACCAGGGCCTGGTACCAGGCGAGGACCTCGTCATGGCCGTTCGGGCCGGTGCTGTCTGAGGCGCCCCAGATCGTGTAGGTCGGGTCCGGGACGAGTGTGGCCATGAGTGCCTCCATGTTGCCGGCGACTTCCTCGACCACGTGTCTGCCGACGACCTCGAGGTTTCGTCGGCGGATCGGATCCTGCTCGCTGGTGAGCCGGTCGAGTAGTGGCTGCCAACCCGGGGTGCTCATGCCCGCCCCACGGTGGTCGCCCGTCGGCTGGCGAATCGCCACCCGTCCTCGTCGCGTCGGTACCCGTCGCGGTAGTGGCCCCACTCGACCAGGCCGCCCGATCCGAGCATGTGAACGTAGGCCGTGCCCCGCGCGTGGTCGCGGTCGACGACGTCGATAACGTGCGTTCCCACGCTGTGGAACACCGGGCTAGGCCGATCCGAGCCGGAGCTCAGACGTGCGGCGTATCTCTCCAGGAACTCGAGGATCCGATCACAGCCGACGTACTGCTGGCGATCGCCGTGCTCGACGTACTCCAGCACGCCGTCGGTGCCGAAGAGCGCTGCCATCTCTCTCAGTCGCCCGGTGTCGCCATAGAGGTTGTATCGGGCGACGAGATCCCGTATGGATTCCCTGGCCAGCAGTACGTTCTGGTCCATTACTGCTCGCACCCTCAGCTGAGCCTGGCCGTGCCGCTGCTCAGGACCACTTTGTCGTCGCGGCCCCTGACCCGGAACCGGACGGTCCGGTCCCCCGACTGCCACACGTCGACGTGCAACGTGTCGCCCGGCCACACTGGCGAGGCGAAACGCGCCCCGATCGAGGCGATCCGGGTCGGGTCCCCGCCTGCCGCGTCGAGTACCGCGCGCCCGGCGAAACCGAAGGTGCATAGGCCGTGGAGGATCGGGGAGTCCATGCCGGCGCGTGCCGCGAACGACGGATCGGAGTGGAGCGGGTTGTAGTCCCCCGAGAGGCGATAGATCAGGGCCTGATTGTCGGCCACCGTGTATGACGTGGTCGTAGTGGGCGGCCCTGCCGGTTCCGGGGTGGTCGAGGACGGGCCGCGCTCGCCGCCCCAGCCGCCGGCACCCTTGATGAAGAGTGACGCTCGACTCCTCCACAGGGGTGTGCCGTCGGCGGTACGGCCCTCGGTCTCGGCCACGACGAGCGCGGCCTTCTCCTTGTCCCACATCTCCGCGATCCGCGTCGTGGCCACAGCCTCACCGTCAACCGGGAGTTCCCCGAGAAGGTGGATCTCCTGCTCGGCATGAAGCAGGCGGGTCCAGTCGATCTTGCCCGCCTGCTTGAGAACGCTGAAGTCGACGCCCAGGGTCACCGGCATCGTCGGCAACATCTGCTGGGGGACGTCTCGGGTGTTGTTGGTGGTAAAGGCCAAGTCCTCGGTGCCCGCGCCGACCCCGAGTGCATACAACATGCAGTCACGGGCGTTCCACGTGACACGGGTGGGTTCGGAGGTGGCGCCGATGGCGGCTGGATCCAGGGGCATGGGAATCCCTCTCCCGATAGTCGTGTACTAAACTATCTAAGACTCTAACACTTCAACTCGCCCCAGCGTGGGGCATTCCAACGTGAGAGCGGTGCCCGCCCCGTGGGGGATCGACGAGAGGCTCCGGTGACTACTACGTAGTGGCGTTCTCGCGCGCCGCCCGATCGGGGGTGGAGTCTCGCGTCGGGTCGGGATCGTGGGGTCCCGGCCCGTGATCGATCATCGGAAACCACTGTCCGGTGAGATCCATCGGCCCGAGGTAGGCGATATCCACATGACGGCGTGCGAAGCGCCACGCTCCCTCCTCGAACGTGAACGTATTGTGGTACACCCCTTTCAGCAGTACCGGCGGGCCCTCCATGGAGATGAGGTGCTCGACGAGGTAGAGGCGCGCCGCGGGCGTCTCGCCGTCGAGCGCGAAGGCGATATTGTGCGACTCCTGCCAGACGCGCTGGTATCTCGACATCGACTTCTGCCAACGGGCGACGATGGCTTCGCGACCGCGCGTCCTTTCGCCCATCATGTTCCATTCGCCCTCGCGGGCCCAGCAGCTGGCGTAACTGCTGGCGTCCTGACGCCACACCGCATCGCTGGAGCGTGCGATCAGATTCCGCAGTTGGAACTCGGTCTCGGCGGTCATGCCGTTCCTCTCGGTCGGGGCTTGGTGTGGTGCCGGACTCCGGGCAAGTCTGGGCGCGGGTCCGTCGCGGATCGATGCGCCGGTCACACTTCACCGTAGTTCAGGTGGGCGTGGACGGCCCCGCACGCAAATCATCTAGGTGTCACTTGTCGAAAGCTAGACTATATGGAGCGCTACCAGGCGCGCGCCTGGTCCGTCTTGTGGGCCGAGCGCCACAAGTACGAGGGAGACGATCATGTCCACATCCGAACTCGAGGAGCTTCGGGGGTTGACCCGGCGGCTCGCCGACGTCGAGGAGATCAAGAAGCTCAAGGCGCGCTACTTCCGCTATGTGGATCTGCACTGGTGGCCCGAGCTCCGGAGCCTTTTCGTCGAGGATGCGGTGTTCGAGATCGGCGAGTCGACGACCTCGCCCGGTTCGGTCGATGAATTCATCGCTGCCATCGAAGCGCACCTGGGCCGCGCGATGAGTGTCCATCACGGACACATGCCGGAGATCGACATCGTCGGCGACGGGCGTGCGCACGGCATCTGGGCGATGTACGACCGGGTCGAGCCGGGCGAGGGCAGTGGCTACCCATTCCTGACCGGGTTTGGCCACTACACGGAGGAGTACCGCAAGGTCGACGGCGAATGGCGCATCGCCCGGCTCCGACTGACCAGGCTCAAGCGCTCTGTCGACGGCGAGGTTGTCCTCGGCGGGGATGTCGATGGCCGGCGGGAGCTCTCCTGAGGTGCGCCCCGGAGCGATCTCGCAAGAAGCCTCGACTTGTCAATAGTCGTGCAATAGACTATCTATAAATCAAGGAATAGTCGGACAAACTCCGGGAGGGCTCATGCCTGACACGATCCCCGCGGTGGACTACCTGGCACTGACGCCGGAGCCCCACCTCATATCCAACGAGTGCGCTGCCTGTGGCGCGCTCTATTTCGATCGCCGCAACGCCTGTGCGAGGTGCTCCGCCACCGAGTTCCGGGTCAGGGAGCTCGCGACGGTGGGCGTGTTGACGGCCTACACGATCGTGCACCGCGCCGCCAAGGGCCTGGACGCGCCCTATACGTCCTGTGTGGTCGAGCTGGACGGAGGAGGGGTGGTCAAAGCCAACCTGCGCGGGGTCACCGATCCCGAGCTCATCACGCCAGGTCTCAAGGTCCGGCTTGTCACCTTCCCCGCGGGTCAGGACGACGACGAGACCACCGCAATCGCCTTCGGGTTCGAACCGATCGGAGACAACTGACATGGGCGCAGAAGACATCTGGATCATCGGCACCTCGATGACCAAGTTCGGTCGGTTCGCCGACCAGGACCTCCTCGACCTCGCGTCGACGGCCTCGCTCGATGCCCTTGCCGATGCGGGTCAGACGATGGCGAACATCGGACTTCTCGCGATGGGCAACGTCTATGAGGCGAACTCCCACAATGGGCAGAGGCTGCAGAAGCAGATCGGCCAGACCGGGATCCCGGTGTACAACGTGGTGAACGCGTGTGCCACCGGCGCGACCGCCGTCCGCGTCGCCATGATGGCGATCAAGGCCGGAGAGTGCGATACCGCACTCGCGGTGGGCGTGGAGAAGATGGGCAAGATGGGCATGCTCGGCGGCGCGGCCAAGGCCCGGGGCGAGAAGAAGATCTTCACGCCGAAGGGCCGCTACGGGTCAGTAGTCAAGACCGAGGGTCTGCTGGGGACCGGCATGATGCCCGGGGTGTTCGCCCAGGCTGGGACGGACTACGCCCTCAAGCACGGGGTCACCGCGGAACAGTTCGCCAAGGTCGCAGTCAAGAACCACGCGCATTCCGTCCTGAACCCCCTGGCGCAGTACCGCAAGGAGTTCACGCTCGATGAGGTCATGTCCGCCGAGGTGATCGCCTACCCCAACACGCTCCCCATGTGCTGCCCGACCGGAGACGGCGCGGCCGCGGTCGTCCTGGTCTCCGACTCCCGTCTGCGGACGCTCGATCCGGATGTGCGGAAGCGGGCCGTCAAGATCTCCGCGTCCGTCCTGACCTCCGACCCGTGGACCGAGGGCGGTCAGGTGCAGCCCGACGTCAACACTCTCACCCGGATGGCGGCGGACGCCGCGTACGAGCAGGCGGGTATCGGTCCGGATGACCTCGACCTGGTCGAGCTGCACGATTGTTTCGCCACTGCCGAACTACTGCACTACGACAACCTCCGTCTGTGTGAACCGGGCGGCGCTGGCGACTTCATCGATTCCGGCAAGCCGACACGTGACGGGAGCACGCCGGTCAACGTGTCGGGTGGCCTCCTTTCGAAGGGGCATCCGATCGGGGCGACCGGTATCGCAAACCTCTTCGAGGTCGCCACACACCTCCGCGGCGAGGCTGGCGACCGGCAGATCGAGGGCGCACGAGTCGGAATGACACACGTGATCGGCCTGGCGTCCGCATGCGCCGTTCATATTCTCGAAGCAGGGGCGACATCATGAGTGCTGGGCCGCTCGCGGGCCTCCGGGTCCTCGAGATGGCCGGCACCGCCCCGGCACCCTTCGCCTGCATGATGTTGGCGGATCAGGGAGCCGAGGTCCTCCGCATCGACCGTGCAGACAAGGTCAGGCCCGGCCGTAGCGCGCCGCTCGACCCCCTGGCGCGCGGCCGCCGTTCTGTTGCCGTCGACATCAAGACTCCGGAGGGCGTCGCCCTGGTCAAGCAGCTGGCGGCTCAGGCAGACGTCATCGTCGAAGGGTTCCGTCCGGGGGTGATGGAGCGATCCGGCCTGGGCCCGGATGACCTCCTGGCGGTGAACCCCCGGTTGATCTTCGGGCGGATGACGGGGTTCGGTCAGGAAGGCCCGCTCGCACCGCGAGCCGGCCACGACATCAACTACATCGCTGTGTCCGGCGCGCTCGAGCCGATGGGCCGACGCGGAGAGCGTCCGATGGTGCCGCTCAACGTCGTCGGCGACTTCGGAGGAGGTGGGATGCTGCTCGCCTTCGGAATCATGACGGCCCTGCACGAGAGGAACGTGTCGGGCCGGGGGCAGGTCGTCGACACCGCGATGGTCGACGGCGCCGCCCTGCTGACGGCGTTCGTGCACGGGCTCAACGCCGAGGGCAACTGGTCAGCGGAACGAGGCACGAACCTCCTCGACGGAGGCGCCCCCTTCTACGACACCTATGAGACGGCCGACGGAAAATTCATGGCCGTGGGCGCCCTGGAGACACGGTTCTACGTTCACCTGCTCGCGGGACTGGGACTCGACCCGGCCGATCTCCCCGACCGGATGGCACGGCGGACCTGGCCCCAGTTGCGGGAACGCTTCGAGGCCGCCTTCAAGGAGCGCACTCGTGACGAGTGGTCCGAAGTGTTCGCCGACCTCGACGCATGCGTGAGTCCGGTCCTCGCGCCGGCCGAGGTGGCAGCGTCCGCACACGCACGTGCCAGGGACGGGTTCATCGACGTAGGCGGCGTCTCGCAACCCGCTCCCGCCCCACGGTTCAGCCGCACTCCCGCGGTGACGCCGACCGCGCCTCGCTGCCCCGGAGAGGACACCGAGGAGGCACTTCTGGACTGGGGCGTCTCCGTGGCGGAGATCTGCAGGTTGCAACAGAGCGGAGTGATCGCGTCCTCCACCATGGAGGACCGAGTGGAGGAGCAGTCGGCGTGAGCAGTCAACTCCGAGTACCAGAGACCGTCGAGGAGTGCCGGGAGGCCTTCCGCCGCTGGATGGGGGACCATCGTGCAGAACTGGAGGAGTTCAGGGATCCGGGCACGGAGATCTCGGACATCTTCACCGGTCTGCGGCAGCTGCAGCGGATCATGTACGACGCCGGGTGGATCAGGCTCGGCTGGGACGAGGCCATCGGTGGCCTCGGCGGTCAACCCATCATGCGCAGCATCGTCAGTGAGGAACTGGCGTCGGCGGGTTACCCTCCCCCGTTCTCGTTCGCCACCCAGGAGGTGCTCGGGCCCGCGGTCGCCGAATTCGCGTCCAGGGAGCTCGCCTCCGAGATGATGCCGCGCCTCCTGCGCGGAGACGAGTCGTGGTGCCAGGGGTTCTCCGAACCCGGCGCGGGAAGCGACCTGGCGTCACTGCGCCTGCGCGCGACTCGGGACGGTGATGCGTGGGTGGTGTCAGGGGAGAAGGTCTGGACGAGCTGGGCACAATACGCTGACCGGTGCGTGCTGCTGGCCCGTACCGGTTCCCCCGATTCCGGACACAAGGGGATCACCGCGTTCTTCCTGGACATGGATACCCCCGGGATCGAGATCGCACCGCTGCGGAGCATGAACGGCGACGACGAGTTCTGTTCGCTGTACTTCGATAACGTCCGCATTCCCGAGAGCAGGGTCCTGGGTGAGGTCAACGGCGGCTGGGCTGTCGCGATGTATGTGCTCAGCGGCGAACGCGGGGCTGCCGCCTGGCAGCGACAGACCTGGCTGCGCTCCCGACTGGACGAACTCGCGGCTGACCCCGGCGACACGCCGGATGCGACGCTCGGGGAATCTCTCGAGCTCATCCACGCCATGCGGTTGCTGTCCCGGCGGACGGTCCGCACCCTCTCGGAGGGTGACTCGCCGGGTGTGTCGCCCTCGTTGGACAAGCTCGCCATGTCGACAGCCGAGAAGTTCCTCTTCGGTGCGGCGCTCAACGGAATGGGCAACCAGGTTCTCTTCGGAACCGACGCTGCCTCGCACGGCTGGCGCAACGACTATCTGTACAGCAGGGCCTCCTCGATCTACGGGGGAGCCGCAGAGATCCAGCGCAACATCATCGCCGAACGAATCCTCGGGTTGCCCCGTGGATGACGCCGCACCGCGCGTCGCAAGCTGAGGAGTGGGAATGGAAGCACACGAACTGGCCCAGGTGTCTGACAGTCTGCGGAAGGCGGTCCGGAGCGGAGGGGCCGCCGACGTCCGCCGTGCCGTCGAGGAGTTTGGCTGGCACGAACTCCTCGAGGAGGAAGCACAGGCTGCAGTGACGACGTTGTTCTCCCTGCAGGGGGAGCTCTTGCTCCCCGCGACCTTCCTCGACGACATCCTCAGGGCGATGTCCGGTCTGGGACTGTCCGAAGGGACGCGTGTGGTGCTCCCGGGACGAGGAAGCGCGGAGCCCGCCAGTAGATTGCTCGATGCCGAGGTAGACGTCGACGGCGTGGTCCAGGCAGGGTCGGGGCCGGTGCTCGTGCCCTGTTTCCGGGGGGATTCCGAGTGTGCTCTCGTCACGGTGGAGATGAATTCTCCCTCGGACGCCTCCGGCACCATCGACCCGGAATCCGGATGGGTCACCGTTGCCGGTAGGTACTCGGTCTCCGAACGGGTGGTCTCCGGCGATGAGGCGGTGGCGGCGTGGGCGCGGATGGCGGCCGCCGGGAAGCGTGCGCTCGCACATGAACTCGTCGCGATCGGGGGGGAGATGTTGCGGATGACCGTGGAGCACGTCACCTCCCGCGAGCAGTTCGGCCGGGCACTCGGGTCGTTTCAGGCGGTCAAGCACAAGCTGGCCGATGTCCGGCTGTGGCAGGAGGTGGCGCTTCTGTCTGCCGAGGCGTCCTGGGAGGACCAGAGCACGGAGAGCGCAGCCCTGGCCAAGGCGGCAGCCTGCCGGTTCACCGGAACGGCCCGAGAACACTGCCAGCAATTCCTGGGAGGAATGGGCTTCACGTGGGAACACTCGTTCCACACCTACCTGCGTCGCGCGCTGGTTCTGGAGACCCTGCTCGGGTCGGCGACCGCCCAGCACCGGCTGTTGGGGAACGCTCTGCGCGAGGGAACACTGTCGCGGGAGCTCGCGGGCCTCTGAGCGCCGTGAGGCTCCGGGCGGACGGCCGGTCCACCCGGAGTCGTTACTACGTGACCGTTGCCGAGCCCACACGACCACGGGCGAAGTCCACGGCCTCCGACCAGCTGGTCCGCTCGGCGAGGAGGCGGCGAAGTTTGTTCGTCTCGCCGGGTAGGCCGACCGTGAGCGCACCCCAGAGCGCATCTCCCTTGCGGTAGAGCGCGACGAAAGTGAAGCCTTTGGGGGCGCCGATGACCATGCTGTCATCACCGTCCGTGCGGCCCACCATCTGGATCTTGACGCCGTACCACTCGGACCAGAAATAGGGGATCGCAGAGTAGGGGACCGTATCCCGGGGACTGAGTACCGTGCGCGCCGCATGGGCGCCCTGCTCCGAGGCCGTGGTCCAGTGCTCCAACCGCGAGCGGATGCCCCACCGTGGGTCCACCCAACTGCAGACGTCACCGGCGGCGGCCACCTCGGGCCGGCCGATGGAGAGGTCCGGGGCACAGAGGAGGCCGTTGCCCAGGGGGAGTGCGGCGCCCAGCCATTCGATGTTGGGTTGCGCTCCGATGCCGACCACGATGAGGTCCGCGGTCAACTCTGAACCGTCGCCGAGCGCCAGGGTGGCCCCGTTTCCCGATTCGACGACACCGGCCACCCCGGTTTCCAGCCGGAGGTCGGTACCGTGCCGATCGTGGAGAGTGCCCAACAACGCGCCGACGGACGGGCCCACCGCATGGGACAGGGGGGCTGGAGCGGCCTCGAGAACGGTGACCGCGATACCGCGCGATCTGGCCGTCGACGCGATCTCGGCTCCGATGAAGCCGGCCCCGACAACCGCCACGGACCGCGCCTCGGATAGAGCAGCGCGCAGTCGGACAGCGTCGTGGTCGTCGCGCACCGTGTGCACTCTGGTCATGTGCTGTGTTCCCGGGAGGTGGCGAGCCCTGCTCCCGGTCGCGATCACCAGCGCGTCGAAGGCAAGGTCTCCGCTGTCGGTGGCCACTACGCGCGACTCGATGTCCAGGCCGGTGGCACTGACGCCGAGGTGCAAGGTCGTCTGCGGATCCTCGGTCAGGCGCGCGGCTGTCTTGAAGGGCGGCACCTCGGCGGGGGCCGTGGCGGACAGCACGGCCTTGGTCAGCTGGGGTCGGTCGTAGGGGAGCCGCGGCTCCCCTCCCACCAGGGCGATCTCGCCGTCGAAGCCTGACTTCCGCGCTGCTTCGACAGCCCTCAGGCCGGCAAGGGAGCCACCCACGACGACCAGGCGCCGTGGGTCAGTCACCGATCTCGATCGCCTCGGTCGGGCAGTCGTCTGCCGCCTGACGGACGGCCTGCTCGAGTTCGGGCGGAACGATGTCGATGAGAACCTTGGCCACGCCCTCGGGCGTGACCTCGAAGACGTCGGGAGCGGTCGCCTCACAGATGCCGCAGCCCTGACAGTCGGAGCTGATCGAAACTCGCACGGTTCCTCCTTGATGGTGTGCGTGACCGTAGCAGCAGAGCCACTAAATGTCCATAGCTAAATAGTCGCAGAATGGACCAAATGAAGCGTCGTGCCGACCTGTCGGCGACCCCGCCGATGCGCTATGGTCAAGTCGTAGACAATCGCGTTAACGACTAAATCGGATGCATCGGTTACCGGGGTGCATCGGCCATGGAGAGGTGCGACATGCGCGAGGCCTGGATCATCGACGGAACCCGCAGCCCACGAGGCAAGGGCAAGGCCACGGGAGGCCTGCACGGAGTGCACCCGCAGGAACTGCTCGGCGGTGTCCTCCGGGCGCTGGCGGAACGGAATCAGGTCGACCTCGCCCGGGTCGACGACGTCGTGATGGGCAACGGTGAACACGGCGGCGAGCACGCCAACGACATCGCCCGATCAGCGCTGCTGACCGCGGGATGGCCGGTGACGGTACCGGGACTCACCCTCAACCGCTTCTGCGGAGGCGGGCAGCAGGCGATCACGGTCGCGGCCATGGGCGTGCTCTCCGGGTGGCAGGACCTCGTGGTCGCGGGTGGTGTCGAATCGATGTCACGGCACTCCTACGGGATGCCGCTCGACGCCGGCAACCCCAGGCTTCGTGAGCGGTATCCCCTGGTTCCACAGGGCATCTCGGCGGATCTGATCGCCAGCCTCGAGGGTTTCGACCGCAGCGCGGTGGACTCCTTCGCGGTGCGGAGCCAGGAGAAGACGGCCGTGGCCGTAGCCGAGGGCCGTTTCGCCAGGTCGATCGTGCCCGTCGTCGGTGACGACGGCTCGGTCCTGCTCGACGAGGACGAGCACCCCCGAGCGGGGACCACCCTCGAGTCGCTGGCCACGCTGCCGCCGTCGTTCGAACGGTCCGGCGTCAAACCCCGCGAGGGCGGGATGTCCTACGACGACATGGCGCGGGCCACCTACCCCGATGTCGGGGCGATCGACCACGTCCACCATGCCGGGAACTCCTCCGGCGTCGTCGACGGAGCCGCCGCGGTGATGGTGGCCTCCAGCGACTTCGCCCGGGCCCGGGGGCTGACGCCGCGCGCACGCATCGTCTCCACGGCGACCGCGGGAGCCGAACCGGTCATCATGCTCACCGCGCCGGGGCCGGCTGCGGAGATCGCTCTGCGCAAGGCTGGGATGTCCGTGGGCGACGTCGACCTCTGGGAGATCAACGAAGCCTTCGCCGCGGTCCCGATGAAGGTGATGCGAGACCTCGACATCGAGGAGGACAGGGTGAACGTGAACGGCGGGGCGATCGCACTCGGGCATCCGATCGGCGCCACCGGTGCGATGCTGATCCAGACCGTCCTCGACGAACTCGAGCGTCGGGATCTCATCACCGGTCTGGTGACGATGTGCACCGGCGGCGGAATGGGCACCGCCACGATCATCGAGAGAATCTGAGGAGCGATCGGATGACCCACTACGAGAGCGTGCTCGTCGAGCGCACCGGCTTCGTCGCCGAGTTGCGCCTCAACCGCCCCGACATCCTCAACGCGTTCGACGACCAGCTGATCAACGAAATGCCCGAGGTGCTGATAGATCTCGCCCGGGACCCGGAGGTGCGTGCGGTCGTCCTCACCTCCACGGGGAGACATTTCTCGGCTGGGGGAGACATGGACACGATCGTGGCGGGTCACGAGAACCTCGACATTCTGATGCGCGGCGTGGACGACGGCCGCCGGCTGTTCCGCGCCTTCACCGACTTTCCCAAGCCGATCGTCGTCGCGGTCCAGGGCAGTTGCTTCGGCGTCGCGACGAGTCTGGTCCTCTCGGCGGACGCGGTGGTGACCACGCCGAACGCGACGCTGTCGGACCCGCACGTGCACGTCGGGCTCGTGGCCGGAGACGGTGGAGTGGTCGCATGGCCCCTCAGCGCCGGCCTGGCCAGGGCCAGGCGGCAGCTGCTCTGGGGCGAACCGATCAGCGGCGCGCAGGCGCACGAGTACGGCCTGGTCTCCGACCTGGCGGACGACGACGAATCCGCGCGCGCCACGGCCTTCGCGCTCGCCGAGAGGGTGGCGGCGTTGCCGCCGGTCGCCGTGCAGCTGACCAAGCGCAGCCTCAACCGGGTGGTCGCCTCCCGCACCCACGACGTCCTCGACACGAGCTTCTATCTGGAAGCACTGAGCAACAGGAGCGCCGACGCCCTCGAGGCGGTCACCGCGTTCCGCGAGAAGCGGGAGGGCCGATGGACCGGCGCGTGAACGAGAGACTGTGGGGGGACAGCGTCGTCGAGGGCGAGTACGCCGGGCACCCGGGGTTGCTCTACGACCCCTCTCCGGGATCGATCGTGGCGATGCTCGAGCACACCGGGCGATGGGCGGGGCGCGACTACCTCGTGCAGGGAGACCGGCGGATCCGCCATGACGAGTTCGTCCGGGCCCTACCCGCCGCCGCGAGGCTCCTGGCCGAACAGGGCGTGTTGCAGGGCGACCGCGTGATGCTGCTGTCGTACAACTCCCCCCACTTCGTCCTCGCGACCTGGGCGGCATGGTGGTTGGGTGCGGTTCCGGTCTACGCGAACCGCTGGTGGAGCGATCGCGAGCTCGATCACGGCCTGTCACTCACCGCGCCCGCGGTCGTGCTCACCGACGACGCCGACCTCGTGGCCACAGGCCGGGGTGTCGATATCGCGGTGCTCGCGCCCGCACTCGAGCAGGACGGCGGCCCCCCGCCGGCTCCGACCGCCGACCTCGACTCCGCGGCGCTGATCCTCTTCACCTCGGGCAGCTCCGGGGCTCCGAAAGCGGTAGAGCTCTCGCACCGGTCCGTCATCGTCAACCAACACAATCTCCTCGCCCGCTCACGGCGCCTTCCGCACCAATTGGAGGACGCCGCCCCGCAGCCGGTCACTCTCGTGGCAACGCCCCTGTTCCACATCGGGGGAGTGTCGAACATCCTCACCAACCTGATCATCGGTGGCCGACTGGTTCTCACGCCGGGTCGGTTCGATGCCGGCGGGATCCTCGAACTGATCCAGCGCGAGAAGGTGCAGAGCTGGGGCGGCGTGCCCACGATGGCGATCCGGGTCCTCGAACACCCGGAGTTCGACAGCTTCGACCTGTCATCGCTGCGCTCCTTCCCTCTGGGCGGTGCCCCGCTTCCGGCGACGCTGTTGGAGAGGATGAGCGAGAAACTGCCCCAGCTGACGAAGCGGGGGCTCGCCAACACCTGGGGGATGACGGAGTCCGGCGGATTCGTCACCGTCGCCGGCAACGCCGACCTGGAGCGCCACCCCGGCACGGTCGGACGTCCCTACCCGGTCGTCGAGCTGCGCATCAGCAGCCCGGATGAGAACGGGTCCGGGGAGATCCTCGTGCGATCCCCCACGGTCATGCGTGGCTACCTCGGGATGGACGACGGGACGGTCACCGACGACGGCTGGCTGCACACCGGCGACCTGGGTCACCTGAACGACGAGGGATATCTCTTCCTGGACGGCCGGAGCAAGGACATCGTCATCCGAGGGGGGGAGAACATCGCCGCAGCTCACGTCGAGAAGGCGCTGCTCGCCCACCCCGGCGTCGTGGAGGCCGCCGTCTTCGGCGTCCCGCACGAGGATCTCGGCGAGGAACTCGCTGCTGCGGTCGTGCACCGCACCGGTTCGCCGGTGTCCGAGACGGACCTGGTCGAGCACTGCCGGAACACTCTCGCGTACTTCGAGGTGCCCACACTCTGGGCCATCGACCATCAGCCCCTGCCCACTCTGGCGGGGGAGAAGATCAACAAGAAGGCCATCCGCGAGGGGTTCCTCGCCAGCCGTGAGGGAGTCTGAACGATGCATCTGAGTGCTGCCGACGAGTTCTTCACCCATCAGACCTCGCTACCCCATTCCATGGTCGCCACGAGCGATCCGTCGTGGCGTGAGCGGTACTGGGTGAGTTTCCAAGACGCGGGTACCGGCCACACGGTCCTGACGCTGGGCCTGGGGAAGTATCCCAACCAGGACGTGTTCGAGGCCTTCGTGGCCTTCTCGCACAAGGGCGAGCAGACCAACCTGCGCCTGTCGCGAACGCTCCTCCCGGATGCCACCATGGGTGTCGGTCCCCTGTCGGTCGAGATCGTCGAACCGCTCCGCGAGCTGCGGTTCCGACTTGGCGAGAACGAGTCGGGCATCACCTTCGACGTGACATTCGAGGCGACCATGGACCCGCTGCTCGAGGGGCGGTTCTTCCAGGTCAGTCGCGCGCGCACGACGTACGACGCCATCCGATACGTGCAGCACGGCCGGGGTCGGGGGACCATCACGACCGCCGAGGGCACCCTGGAACTGACCCCGGACACCTGGTGGGCCGAACGGGATCACTCCTGGGGGACCCGGCCGCTCCCACGGGCCGAGGGGCAGCCGCCCGGCAGCCGGCCCGAGTGGAAGATGCTGTTGTTCGCGCCGCTGCAGTTGCCGGATTTCGCTCTCCACGTCTACCTCCAGGAGTCCGCTCCGGGCCAGCCTGTGCATCTCAGCGCGGGGATGGTCGGGCCGGTCGGCTCCGACAAGGAGTTCCCCCCGATAGTCGGCGTCCAGCACGACCTGGTGTGGGACGAGAACGCCGCGGCTCCCACCCTGGTGGGAGGGACCCTCGTCCTCACCCTCCTCGGTGGTGAGCGGATCGAACTCGGGATCGAGGCGCTCCCGGGCCGCGCACATCTCCGAGGAGGTGGGTACGAGGGGTGGAACGGCTGGAAACAGGGGATGTGGCGTGGTGACGACACGAGCGAGACCGACACGTGGGACCTCGAGGACACATCGCAGTTCTATCGGTACGCCAAGGCCGGTAGCGACCACTTCGTCAAGGTCACCCACGGACAGGACATCGGGTACGGAGTCATCGAATACATGGTGCTGCCCGGGTACGGTCGGTACGACGAGGCGATCCCGCCGAGGCGAGCATGAGCCCTCTGCGCACGACGCTGCGGGAGTACATCGCGAAGCAGGTGCCGGACCGCTCGGGACTCGACGTCACAGAGCCGCGCCGACTCGGCGGAGGGAGCTCTCAGGAGAACTGGGCCTTCGACCTCGTGTGGGTCGGCCCTGACGGTTCACGCGAGAGTGCGCCGATGCTCCTGCGTCGGGAACCCGGGTCGGGCGTCGTCGACACCGAACGGGACACCGAATTCACCCTGATCCACACACTGGCGGGGACCGACGTGCCCGTCCCGGCCGTCTACTGGACCGACGACGGCGCGGTGTTCGGCCGGCCCGCGATGATCGTGGAGCGCCGGCGGGGCAGAGCGGATCGGGCAGTGCTGCGCGACAAGGACCCCCTGGGGCTGGGACCGGACTCCCGTCTCAGGCTGGCGGCGGGGATGGCTGACCTTCTCGCATCCGTGCACCGCGTGGACGTGGCGGACCTCGGCCTGGACTCGGTGCTCCCGGACCCCGGAGCCGACCCGGCGTGCGCCGAACTGGAGCGCTGGGTGGCGGAGCTCGACCGAGCCGAGCGGGAACCGCAGCCGGCGCTCCGGCTCACCGCGCGCTGGCTTCGGGACCACCTTCCCGCCCCGCCCGAGCGACTGTCTCTGGTGCACGGCGACTTCCGGCCGGCCAACGTCCTGGTCCACGACGGGGAGATCGAAGTACTCCTCGACTGGGAACTCGCCCATCTCGGTGATCCGGTCGACGACCTCGGCTGGTACACCTGCTCGGTCTACCGGGGCGAACATTTTCTCCCCGGGCAGTGGGACACCGGTGACTTCGTCGATCGCTATCGCTCGGCAACCGGTGTCGCCGAGGTGGACCCGGCCCGCCTCCACTTCTGGCAGGTGATGTCGACGTTCCGTCTGGCGGTGATGGCCCTGACCGGGATAGCCGCGTTCCTGGACGGCAAGACGGACCGGCCCGCCGGCCCCGCCGACCGGGTGGTCCGCCAGGCTCTGGCGGACACCCGGATGACCGGCACGACCCGAGACAGGACGGTGCCCTGATGAAACCGATCCCCTCCGATGTGATCGCCGGCGTGCGGCAGATCCTCAAGGAGACGATCGAGCCCGAACTCCAGTCCGAGCACGCGCGGTCCAGACTCCAGGAGATCAGGGCGGTCCTCGCCCAGGTCGACTGGGACGACGCGGCGTTCGTGTTGACCGAGCGGAACCGGGTGTTGTTCGATGCGCTCCAGCGGATCGCGCGCTGGCGGGAGGGAACTCCCGCCCGTGCCGCCCGGGTCCCGGAATTCGACCTGCCCGCGTGTTCGGACGGCCGGCTGTCCCAGCAGCAGCTGCACCACGAGGCACTGACCGCGGTCGCGGTCTCGCTGGTCGATCCGTTGTTCGACTGGGTGCATGCGAATCCCCACGACGAGTCGGGGATCGCGGTATGGGACGGGTTGGTCGACGCGGTCTGATCCTCGGAAGCGGACGGGATCAGAGGTGGCGCGAAGACCGGCCATGAAGTACTCTAGGATAAAATAGTCGTAAACTAGAGTAATTAGGAGGTGGCCATGTCGTCACGAGGCGCATCGCTGGACGAGTTCCTCGAGGGTGCTCGCCGATTCCTGGACCAACACTCCGTGACCGTCACGGACGCCCGGGGCGAGGACGACGGCGACCGGGATCGCATCGCACTCTTCTCCGGCTCGAGCGAGTCCGAGGTGCAGGCCGCCGTCGACTATCAGCGCGCGCTGTTCGATGCGGGCTACGGATGGATCAGCGGCCCGGAGTCGGACGGAGGTGGCGGTCATCCGGTCGCCTTCGAGAAGGCGTTCGCCACTCTCCAGCGCGGATACTCGATCCCGTCCAAGGCCCCGCTGTCCGTGAGTCTGGGGATGGTGGCCCCGACTCTGGCGCAGTTCGGCGGTCCGACCACCAAGAAGCGCTGGCTGGACGCACTGTGGCGCGCCGACGCGATCGGGTGCCAGCTGTTCAGCGAACCGGTCGCAGGATCGGACCTGGCCGCCGTGCAGACCAGGGCTGTCCGCGACGGTGACGAGTGGGTGATCAACGGGCAGAAGGTCTGGACCTCGGGAGCGCACTACTCCGATGTCGGAATCGCCATGACCCGTACCTCCGACGGACCGAGGCACCGCAACATCACCGTGTTCGCCATCGACATGCACGCGCCGGGGGTCGACGTCCGCCCACTGCGTCAGATGACCGGCGGCGCCGATTTCAACGAGGTCTTCCTCACCGACGTCCGGGTCCCGGACAGCGATCGACTGGGAGAGGTCGACGGTGGCTGGAAGGTCGCCATGGGCATGCTCATGCATGAGCGCGGCGCCATCGGCGGGTCCTCGTCGGGTGGCAGCGGCATCTTCAAGATGGATGAACTGGCCCGATGGCTGCGCGACATCGACCGGGCCGATGACCCGGCTGTCGCCCAGGCCTTCGCGAAGGTCTACTGCGGGGTCAGTGCTGCCAAGGCCATGCGCGCCCGCGCAGACGCGAACCTCAAGCACAACGGGGTTCCCGGGCCGGAGATGTCGCTGGGCAAGCTCGCGCTGACCGCCAATCTGACCAGGCTCAGCGGCCTGGTCCGGCTCGCCCTGGGGCCCCGGATCCTCGCGGACACCGGTGCTGAGCGGACCTACGCCTGGTCGGAGTTCGTGCTGGGCGTTCCCGGCATGCGCATCGGTGGCGGGACCGACGAGATCCACCGCAACACGATCGCCGAGCGTGTGCTCGGCCTCCCCAAGGAGCCCTCGGCGCGAGCCGTGGGATCCCACACCAACGCAGAGAAGGAAGCCTGATGGGACACCTCGAAGGAAAGACTGTCATCGTTACCGGCGCCGGTCGCGGCATCGGTCGGGAGCACGCACTCCTGTTCGCCCGAGAGGGTGCGAACGTCGTCGTCAACGACCTGGGTGGAGCCGAGGACGGCAGTGGGGCCGCGGCCGGCCCCGCCGAGCAGGTGGCCCAGGAGATCCGTGACGCCGGTGGTAACGCGGTCGCCAACGGCGACGACGTAGCCGACGAGAAGGGTTCGGAGAGGATCGTCGCACAGGCGATCGAGACGTACGGCGACCTGCACGGGCTGGTCAACAACGCCGGGATCCTCCGCGACCGGGTCCTGGTGAACATCTCGCCAGAGGACTGGGACCTCGTCGTCAACGTCAACCTGCGTGGCACCTTCCTCATGACCAAGGCGGCGGGAAACTACTGGCGCGCGCAGAGCAAGGCCGGACACGAGGTCTCCGGATCCGTGGTCAACACATCGAGCGAGTCCGGTGTATTCGGCAACCCGGGCCAGGCCAACTACGCCGCGGCCAAGGCCGGCATCGCCTCGCTCACCCAGGTCTCATCGAAGGAGCTGCAGCGCTACGGCGTCCGCGCCAACGCGATCCTGCCGCAGGCTCGGACGCGTCTCACGGAGGGTGCGTTCGGCGATGCACTCGCGGCGAAGGAAGGGCAGTTCGACCGGTGGGATCCCGCGAACGTCTCGCCCTTCGTCGCCTACCTCGTCTCGTCCCTGTCGGACCTGACCGGCGAGGTCTTCCTGGTCGGCGGCTCCCGGGTCCAGCGCGTCAAGCCCTGGGAGAAGGACCCCGAGTGGAAACTCCTGACCGACGGTCGCTGGAGCCTGGACGCGCTCGACAAGGCGGTCACGGACGCAGGATCGCCGTCCGGCGGGAACACCTGGACCGCCAACCCGAGCGGCGGCACCAAGTGACCGCCGTCGAGCAGGACCGCGACTCCGGAGCGTTAATGCCCGAGGCGGTGATCGATGACGAGATGATCGCGTCGATGCAGGCCAAGGCCGGTGTTGACCTGCGCATCGACCACTCGGTGAACAACGAGGAGGCGACACGCATCGCGGTGACCAAGTTCGCCGGCGGTATCGGGGACATCAACCCGCTGTGGACCGACGCCGCCAGGGGGACCGCCTCCGACTTCGGGGGCCCCGTTGCACCTCCGTCGTTCGTGATCGGTTGCTTCTCCGGCATCCAGTTTGGCTGGCCGGGTCTGGGAGCCTTCCACAACGCCACCCAGGCGCGGTTCTTCACGCCGGTCTACTGGGGTGACAAGATCACCGCGACCTGTAGATACGAGGGCTTCACCGGACCCAAACCCAGCAACTTCGCAGGCCAGACGGTGACCGACCACTTCCTCAACACGTACACCAACCAGCACGGCGACGTGGTCGCCGAGATCAACTGGCAGGTGATGAACTTCGAGCGGGCCTCCGCCCGGGGTCGCACCAAGGACAAGCGCGAGACCAAGAAGGACGAACTCGTCTTGCCCCACCCGTGGACCATCGAGGAGATCGAGGAGGTCGAGGCCCGGGTCCTGGCCGAGAAACCCCGGGGCGGAGAGCCCCGCTACTGGGAGGACGTCCGGGTGGGTGACGCCGTCGACCACCTCACCAAGGGGCCCATCGGTCTGACGGACGAGGTGGCGTTCATCGCCGGCGGCGGTACGCCGATCCCCCGGCTCAAGGCCCACGCGGCGTCGTTGGCGGACTACGCGGACCACCCTGCGTGGACCTTCCGGGATCCGGTCCTCGGTTCCTCCGAGCCGATCTATGCGGTGCACTACAACCAGGCCGCCGCGAACGCGATGGGTGTGGCGTTCCAATACGACGTCGGCTTCCAGCGCCAGTGCTGGCAGACCCAGGTGCTCACCCACTGGATGGGCGACGACGGGTGGATCGTCGACTGCGACGCCCAGTACCGGGGTTTCGTATACCTCTCCGACGTCGTCGAACTCGGGGGGGAGGTCCTGGAGAAGATCGTCCTGGACTCCGGAGAACACGCCGTCAAGGTCAGGACCTACGCCCGCAACCAGCGCGGTGGCGACGTGATGCCCGGCCACGCCACCATCGCGCTCCCGACCAAGTCGGGGGTTTCGCCGGCCGCCGCCAGGGCCCGGTCATGACGGCCACCTCGACGGAGGACCGCGCCGCGCTCGCGGAAGCGGTGCGGTCCGCAGCCGCCAGGTCCGACGTGAGGCACTTCCTCTCGGACGACGACGGCCCGACCACCGACACGTCCCTGTGGACGGCTCTCGTCGAACAGATCGGGATCACCGGGTTGCTGGTCCCGGAAGATCTCGGCGGCGCCGGCGCCGGGGTCTCGGAGGCGGTCACCGTTCTCGGGGAACTGGCCGCGCAGCTCTCGCCGGTGCCGGCGCTGGCCAGTCTCGGCATGGCCGGTGCCGTGCTCTCGGCAGCAGGAGAAGGGGAGACGGCCGACGAACTGCGGGGTCGTCTGGCCGATGGCACTCCGGCGACCGTCGCGTGGCCGAATCCGGGCACCTGTGATCTGAGTCCGGTTCTGCGGGTCGAGGACGGGCGCGTGCACGGAGATGCCTCGTTCGTCCTGGACGGGATGGTTGCCGAGGTGATCCTCGCTCCGGCCCGAGGTCCCGAAGGAGTGGTGCTGGTGGCGGTGGACGCGGGCGGCGAGGGCGTACGCCGGTCACCGATGTCCGCGATGGACCTGACCCGGGGGCTCACCTCGGTCGTGTTCGACGGAGCTCCGGCGACGGTCCTCACACGTCCGGCGGAGGTGGCGCACTCCCTCGAGTCAGGATTCGACATCGCGCTCACCTGTCTCGCTGCGGAACAGGTGGCGATCGCGTCCCGGTGCCACGCGGACGCGGTCGCGTGGGCTCGTGAGCGCGTCCAGTTCGACCGGGTGATCGGTTCCTTCCAAGCGATCAAGCACACGCTGGTCGACCTTCTCCAGGATCTGGAGCTGGCCAGGTCGTCTCTCGACGTGGCGGTAGCCGCATCGGATGCGTATCTCGATGCCCCGGATGTGGAGAGTGCCAGGGCCTTGCGTGTGGCCGCGAGCGCGGCCAAGGCCATGTGTGGCGACGCGGCTACCCGGCTCACCGACGAGACCCTCCACGTGTTCGGCGGTATCGGATTCACCTGGGAACACGACGCCCATCTCTACTTCCGTCGTGCCCGCACACTCGAGTTGCTGCTCGGCTCTCCCGACGAACACCGCGCGCGGCTCTCCGCGACGCTGGGGGTGGGGTCATGAGCGGCGAACCAACTGTGCTTGTGGATAACGTCGACGGGGTCGTCACTTTGACGCTCAACCGCCCGGACCGCAAGAACGGCCTTAACAAGGCCATGCTCGACGAGGCCGTCCGGGCACTGGAGCAGATCTGGGACGACCCTGCCAGCCGGGTGGTTGTCCTCACCGGTGCTGGTGACGCTTTCTGCTCGGGCATGGATCTCTCCGAGCCGATCCTCCCGGACGAACTCACGTTCATGCGCCGCGCCGGCCACCTGTGTTCCCTGATCCACGACCTCCCCCTGCCGGTGGTCTCGCGCGTGCAGGGGGGCGCGGTCGGGTTCGGGGCGAACCTCGCGCTGTGTGCCGATCTGGTCGTGGCCGGCGAGTCGGCCGTGTTCGGTGAGATCTTCGCCGACCGCGGTCTCAGCGTGGATGGAGGCGGTTCGTGGACCCTGCCGCGCCTGGTCGGCCTGGGCAGGGCCAAGGAGATCCTCTTCCTGGCCGGGCGACTGTCCGGTCGGGAGGCCGGTGACCTGGGGTTGGTCAACAAGTGCGTTGCCGACGACGACCTGGATGATGTCGTGGCGGACTGGGCGGGGCGACTTGCGGACGGGCCCAGGCGTGCGCTCTCGGTGATCAAATCCCAGCTGAACCAGTCCTTCGAGTCGTCGTTCGCCACGTCCGTCGAGTCGGAGGCGATGGGACAGGCCCTGGCGTTCCGCTCGAAGGAGTCGAGGGAGGGCGTGAAGGCGTTCTTCGAGAAACGCGACCCGGATTTTCGATCCTGCTGAGCGATGGAAGGCAACCGTGCTACCCGAGATCATCGAAGAGTTCTTGGTCGGAGTAGAGGCGCTCGACGCCGCTCGTGTGGCACGCTGCTTCACCGAGGACGGGACCTATCACTTCCTGGTGCCCCAGCCGCCGGTTCAGGGACGCGCGGCCATCGAGGCGGCCTTCTCGCGCGTGCTCGGCGAGGTGAGCAGGATCAGATGGGACGTGGTCACCACCGGAGTGTCCGAGAACCGTGTCTACCTCGAACGCATCGACCGCTTCTGGTACGGCGAGCACGAGGCCGCGATGCAGTGCCTCGGGGTGGTGGAACTGCGCGGGGAGCACATCGAATCGGTCCGCGACTACGCGGATCATGAGACCTGGACCCGCTTGAAGACGCAGGCCCTCGGCGGAAACCCCTGAGGTCGCCGGCGATGTGGAGGGGTAACCCAGCATTCGGGATCTCACTGTTGCGGGCCAGGCCGGACGCGTGGCCCGAGATCGTGCAGGCTGCGGAGGAGCTCGGTTTCGAATCGGTCTGGATCTCCGATCACCTGGTCATGCCGCTTGCCCTGGATCGGGATTCGTATCCGGACGGCGAGCTGCCCATCGATCCGGCCACACCGATGTACGACGTCATGGTGCGTCTGGCCGACTTCGCCGCGGTGACGACGACCCTCCGGTTGGGCACCTACGTCTATCAGGCCGCCCTGCGACCCCCGCTGGTCGTGGCGAGAGCGCTGGCGACGCTGGACATCGTTTCCGGTGGTCGCGTCGAGTGGGGGGTCGGCACCGGCTGGTCTCGTGCCGAGTGGGACGCGGCCGGTGTCCCGTGGGATCGTCGGGGAGTGAGGCTGGACGAGACCCTCGACGTCGTTCGCGGCCTCTTCACCCAGCCGTCGTTCGCCCACAGCGGCGAGTTCTATGAGTTCCCGGAGGTGGCGTTCGAACCCAAGCCGGCCCAGCGGCCGGGCCCGCCGGTACTCATCGGCGGTGAGTCGGGAGCCGCGCTGCGCAGAGCGGTCGCCCGGGGCGACGGATGGATCGGGATGCACCATTCCCCGGAGTCCGCGCGGGAGCCGCTGACCCGATTGGCGGCGGAGCGCGAGCGGGTGGACCGCACGCGGCCACTGGGCACCACAGTTGCCGCCCACCCCGGAGAGGTGGACGTTGACGGGTGGCGCCGGAGCGGTGTCGATCGGGTGATCGTCGCTCCCTGGCGCACCACCAGGGACGCTGTGGACGGAATGCGGCGGTTCTCCGAGCGCCATTTCAGGCAGAAGTGAACGAGCCCGCTCGGCTTCTGTTGATCGTGGACCACATCGAATTGAGGAGATCGAGATGAACGACAAGCGATTCGGAGTCGGAGTGGTCGGGTTGGACCCGGGGCGGAGCTGGGGCGCGATCGCGCACGTTCCCGCCCTGCGGGCGCTTTCAGACCGATTCGACCTGCTGGGCGTGGCCAACTCGAGTCTGCAGAGCTCGCGAAAAGCCGCTGAGGCGATGGATATTCCGCGTGCGTATGCAAGCTATGACGAGATGCTGGCTGATCCGGATATCGATGTCGTGAGTGTCACCGTTAAGATCCCCGCGCACTTCGACCTGGTTCGCGGCGCGATCGACGCGGGCAAGAACGTCTATTGCGAATGGGCGCTGGGAAAGAACCTGGCGGAGACGCGTCAGCTCGCCGAACTGGCGACGGAGAGGGGAGTTGTCGGGGTGATCGGCACCCAGGCCCTCTACGCTCCGGAGGTCGAGCACGCGCGTCGTCTGATCAACGAAGGCTTCATCGGTGAGGTCCTCTCCTCCACCCTCGTGGGAAGCGGGGGTTCCTGGGGCCGTGAGATGAGTCAGGCCAACGCCTACACGGCCGACGTGGCGAACGGAGCGACCCTTCTGACCATTCCGTTCGGACACACGATCGCCGCGGTGCAGTCCGTGCTCGGTGACATCACGGAGGTGTCAGCGCTCCTGGAGAATCGCCGCCGGTCGACGCGGGTGACGGAATCGCAGCAGGAGATACCGATGACGGCCCCCGACCAGCTCCTGCTGAACGGGCGTGTCGGAAGCGGGGCGTGTCTCGCGGTGCACTATCGCGGGGGGCAGTCGCGGGGGACCGATCTCCTGTGGGAGATCAACGGCACTGAAGGGGATCTCCAGATCACGGGTCCGACGGGACACCTGCAGTTGGCGTCGCTCACGTTGAGGGGGGCGAACGGGGCCCAGAAGGAGCTTGAGGTGATCGATGTTCCACGAGCCCCGATCACGGGGCCTGAGGCCTCGCTGCGGAGTGAGAATGTCGCGCAGGTCTATTCGCGTCTGGCCGACGATCTCAGAGACGGAACGCGATCCGCTCCGACATTCGACGACGGCGTGAGGCTGCATTCCCTACTCGCGGCCATCGAGAAGTCGGCGGCCACTGGAACCCGAGTTCAGGTCGACACGATCTGAGTGTCGACCTGAACTGCAGTCACGCGCCCCGCTGTGCCATGTCGCCGCTGCGGGGCATGATCGGGATGTGCGCCCACCCTGCGTCGCCGTCGACGGTGATCCGTGCGAGCTGCTCCCGGTGACCCGGGGCGATCGTCTCGCCGTCGGCGATCACCTGGGTGACGTCGGGCAGGTCGTACACGTCGTATTCCGTCACCGAACCCCGTCGGGCGCCGAACCCGAGGCCGTCGCGGAACCCGCGGTTGTATCCGCCGCCCTTGCTCGCCCAGGGCCGCGCGGTGTGGGGATCGGCGACCACGTGGACCGTCGTGCCGTCGCCCAGTGCCAGGTCGAACTCAGCGTGGGACCAGGCCTGTGTTCCGTCGACGTAGGAGATGTCGCTGGTCAGGTCGACGATCGTGGCCTCGCGGCCGTCGTGCCAGTGAAGGCGGCCATCGAGGTAGCGAGGGGTCCCGTCGGCGTACTCGCGGCTGTGGAAGAGTCCGTAGCCCTTCTCCGTGGAGAAGCTGCACCAGATGGTGAAGCTCGGGGATCGCCGGAACATCTCCCGTGGCTCGAGGCCACCCACGTCGACACGGGTTCCCCAGGAATGGTCGCGGTCGCCCCACCAGTCGTTCACCTCGATTCTGGCGCCGTTGATCTCCAGCCACCCGTTCCACCGGCCGACCTGGTCGTACCTCTGTTGCTCTTGGATGACTCGAGTGCCGGACATCTCGCGGTGCTTGGCCTCGAGGTGGGGTAGTGCCTCGGTGGTGAACTCGAGTTCCGCGGTGATCGGGCCCTCCGTACTGCGGAGTGCGAGCCGACGGAAGGGGGTGTGCACGGTGACGCCGTACCCGCGCAGCTGCGCGCTGTGGGGCTGGGTGTCGAGGCCGTCGTCGAGGGGAGCGGCCACGCGCAGGTTGTACTGCTTGTCTCCGACGAGGACGTTGAGGAAGGCGTCCCGGGTGCCCATGTTGGGGTAGCGGCCGGTACCGGAGAAGAAGGCGTATTCGCCGTCCGGGGACAGGCCACTGAACCAGTAGCGGTCGAAGAACCTGTGGTCGCTGGTCCCGGTGACGGCGAAAGGCTCGGGGATCTGGTGGTGGAGGGTTTCGTCCAATGAGGTCAGCATGTGTCAGTCCTTGGTGTCGTCGCCCACGCGGAGGGCCGCGCGCGCCAGGAATCGGGGGGTCAGGAGCAACCCGGCCACGGCGTCCGCCAACTGGCTCGGGTCCGCCAAGAACTTGTCCCGTACCCGGTACGACGAGACCGCCCGCCAGAGGTCCTGCCAGACCGTGAAGTAGTGCACGTCCCCAGTCGACGGCGGTGGCCCGCCGGCCTCCAGGTAGCCGGAGAGGAAAGTCTCCCATCCGCCGACCTGGTCTAGACTCGGCTTGAGGTAGGCGAGATCTTCCGCCGGGTTGCCGAGGTGGGCGCGCTCCCAGTCGAGCAGACCCGAGAGCCGGCCGTCCGCGAACAGGATGTTGTGTAGTCCGAAGTCGCCGTGGACCAGAACCTGGGACTCCGAATCGGTCGGAACGTGCTGCTCGAGCCAGTCGAGCACGAATGTAAAGATCGGCCGGAAGGCGTCGTCTCCCCGTGCCCAGATCGCCTCGACGACATCTCGTCGCTCACCGACCGCGGCCAGGTGGTCCTGACGAGTGCGAAGTGGCGGGAGGGGGGCGGCCCCGACCGACGCGACGTCGAGCGAATGCAGATGCCCCATCGTCACGCCGAGGTCACGGACAGCGGCGTCCGTCGGGCGTTCGGTCCATCCCCACACGTTTCCGAGCAGGCGACCCGGGAGGCCGGTGGCCGCGAAGGCCGGGGTCCCCAGACAGTCGTCGAGGTACCAGAGTGGACGCGGCGCCGGAACGTCTGCGGACGCCACGACGGAGACGATATCGTACTCGAGTCGCAGCCCGTCGGCCCGGCGGCCCGGAGAGACCTTGCGGATCACCACGTCCGTCTCGTGGTGGCCCTCGTCGACCACCGTGGCCCGAATCGTCTCCTTGGAGAATCCCCCGGAGATCCGCCGAAGATCCCTGACTCCGTCCACGCGCAGTTCAGGAGCGCCGCGCCGGAAAGCGGCGATCAGGTCCTCCTCCGACAGGCTCGGCGGGGAGGCCGACTCGAAGGACGCGCTGTCGTCCCCGTCCAGCACGTCGAGTGACCCGGTCTCATCAACTGCGCCGTGGGTCGCCTGTGGGCCCAGTTCGAGTGTGACCAGGCTCCCGACGTCGGTGGGCGAGAAGTCGCGGCGACGGTCAGCCAGAGCGTCGTCGAGCGTGGCACGTTCCACGAGGAGCTCCGCCACCCGTAGGAGGTTTCTCGCCGCAGCCGCCGGTTCTTCTTCCGTGCGCAACAGGGTGAACTCGTTGCCGATGATCGCGACTACTCGCGTCGCGACGAACTGGCGTGCCATTGTGCGCCTCCACTGCTCGGGAACGAGACCGTCGTTGTCGACGGTAACGCGAAACGGTCAGATAGTCGAGTGGTAAACTATTCATGTAGAGAGTTCATTGCTATGCTCGGTCGGGCTCGACCACGGAAAGGGGCAGCTCGTGATTCTCACGTTGATGCGACACGGTGAACCCGCCCGTCCCGGCTCCGGGAGTGAGAGCTTCGATCCGCCGCTGAGTGCAGCCGGTCGGGAGTCCCTCTCCGGTTCGCGTGCGCTCCTCGATGCCGACGGTTACGACGCGGTGTGGACATCGCCCATGGCTCGTGCGCGGCAGACCGCTGAGATCGTCGCGCCGGGGGCGGACCTCGTGATGGACGACGGCCTCGCGGAGTTCGACCGCGGCAGCAGGTATCTGCACTGGGAAGACGGCCGGGAGGCATACGCCCGCTACCTCGACGGCGATCTCAGTGCGTGGGGGACGACCCTCGATGAGTTCCGGCGACGTATCGGATCCGTGGTGGAGCGGATGCGGGTCTCGGCCGGTGGCGGGCGGATCGTGGCCGTCACCCACGGTGGAGTGATCAACAACTTCTTCGCCGTGCTGGTGGGTTCGCCGAAGGTGGCCCTGCTGCAACCGGAATACGGCTCGGTGAATCGGTTCCTGTACCGCGAGGGCGAGGGGTGGACGCCCCTCGAGTTGAATGCGACGGCCGGCCGCCATTAAGTTGGTCTTGCAATAGTTCAGTTATAGAGTAAATTCAGTCAAAGTACGCACTGCTCGAGCTGGGAGGACACTGACGTGGAACTGGCACTGGTACGGCACGCTGAGCCCTCCAGGTCGGCGACCGCGGCCGAACGCCAGGACCCCGGGCTCAGCGCCGTCGGCATCCGACAGGCGGAGGCGGTCGCACGAAGACTGGCGTGTGAGGAGTGGGACGCGCTCTACAGTTCGCCGCAGCGGAGAGCGATGGAGACCGCCACAGTCATCGGTGCTGCCGTCGGATGTAACCCCACCAGCGACGACGGACTCGCCGAGTTCGATTTCGGGAAGCCCTACGTTCACATCGAGGACCTACTCGAGCCCGGGAACAGTCAGATGGAGGCTTTTCGGCGCGAGGACTTCTCCGCGTACGGGACAGACGCCGACACCATTCGGCGCACCGCGGTGACCACGCTGGAGGCGATCATCGCCGAGCATCGGGGACAACGCGTCGTGGTGGTGAGCCATGGAGCGGTCATCAACGCCTTCATCGGCTCCTTCATCCACGCCGACAGGCTCGTCTTCCACCACCCGGACTACACCGGGGTCTCGATCGTGAGGGCCAGCAGTAGCGGTCACCGGGAGCTCGCCCGACTCAATGACTCGACCCATCTGCGCCTGCCCGTGGCGGCGCTGACCAGCAAGGAGCTGACATGAGCAAGCCCGACTTTGACGTGATCGTCATCGGATCCGGCCTGGGGGGACTCTCCGCAGCTCTCACTGCCTCGGAGAATGGTTGCGAGAACATTCTGGTCGTCGAGTCGGAGAGCGTCCTCGGAGGCTCGACGCGGCTGTGCGGTGGTGTCGTCATGGGCAGCCGCAGCAGACTCGCCCGTGCGGCCGGGATCGAGGACGCCGAGGACGACATGTTCAAGGAATACATGGCGATCAACGTCTGGGATGTCTCGACGGGGCCGGTCGAGCGGTGGGCCGCGCGCAGCGGTGAGACCATCGACTGGCTCGAGGGCCACGGTGTCCCGTTCTACGACCGGCTCATCTTCAGTGGCGACGACAGGCGTCCCCGTGGCCACTGCGTCGACGGCGGCGGGCAGGCGATCATCGACGCGCTCGTCCCCAGATGTCGGGCGGCCGGAATCGAGTTCGCACTCGGCAACCGGGTCGACGAGTTGGTCCGTGAGGACGGGCGGGTCACCGGGGTCAAGGCGGGTGGCGAGGTGCTCACGGCCGATGCGGTGATCGTGGCGACCGGCGGATTCGGCGCGTCCCCCGAGTACATGGCCGAGCACTATCCCATCGCCTGGGTGCCCGGGGAGACCTTCTACATCGGTGCCGACGGTGCCCGCGGGGATCACCTCCGGTTCGCGGACCAGGTCGGCGCACAGGTGACGGGCGAGAACCGCGGACTACGCATGCTCAATCCCGGGGTGGACACGTTGCATGAGGCGTTCCTGCCCGGCTGGGTCGTCCTCGTGGACGGCGAGGGACAGCGATTCTGCGACGAGACGTCGCCGTACGGGATCCTGGACAGCCTGCTCAAGGCTCGCGACAACGTGGCGTACGTCGTCTTCGATGACGCGGCGCTCCGCCCGCCGTCCGAGCTCGCCGAGAGGTACGGCGACGCCTACAAGCAGATTTGGCCCAATCACGCCAAGTTCAAGCCCAAGCACTACAACGCGGACGTCATCGAGCAGTACAAGAACCATGATCGCGTGCACATCGCCGACTCGCTGGAGGAGTTGGCCGACTCGGCCGGCGTCCCGCGCGACGACTTCGTCGGGTCGATCATCAGGTACAACTCGTTGGTCGAGGCGGGGAGTGATTCCGACTTCTCCAAGCCCGACAGGTTCCTCAACCCCATCTCGACCGCACCGTTCTATGCGGTCGAGGTGCGCCCGACCGCGGTCGCGCACACGGGCTACGGACTGCGGATCGACGACCACGCGCGCGTGGTCGGCGTGGACGGCCGCCTGGTGGAAGGGCTCTACGCCGCGGGGGAGTGCACGGGTGGGATCACCGGCCCGACGTATTCGGGATCCGGCAGCTCGCTGGCCAGCGCGGCCGGATTCGGCCGTATCGCCGGTGAGGCTGCCGCCTCGGCGATCGTCGCGGAGAGGGTCTGATCCGCATGTTGTTCGAGCCGAAGACCCAGCCCGGTAACCGAGACGATCTGCTCCAGCTGGTCTACGACCGGCAACAGGTGATCGAGGTGCTGCACCGCTATGCCCGGGGCATCGACCGGTGTGATGCAGAGCTGCTCAAGTCGGTCTACCACCATGACGCCACCGATGCCCACGGTTCCTTCGACGGTGACGCACATCAGTTCGTCGACTTCATGATTCCCCGACTCAAGGCCCAGACCAGCTACGGCATCCACCACGTCACCAACGAGTTGGTCGAGATCGACGGCGACAGGGCGATAGCGGAGTCCTGTATGTTCGGCTACCACCGGGTGCCGGGCGGTCGAAAGTCCGTCGAGGCCTTCTTCGGCGCCGACTACGCAGACCGGGTGGAGGCGGACGGCAAGCTCGAGGCCGAGCAGGAGTACTTCACTGGCGGTCGCTACCTCGACAAGCTGACCCGGCGCGACGGGATCTGGCGGATCTGGCGGCGGAAGATCACGGTTGAGTGGAACTCGTGCCAGCCGTCCACGATGCTGCTCACAGGGGGGCGCGCCAACTATGACATCCCGGGCGCACGGGACCTGACCGATCCCAGCTATTCACTGGCCTTTGGGAACTTCGACGAATGAGTGGGAGCCGGACATGACAGAACCAGAACCGTCGCGCGAAGCGCTCAAGCGGATGTATCACCTCATGCTGACCACGGCCATGGCGGATCAGAAGTCGGTGGCCGAGACCAAGGCCCGTCGTCTGGCCGCGGCGTTCTACCCGGTGCGCGGGATGGAGGCGGTGTGCGCGGCGATGGGCGAGGTGCTCGAGCCGACGGACCGCATGATCTCCACCTACCGCAACCTGGGAGACGCGCTCGCCAAGGGAGTGCCACTCCGGAACATCATGGCCGAGCTCTACGGTCGCACCACTGGAACGTCACGCGGCAAGGGCGGAACCATGCACCTCCAGGACCAGTCCGTGGGGTTCACGGCGACGACCGGTGTGGTCGGTTCCGGGATGCCGATCGCGGCCGGGCTGGCGATGGCGGCCCAGATGGACGGAAAGGGTTCTGCGACCATCACCACGTTCGGAGACGGTGCGACATCGATCGGGTCTTTCCATGAGTCGATGAACTTCGCGGCGTTGTGGAAGCTTCCCCTCGTCTTCGTCTGCCAGAACAACCAGTGGGGCGAGCACACGCCCGTCGCCAAGTACACAGCAGCCGGCGACTTCTCCGCCAGGGCGGCGTCCTACGGGATGCCTTCCGAGAAGATCGACGGATTCGACCCACTCGCCAGCCTGGCAGCCCTCCAGCGGGCCGTGGACAGGGCTCGCCGCGACGAGGGGCCGACCTTCCTCGAGTTCGTGCACTACCGCCTCACAGGGCACACCGGTACCGCCGACTTCAGCTACGTGCCGGAGGATGAACTCGCAGAGGCGATGAAGCGTGATCCCGCACCCACGTTCCGTCGGTGGTTGCTCGACAACGACAAGTTCGCGGAGAACGAATTGATCGAGATCGAAACCGAGGTCGAGGCGTATGTCGAGGATGCTTTCGCCTACGCCGAGTCCGGACCGATGCCCGACCCTGAGGAGCTGTATACGGACGTGTTCGCCGACCCCAGCTTCGTGAGGAGACTGAGCGATGTCTGAGAGTCGCATGACGATGGCGAAGGCCATCAACTCGGCGTTTCACTGCGCCATGGAAGAGGACGACAAGGTCGTACTCCTCGGAGAGGACGTGGAGGAGCCGATCGGCGGTGTGTTCAAGACGAGTGTGGGACTGTCCACACGGTTCGGCACACAGCGGGTTCGTTCCACCCCGATAGCGGAGAACGGCTTTGCGGGCGCCGCTGTCGGCCTGGCATTGGGCGGGTACCGCCCGGTGGCGGAGATCATGTTCTTCGACTTCATCACCCTCACCCTTGATCAGGTGCTCAACCACGCCGCGAAGCTGCGATACATGTCGGGTGGCGCCACGCCTGCGCCGATAACGGTCACGACGACTATCGGCACGTCGCACTATGGCGCTCAGCACGCCCAGTCGCTCGAAGCCTGGTTCATGCACACACCTGGCATCAACGTGGTCTTCCCGTCCAACCCCGCCGATGCAAAAGGGCTGCTCCAGTCGTGCCTGCAGTCACCGGACCCGTGCCTGTTCATCCAGCACGCCAAACTACTCTTCGCCGACAGGGAGATGGTGGAGGAGGGCTCCTACACCGTGCCCCTGGGCAAGGCCTCGACAGTGCGCGCGGGTGAGGACATCACCATCGTCACGTACGGCGGGATGGTCCCCCTGGTTCTCGAGGCGGCGGAAGAGCTCGCGGGCTCCGGGATCGAGGCCGAGGTGATCGATCTCCGGAGCCTGGTGCCGCTCGACTTCGAGACCATCTACGACTCGGTCGAACGAACGCGACGCTGCGTCGTCGTCCATGAAGCAACCGAGTTTCTCGGTCCGGGCGCCGAGATCAGTGCGCGAATCCATCAGGATCTGTTCGGTGAGCTCTTGGCCCCGGTCGGCCGCGTCGGCGCAGCGTTCACTCCGGTCCCCTTCTCGTCAGGTCTGAACGGCTACCCGACGGTCGAGCGCGTGGTCAAGAAGGTGCGGGAGCTGTGGTGAACGGATTCACTTCTCGGATCGAATCCGATGAAATGGAGGACGGGAGGCTTCGTAGCGTCCCGAACTTCCGGGATGTGGCGGGCCCCGGATACACGACCCCCGACGGTCCGATGCGACGGGGAGTGCTCTTCCGCTCGAGCAAGTTCCAGACCTCTCCGGAGGACCTGGATCGCATCTCCTCCCTGGGAATCGAAACCATTCACGATCTCCGGAGCCAGAAGGAATATGAGCGCGCCCCGGATAGTGAGATCGCAGGGGCGATCTGGCGGCATGCGTGGGTTCCGGGGCTCAGCGCGGACGACATGACGGTGATCGAGACGGCGAACGACCTTCGTGAGGCGATGATCAACCACTACCGGGGCTTCGTGACAAACTCGACCAAGCGGGAAGGTTTCACCACCCTGCTCATCGGTATCGCAGAGTATCCGGGACCTCAGCTCTTCCACTGTGCCGAAGGGAAGGATCGCACTGGGTGGGCCGCGATGCTGATCCAGCGTCTGGCGGGCGTCGGTGATGCGGACGTGGAGGCGGACTTCCTGCTCACCAACGACCGGATGGACCCGAGGAGCCTGAACGCCGCGCGGGCCTTTTTCGGCGACAAACCCGATGATTTCCTAATGCCGGCAATGGTCGCCGATCTCGCCTATCTTGAGGCCGGGATAGAGCAGATGGAAGCCGATTACGGTGACCTGATCACCTATCTCCGGAATGGTCTCGGCCTCGACGACGAGCATTTGTCATCCCTCCGCGACCGGTTCCGGGCATGATCCACGTATAAGAACGTTCGATTGGGGCTGGACGTGAGACAGCGTTCGCTGCGGGATTGACGACGATGAACCGCCCTTGTCGCCCGGATCGGCTGGATCGACTCAACACCCTGAGCCGGCAGTCGGTTCGCGACCCGGTGGGTTGATGGACGAGATCGAGTTGCGGCCGGACGCGAGGATGGTCGTGTCCAGGGGGGCGCGTACTTCGCCGGTGCCGGGGGCTTCGGCCCTAGTGGTCGGCGGTTCGGCGGGGGTCAGCGCGGTCGCCAGACCGGGCTGGCGGCGTACGCGGCAGTCAATGCCTGGCAGCACGGGATGCTCCGCCCACTGGCTCGGGACCTGGCCGGTGTCGACATCCAGGTCAACGCAGTCGCACCCGGGGGCGTGGATACGGGGGTCTACGACGAGGACGGCCCATTCGAGGAGCTTCACCGAATGGTCGGAAAGGCGGCGATCTATCCTCGCCGAATGGGGACGAGGGCGGACTTCGCTTCACTCACGCTCGAACTCCTCCGGAACGACTATCTCAATGCGACGACCGCCGAACTCGAGGCCGCGAATGGACTACAGAGCGTTCGGCTCGCTTCAACGGCATATGCCAAGTTCAGGCAGAACCTCCCTGCGGGCGTCAGGGTGTAGGTCTTCTCGCCTCGGAGCAGCCCGCGCCCCGCCATCTCGCGGAGTCGCTCGGCCGCCAATTCTACTGGGATCGCGGTAGCCGCGGCCGCGACCCTGACCGAGACCTCGCCCCTGAGGTGGGCAGTTTGAAGGATGATTGTCTGGAACATGGCGTCTACTCCTGCCGCTCGCGAAATCGTAGTGCCGAACGCTACGGCCAGACTACAGGTTAATGAGACGTGCGTCACATTTACTCGACAAGATTCGGTCGCCGTCGACGGGCGGACGACCAGAATGCGCCCGGCGATTGGCGTGTACCTCCCACCGTCTGGAGGCCGAGAGTGGCAACATGGTGGCCCGTCGAACGATCAGTGGAAATTGGGCGGCAGCCATACTGAGACGGTGGGATAGCGACGTATCGTTCTCCAAGTTTGCGAATAAGTTCTCGATCGAGTCCGGGGGGTGGTGATTGTGAGCCGAGATGCCTTTTTCGCACTCGGTGCGAAGGATGTGTACTTGCCCACTGCATTCGCTCAGAGCGTGTGGTCAGAAAGCATGTTGAGCGGCCCCGCCGTCGTCGTGGCCGCGGCCCGCACGCTCGAGCACGAATTCGGTGCCGAGGAGTTCCACCCCGCCCGCCTCACCGTGGACCTGTTCGCTCCGGTACGCAATGAACCACTGGTCGTGCGGACCGAGGAGATCCGCAGCGGCAACCGCATCCGCGTGGCCGACGCCCGCCTGCTCCAGGGCGGCAAGATCGTCGCCCGTGCCACGCTCGTCCAGCTGCGCCGCGGTGAGCAGCCGCCGGGCAGAGTGTGGCAGTCCGGGCGGGCGCTCGCGGCACCGGCCGGCGCGGATCCCGGGGAGTCCGGGCCGGGGACCACCGTGTTCTTCGGCAGCGGCGAGCCCGGCCCCTCGTGGGACCGCGACATGGGTGCGCATCAGAACGACCAGCGCAAGCGCTTCTGGATCCATCCGTTGGACGTGGTGGTGGGGGAGTCGGCGTCCCCGTTCCAGCGGGCCGTCATCGTGTCCGAGTCCACGAGTCTCATGACGCACTGGGGGGACGAGGGGATCGGCTTCATCAACGCCGACCTCACCGTGGCACTGGCCCGGCTGCCGAGGTCGGGGGACATCGGGATCGAGGCCGACGAGCACGTCAGCTCGGACGGCGTCGCCGTGGGCACGGCCTCGCTGTTCGACCATGACGGGATGTTCGGCACCGGCACCGTGGTGGCGGTGTCCAACGCGGGGCGACAGATCGACTTCACCCGACGTCGGGCGGACGGCAACGACCGCCCCGGTTCCGACGAGGCGACCCGCGTATGACCGCCCGGCTCGGCCGGACCAGGATGCTCGACGCGCTCGAGGCGCAGGTCGGGCTGGTGCGGTTCGCGCTGGCCGGGGACGGGCTCGGGGCCGGCGTGGACGTCACCGCCCCGGTGGGTTCGTGCCCGGGGTGGACCGTGCACGACCTGGTGGTCCACCTGGGCACGGTCAACTGGTGGGGCGGCGCCACGGTCCGCGAGGCCACGCCCGACTCGCGGACCCGGGGGATGAGCCCGGTCAAGCACTCCGCGCCGCCGGCGACCGAGGGGTCCGCCGCGCTCGTCGACTGGTACTCGGGCCTCGCCGCCGAGATGCTCAGGACCTTCACCGACACGGCCCCCGACGCGCCCGCCTGGACCTTCTCCGGCCCGGGCCGCGCCGACTTCTGGCCGCGGCGCCAGCTCCACGAGACCCTCGTCCACCGGTGGGATCTCGAGAACGCCCTGCACGGTGCCGCCGCCACCACGCCTGTGCCGGAGGACGTCGCCGTGGACACGGTCGACGAGTTCTGCACGGTCATGCGTCCGCACATGGCCGCCCACGTGCCGCCGCTCATGGTGACGATCCGGCTGCGCGCCCTACCCCACGGCCCGGAGGGGGCGGCCGCGGGAGGCCTCGCCACGGGCGCCGAGCCGGTGGGGGCGGGGTCCCTCGGTGCGTTGGAGTGGGAGCTGCTCGCAACGGACGGTGCGGGCCCCGATTCCACGGGCGTGGTCGAGGTGGCGGGGCCGCCGGAGGCCCTCGCGCTGCTGCTGTGGGGACGCGTCGGTGCCGACGCCGCAGGCCTGGAGGTCACCGGCGACTGCGACGGCCTCGACGCCGCCCTGAAGGCCGGACTGTCCACGTGAGCGGACCGACGCAGTGAGGTTGCCCGCCGCGGTGGCGTTGGTCGCGGTCGGTGGCGCCGTCGGGACCTACGCGCGGGTCGCGGTGTCGCTGGTGGTCCCCGATCCGGCGCTCGTGGCGACCCTGGTCGTGAACCTGGTGGGCGCGTTCGCGCTCGGGTACCTGGCGACCCGGCTCGCCGACGGTGCTGACCGGGATGGTGCACGCCCCGGCTGGGAACGACGACGAGGTGCGCGACTGCTGCTCGGGACCGGCTTCTGCGGGGGATTCACCACGTACTCCCTCATCGCCCAGCAGGCCGCGATGCTCATGCAGCGGGGCGATGTCCCCGTCGCCGTCCTCTATGCCGCCACCACGCTGGCGCTCGGCGCGGTGGCGACGATGCTCGGGATCGTCCTGGCGTCCCGGGGGCGTCAGGACCGGGCGCGGGCGTCCACGTGAGCATCACGCTGGTACCCATGGCGTGGGATGACGTCGTGCTGGCCGGGTGGCTCGCGCTGGGCGGAGGCGGCGGCGCGGCACTGCGGTATGTGGCGGACGTGGCGGTGTCCTCGCGCTGGCGGCGCCCGTTCCCACTGGCGACGTTCCTCATCAACGTGTCGGGTTCACTGGCCCTCGGCCTGCTCGTGGGCTGGTTCCACGCGGGCTCCGCAGGGCCCGGCTGGTCGTTGGCGGCCCCCGTGATCGGTACCGGTCTCCTCGGCGGGTACACGACGTTCTCCACCGCGAGCTACGACACGCTCCGCCTCGGCGGCGAGGGGCGGGTCGTCATGGCGCTGGCCTACGCGGTGGGCACGATGTCCGTCACGATCGCCGCCGCCGCGCTGGGCTTGTGGCTGGGCGCGCGGTGGGCCACGGTGTAGTGATGGGCACGGTGGGGTGATGGGGCATCGGATGTTCGTCGCGGTCGTGCCGCCCGACGAGGTTCGCGAGGAAATGGAGCGGTTCCTCGAGCCGCGGCCGGGCCTGACGTGGACGAAACCCGCCCAGTGGCACCTCACCCTGACGTTCTGTCCCGACGTCGACGACTGGCGCCTCGACGAGCTGACCGAGCGGCTGGCGGCGGTCGCCCGGAAGCGCGAGCCGTTCATGCTCCGGCTGGCGGGCGCGGGGGCGTTCCCCTCCGTCGAGCGGGCCAGGGTGTTGTGGGCGGGGGTCGATCAGCCCGAGGAGCGGCCACTGAACGCACTGGCGGCGGGGGTCCGCTCGGCCGCCAATGCGGCGGGCTGCGCCCCGGACGGCGCCCGGTTCCGTCCGCACCTCACGCTCGCCCGGCTCGGCGGCCGCGACGATGCGACCGCCTGGCTGCGGGTGCTCGACACCTTCTCGAGCAGCGAGTGGGAGGTCTCCGAGATCGCACTCGTCGACTCGTTCCTCGGCGAGGGGCCCCGCGGTCGGGCCCGCCACGAGGTCGTGGCCCGGTTTCCGCTGGGTGTGGGCGAGCGACGCTGGTGGGACCCGTCCGGGGGCTGAATCGGGCGGGCCGGTCAGAGCCCTGAGCACTGGCCTTCGCGGGCGCCGGCGACCTGGTTGCCGCCACCTGTTGGGGCCTGGGCATTGGCCTCACACTCGAGATCCCCGCCGATCGTGTTGCCCTCGAACCGCTGCGGGCCGGAGTTGCGCTCCGACTCCAGGCTGTCGCCGATGCGGACGTTCTCCACGATCGCCTCGCCGCCGGAGTCCAGCTCGATCGAGCCGGACACCTCGCCGCCGGAGATCAGGACGACGGGGTGTCCCTCGGCCTCGATGTCCTCGGTGACGCGGACGTTCGTCGTCTCGAGTCGGCCGCCATCGAGGACGTCGATGTCGCCGGTGACGGTGAGGTCGGACAGCACGCACGTCTGGCCGTCACGGACGGTGACGTCGCCGGTGACGTCCTGCCCGGAGATCTCGGTGTCGCAGTTCGCGCGGTCGACGTCGGTCGCCCCGTCCCGGCGATCCCCGGCGGGCTGCCGGGACGTGTCGGTCGTGGCCTCGGTCGCTGCCTCGGCCGGGGCGGTCACGGTCGCCGTGACGGTCTGGTTTGCCGCGGCCGGTTCGTCATCGGATCCGGAGGAGCAGCCGGCGGCGACGAGCAGGGCGGCCACCGGGAGGGCGAGGAGGGCCCGACGTCGTGCGGAGGGGGTGGGGGCGTGGAGGGACATAGAGGGCAACCTTTTCGCTCGGGGCGCCGGGGCCTGACACAGGCTCCGGCCCAGTGGGTTGGACTCCACGGTAGGTGCGGGACATGAGGCCTGGATGAAGAGCAGAGGAAGGCCTTGTCATCTACGGGGCGGTGGGGATCGTCTCACCCGGCCTTCCGTGGGCTCGGGCGGGCGGGGCGACGGCTACCGTATGGCGCGTGGAACTCATCGGGACCGTCGATCCGGCTCACCCTCTCGTCGTCGTCGCACTGGAGCAGGAGGCGCGGCACTTCGTCACCGACTTCCCCGTACTCGTCACGGGGGTCGGCAAGGTGCGTGCGGCCGTGGCCGTCGCGCACGCGCTCGGCGGCGGGGTGCGACCCCGCGAACTGGTCAACGTGGGCACCGCCGGTGGGCTGCACCCGGGGATGGAGGGCACGCACGAGATCGTGACCGTGTTCCAGCACGACTTCGACGACCCCGCCCTGCACGCCGTCACCGGCCGGCACGACGGGCCGCCGCTGGCACTGTCCGCCGTGCGCGCGGTGACCCCCGAGCACGCCGCGGCGCCGTCGGGGCCCGGGGGGACGGCCGCACCCGTCCTCGCGACCGGCGACAGTTTCGTTGCCGGCGGTCCGGTGCGGGACCGCCTGGCCGGGATCGCCGACCTGGTGGACATGGAGGGGTACGCGGTGGCCGCGGCGGGCGCGATGCTGGGCGTCCCCACGCGGCTGGTCAAGCACGTCTCGGACTCCGCCGACGACTCCGCGGGCACCACGTGGGTCGAGGGCGTCGACGCCTGCGCGCGGATCCTGGCGCAGTGGGTGGGTACCCGGTTGGGGTGAGTGATCGAACCCTTGTGCTATCCCTTCGGCGCGGGTACTGTCGAATGTAGGTTCGATGCCGGTGGCGGAGGGAGGTGGGATGGTGACGACGACGAGTGCGCTGTTCGCAGTACCCGAGCCCCTCGGCATGGTCGACATGGAGGCCGTCAGCGAGGCTGCCCGTGCCGCGACGCTGGCGCAGAACCGTGCCGGGTCCACGCGGCTGGAGGCGGCACATGTCCTGGTCGAACAGTTCGCCCGGGCCGAACAGGCGCAGTCGGAGGAGGCCGACGAGGCCGGCGCCGGTTCGCGCCGACCCGCGTACGCCCGGCTGGATCCGGAGGCCCGGGCCCGCGATCACCTCGTGGCGGCGTGTCAGCTCACGTGTTGGCACGCTGCGCGGTTGGTGACGGCCGGGACGCAGATCCACCGGCGACTGCCCCGTTTGCGATCCACGGTCGACCGAGGGCTGCTGCCAGAGCAGTTGGCGGTCGATATCGCATGTCGCCTGGCGGAGGTGCCGGACGCGATCGTGTCGGTCGTGGAGGACGAGGTGGTCGCGCGCTTCACGGACGATCTCGACGGTGGCGACCGGCCCACCCGCAACGCGGTGGACTCGGCGATCGATGACGCCGTGGAGCGGCACGACCCGGCTGCCGCGCAGGACGCCGCCGCCGCGGCGGCCGCCACCCGCTCGGTCCGATTCCGCGGTGACCGGAACGGGATGGCCACGATGTGGGCCAAGCTCACCGCCGCCGATGCCGAACTCCTCCGGCGTCGCATCGAGACCGACGCGTCGGCCGCCTCGGCGGACGGACTGGACGGTTCCCTGGATCAGCTCCGCGCCGACGCCCTCGCCGCGCTCGCCGTCTATCCGCCTGCTGGTGGCCCGTCCGCGACCAGCCCCGGCGCCGGCTCCGGCTCCGGCCCGGCCCCTGCGTCCGAGCACGACGGCATCGAGCTCGGCGACGTCAGGCTCGGGGCGGACCTACCCAGGCCCACACTGGGCAACGCCGCGCGGGCCGGTCAGCCGATCCGCATCAGCGTGATCGCCTCCGCGGCCCGGGGCCTGCCCAACCGTGTCGAATTCGTCCACGGCACCTACAGCAGCGTCGAATGGCTCTGTACGGAACTGCTCGAGGGCGACGACGCGAGCGTGCGGTTCGAGCTCATCGACCCTGCCCCCGGCGTGCTCGACTCCCCGGAACACGCCCTGCGCTACGTGATCACCCCGGCGATGGCCGAGCGCATCCGCATGCGCGACGGCACCTGCCGACATCCGGGGTGCTCGGTTCCCGCCGAGGCCTGTGACGTGGACCATGTGATCGCGTTCAACACGAAGGACCCTGAACTCGGCGGGCCGACCACCGAGTGGAACCTCGTCTGCCTGTGTCGGAAACACCACCGAGAGAAGACGTTCGGGACCAACGCCTACCGGTCCGGGCCGTTGGGTGAACTCGTCATCATCACCGACACCGGACACGAACACCGCACCAGACCCAAGGGCCCCTTGGCCCGTGCCCGTGACGCCATCTGGGAACGCGAGTGGAACGCCTTCGCCGACCGCATCGTCGCCGACGACGGCACACTCATCAATCCGCCGGGCCACACCCGGCACGGACCCCGCACACGGCCGGCCTGACCGACTCAGCAGTCGCCGACGCCCACCCATTCGGAGACGCCGTCGGTGAAGCGCTGCCGCTTCCAGATGGGAACGCCGTGCTTGAGACGCTCGATGAGCTCGGAACACGCAGCGAACGCCTCGGCCCTGTGCGGCGCCACGGCGACCACGACCACCGCGACCTCGCCCACCGGCAGCACGCCCACGCGGTGGACGGCGGAGATACGGACGGTACGCCCGGAATCGGCCGGCGAGGTGTGCTCGACCGCGACCTCGTCGCAGAGCCGGGCGAGCGTGTCGCGGGCCGTCGGGTGGGCCGAATACTCGATGTCGTGGACCTCGCGGCCCCCGTCGTGGTCGCGCACGACGCCGGAGAACGTCACCATCGCCCCGTCGGCGCTGGTCCAGACGGCCTTCTCGACCTCGCGCGGATCGATCCCCCGGTCGGTGATGTCCACCAGCGGACTGGAGACGCTCATCGGTGTCCTCCTCCGTGGGCGTGGACGTCGAGCAGGTGCTCGAGCAGGTCGTCGAGGACCGCCAACCCGTCGCGGACCCCGCCCGTCGAGCCCGGCAGGTTCGCCACCAGGGTACGTCCGGCGAAGCCCGCGAGCCCGCGGCTCATCGCCGCCGTCGGCGTGGCCGCCAGGCCGCGGGCCCGCATCGCCTCGGCGACGCCCGGCAGCTCCAGCTCCAGGTGCGGCGCGGTGGCCTCCGGCGTGCGGTCGTCGGGGGCGACCCCCGTGCCGCCGGTGGTGAATAGGACCGCAGGGGAGCGGCGGACGTGCTCGGTGACGGCCGTGGCGATGTCGGCGTCGGCCACCACGTGCACCTCGACCGGCGAGAAACCGCGCTCGAGGAGCCATCCCTCGATGGCGGGGCCGGTGGTGTCCTCGCGGTGGCCGTGCGCGGCGGCGGTGGACGAGACGACGACGACACCACTTCGGCCGGAATCGAGCGCGGCGGGCCCGGTGTTCGCGCGCGCCACCTCGTCGTCGTCGTTCCCGGTCGCCTCCTCGGATTCTCGCGTCCAGTCACCGCGTTTGCCGCCCGTCTTGGCGGCGAGGCGGACCCCGTCCATGGTGGCGAGCGGGTCGACGGCCTTGACCATGTCGTGCAGCGTCAGTCCGGCCACCGAGACGGCGGTCAGGGCTTCCATCTCGACACCCGTCCTGCCCGTCGTCTTGGCGGTGGCCTGCACGTGGATCTCGCCGGCCTCGTCGTCGAGGTCGAAGCTCACCTTGACCGAGTTCAGCGGGATCTGGTGGCACAGCGGGATGAGCTCGGAGGTCTTCTTGGCCGCGCCGATCCCGGCCAGGCGGGCGGTGGCCAGGACGTCGGCCTTGCCCAGCGAGTCTCCTGCGACCATGGTCACGACGTCGGGGCGGGTGCGGAAGACCCCCTCGGCCGTGGCGGTCCGGGTGGTGACGGCCTTGTCGCCGACGTCGACCATGCGCACGCGGCCCTCGGCGTCGAGGTGGGTGAGCTGCGGCTCGGGTGGTGAGCCCTGTCCGGTCGGCGCGTCAGTCATGCCGTTCACGGTAGTCGGCCGGGTGCGGCGGGCTCCGGGGGTGCGGCGAGGCGGGGCGTCACGGGGTGCGGGTTTAATCGCGGACATGGCGATGCTCTTCGAACCGATCCGTATCCGCGACCTCGAGATCCGGAACCGGGCGTGGCTCTCGCCGATGTGTCAGTACTCGTGCGAGGACCGTGACGGGGTGCCCACGCCGTGGCATCTCGTGCACCTGGGCGCGCGGGCGCAGGGCGGGTTCGGCCTGATCCTCGCGGAGGCCTCGGCGGTGGTGCCGGAGGGGCGGATCAGTCCCGAGGACGCCGGCCTGTGGAACGACACGCAGCGCGACGCGTGGGCTCCTATCGTGGACTTCGTGCACTCCCAGGGGGCGGCGATCGGCATCCAGCTGGCGCACGCCGGACGCAAGGCGTCGGCGTACCGGGCGTGGCCCGGATACCCGGTCGGCTCACTTCCGCCCGAGGAGGGTGCGTGGACGACGGTCGCGCCCTCGGCGATCGGGTTCGGCGACATGGCGAGACCGGAGGCGCTGGACGCCGACGGGATCCGCGCGGTGGTGACCGCGTTCGCCGACGCCGCCCGCCGAGCCGACCACGCCGGGTTCGACGTCGTGGAGATCCACGCCGCCCACGGGTACCTCATCCACGAGTTCCTCTCGCCGCTGTCCAACGAGCGGGACGACTCCTACGGCGGTTCGCGCGACAACCGGGCCCGGCTGCTGCTGGAGATCTGCGACGCGGTGCGGCAGGTGTGGCCGGAGGGTAAGCCACTGTTCGTCCGGATCTCGGCGACGGATTGGGTGCCCGGCGGCTGGACCCCGGAGGATTCGCGCTGGTTGGCAGGCCGGCTCGCCGAGCACGGGGTCGACCTGGTGGACGTCTCCTCGGCCGCCAACACCCCCGACCGGCCGCCGGTCGAACTGGAGCAGGGCTACCAGGTGCCGCTGACCGAGGAGGTGCGCGCGTCGGGTGCAGTCCTGGCGGGCGCCGTGGGGCTCATCAGTGACCCGGAGTACGCCGAACAGCTGCTGGTCGACGAGCGCGCTGACGTGGTGTTCCTCGGGCGCGCCGCACTGCGCGAGCCCGCCTGGCCACAGCGCGCGGCTGCCGAACTCGGCCTGGACTGGCGGCGGGCCCCGTACCCGCCGCAGTACACGCGCGGGAAGTGGTGACGGCCGACTAGAGATCCAGCTCGACGTCCGAGCAGGCCAGCGCGGTGCAGACGGTGACGCGCTCCTGCGCGACGGCGCCGGGTGCACGGTCGGCGGCCTCCGCGCGGATGGTGCCGCTGAGCTTGGGCGTCACACACGCTTTGCACAGCCCGCGCTGGCAGCCGGTGGGCACGGCGATCCCGGCGCGGCCGGCCGCCTCGAGCAGGGTGGTGGCACCGTCGATCTCCACCGCCGTGCCGGTGCGGCGGAAACGGACGGTGTAGCGACTGCCGTCGTCGTCGGGCCGGTCCAGTTCGGGCGCGGTGAACGATTCGGCGTGGAACCGCCCGGCCGGCTGGCCCAGGTCACGCAGCCACCCGCGCGTCAGGTCGATGAGCGCGGCCGGGGCACACACGTAGGTCTCGCGATCGGCGGCGTCGGGGACCACGCGCTGCAGGAGCTCTGGGCCGAGTCGGCAGGTGGAGAGGTCCTCGCGCGCGGACGGTGCATCGGTGAACAGGTGCAGGGTGATGCCGGAGTCGCGGGCGAGCTCGCGGAGTTCGGACTCGAAGATGATCGAGCGGTCGTCGCGGTTGACGTACAGCAGCGTCGCGTCGGGGCGGGTACCGGTGGCTCCGTCGGGCTGGCCGCGGCGCGCGTCGCGGGCGATGCGGCGCAACAGACTGATGATCGGGGTGATCCCCACCCCGCCGGCGATGTGCAGGGATTTCGCACCCGGCGAGGGCGTCGGGAAGTCGCCCGAGGACTGCGGCACGCCGACCAGTGTCACGTGGTCGCCCGCGCGCAACGAGTCGTTGAGCCGGGTGGACACCCGCCCGCCCTCGACGCGCTTGACGCAGATCTCCATGGCGCCCCCGGCATCCGCCTCCGCGTCCGAACTGTCGCGGACCAGGCTGTACTGGCGGACCGACTCCTCGCCGCCCTGACCATCGCCGGCGCGATCGCCTCCGCCGGCGACCCGGAGCGACACGTACGCTCCGGCATCCCACCCGATGTCCTCCCAGCCGCGCGGGCGGGCCAACCGCACCGACACGGCCTGGCCGTCGGCGACGGGCGTCGCGGACAGGACCCTGACCGGCACGTTGTGGAAGCGCGGCTTGTCCAGGTACGGCGACTCGGGCAGGGGCCTGTAGGACAGCCCGGCGCGCACGCGGCGTACGAGTGAGGCGGGGTCGCGCAACAGTGTCGAGGGGCGGCCGAACTCGCGCTCGCCGAACGGGACCGACAGCCCGGTGAGCGTCTTGGCGATCAGCGGCACCGTCTCGAGTAGCGGCGTCTCGTGGTACGGCAGTCCGTACTTCGCGGCGATCGCCCGGACCTCCGGGGCGATCCTGCGCTGCATCGAAGGTGGCAGATCGGGGAAGAGGTGGTGCTCGACGTGGGTGTCGAGGCCGCCGTAGAAGATCCGCAGGTCGGGGCGATCGGCGAACGGCACCTCCTCCTCCAGGACCCGCGCGAGGGCGTCGTCCATCTGCGTGCTGGGCAGGAAGTTGCGGGTCGCCCGGATCTGCCGCTCGTAGTACTGGTCGGCGGTCTCGTCGGGGCCGGGGTCGGTGAACAGCTCCAGCTCGCCGGCGTGGTGCTCGATGAACACCAGGAACAGCACCGCCATGTAACCGGTGACGCCGCCGAGGTAGTTGGCCAGCAGGGTGGGCAGCGGCTTCCACCCCGAGCGGAACGGCTCGTCGACGAAGCGACGTCGGAGGTCGCGTCCGGCGATCCGGGCGGGCGAGCGCAGGGTGTAGGCGCTGAAGAACGGGTCGCCGGAAACCTTGCGGGCGATGTTGGCCAGGAAGAACGGAGCCGCTGCCGGGGCCGCGGCCGCCAGCGCCGAGATGAGCGCCACCTGACCGAGGTGGTGGCCGTACCAGTCCTGTCCGGCGCTGCCGCGGAAGATGCTGTAGCCGAGGTCGTGGTCCTTGCCGACGATGTTCGTATTGGGGTGGTGGCCCACGTGATGCATCGTCTTCCAGTGGTCGACGTCCACGTTGAAGTCCCACTCGTAACGGTCGGAGTGATAGTCGCCGTTGCCGGGCAGGTGGTCGTAGCTGCCGTGGACGATGTTGTGCCCGAGCTCGGAGAACTGCATGAGCCGGTACATCATCTCCAGCGCCGTGGCCCGCCGGATCGCCCGCGGCCCGCCCTCGCGCAGCAACTCGCGGCGACGGGCGTCGATCGCCCGGCCGTAGGCGGTGACGTTGCGGATGTGCGCCAGGTCGTCCTCGCCGACGGCGGCCTTGGCCCGCGCGTACAGCGCCCGGATCTCGTCGGCGAGGCCGGTGGGGCCGGCTGACTGGGCGGTTCCTGCGCGTGCGGCGAGAGTCATGACTGTGACGCTAGCCACCCGACGCGGGCGCGGAAAGGTCGCAAACGGGCGCAGAGTTGGCATTTTCGGACATCCGCCGCCCGGTGTTGCTACGGTCGGCCGATGGACTCCTCGCCGGTATGGGCGGTGCCGCGGGGCACCGAGGGCGTCCGCATCATGGTGGAGGGCGGGCTGGCCCACGGGATGACGACGACGGAGTGCCTGGCCGGCACGGGCCTCGATCCCGGCGACCTCCACGACGAGACCGCGCAGATCTGGGCGCACCAGGAGTTCACGGTGATCCGCACCCTGCTCGCGCGCCTCGGAGACCGGCCCGGGCTGGGGGCGGGCGTCGGTGCCCACTCCACCATCGGACGGACCGGCGTCATCGGCTTCATGATGCTCGCGGGCCCCACCGTGCGGGCGGCGATCGATCGCGCGATCCCCTATCTCGCCTTGTCCCCGACCCACGTGCAGTTCTCTCTCGAGGTGGACGGCCCGGACGGCGGGGCGGTCCTGGTCGCCGCCGACGACCAGATCCCCGCCGACGTGCGCACCTTCGTCGTGGAGCGGGACCTGGCAGGGTTGGCCGCGGCGTTCCGCGGTGCCCGGATCGACCTGGGGCCGGTCTCGCTCGAGACGACCCTCGGCCCGGAGAGCGCGGCGATGGTCGGGCACGCGTGGGGCCTGGCGCCGGACACAGTCACGCCGCACGCCGCGCGCAACCGGCTGACCGTCTCGCGACAGGCCCTCGAGGCCGAGCTGCCGCAGGGCGACGAGAACACGGCGCGAGTGTTCGAGCGGCAGTGCCGCGAGCTCCTCGCCGACAGGCTCGCGCGGGTCGGCGTGGCCGGCCAGGTGCGCAGCCGGCTCCGGCACGAGCGCGGGACCTGGCCGTCGATGGCGGACGTGGCGGCGGAACTGCACGTCGATGTCCGCACCCTGCGACGCCACCTCGGAGCGGAAGGGACCTCGTATCGGACGCTGGTCGACGAGGTGCGGCATCAGCGGGCGCTCGAGCTGCTGGTGCACGACGTCCCGGTGGCCGAGGTGGCCGCCGAGCTGGGCTACTCCGAGACCGCGACCTTCTCCCGCAGTTTCCGCCGGTGGGAGGGTGTACAGCCGAGTCGCCGACGGGGGAGGTCGTCGTGACCGGGGAGGTCGGAGCGGCGTATTCGAGCCGCGCACAGGAGTACATCGACCACCTCGGTTCTATCGCGTCGGTCCACCCCTCGGACCTCGAGCTGGTCGCGCGCTGGGCGGATCAGCTCGACGGGCCGCTGATCGATGCAGGCTGCGGCCCGGGGCACTGGACGGGCCACCTGGCGGCCCGGGGCGTCGACGTGCGCGGAGTCGACCAGGTACCGGAGTTCGTGAGTCACGCCCGCCGAGCTCATCCCGGGTGTCGATTCGAGGTGGGTGACCTCGACGCGCTACCCCGGTCGCCCGGCGAGGTCGCGGGGATTCTCGCCTGGTACTCGCTCATCCACCACGAACCGGCCACCGTGCGACCGACGCTGTTGCGGATGGCGCGGTGTCTGCGCCCCGGCGGCGGACTACTGCTCGGGTTCTTCCACGGTGCGGAGGTCGAACGGTTCGATCACGCCGTGGCCGGGGCCTACCGCTGGTCGGTTGAGGCCCTGTCGGAGGAGTTGCGGATGGCAGACTTCGAGGTGATCGAGACCTACACGCGGACCGGGCCGGGAGCTCGACCTCACGGCGCGATCGTCGCCCGCCTGATGTCCGCCCACGACGGGAGAGCCGAGTGACCCTGTTCGAGACCCTGAAAGACCGCTGCCGTCCAGAGTGGGAGGCCTATACCGAACACGAGTTCGTCACCGAGCTCGGGCAGGGCACCCTGCCGCTCGCGGTGTTCCAGGACTACCTGGTGCAGGACTTCCACTTCCTGGTGCAATTCGCCCGCGCCAACGCGCTCGCCGCCTACAAGAGCCGCACCCTCGCCGACATCACCGCCGCCCACCGGGCGACCGGCGCGATCCTCGCGGAGACCGAACTGCACCTGCGGCTCACCGACCGCTGGGGAATCCCGCGTGCCGAACTCGAGGCCGCCGCCGAGAAGCAGGCGACCGTCGCCTACACCCGGTACGTGCTGGACTCCGGCATGGCGGGGGGCCTGCTCGACCTGCATGTGGCGCTGGCCCCGTGCACGATCGGCTACGCCGAGATCGGCGCGCACCTGGTGCCCCGGCTCGCCGAGCACGACGGCGAGCACCCGTACGGCGAATGGATCTCCGAGTACTCGGGCGCGGAGTTCACCGCCGCCGCCCGCGCCGCGATCGAGCAGCTCGACGTGCTGTCCGAGGGCGGACTCACCGACCGCCGCCTCGACGAGCTCACCGAGGTGTTCCGCACGGCCACCCGGCTGGAGATCGACTTCTGGCAGCAAGCGCTCGACAGCACAGGATGAGGCGCGGGCGTGACCGGGCGCGATCGGTCGCGGACTCTGTGGGACGTGGGTACGCTCAGTCGTTCCTGAAAAATTACGGTGAAAGGACGACTACATGATCATTCTTGGCGCAATTCTCTTGATCCTCGGATTCCTCTTGGACATCCCCATCCTCTGGACGATCGGTCTCGTGCTCATCGCGATCGGCGTCATCCTCGTCATCCTCGGTGCGGCAGGCCGCGCGGTCGGTGGACGTAAACACTGGTTCTGACACGCCGGGTCACATCTGACCCGGGGTGAGCACGAGCGTCCGGCGCACATCCCGCTAGTAGCGGGTGCGTCGGACGCTCGTCATTTACCCGTCTGCTGAGCCGGGTCAGGACGCGGCGGAGTGTTCCTTCGCCTTGAACCAGGTCGACACGTCGTCGGCCGCCCGTCGCACCGTGCCCCCGTCCGCACCGGCGGCGAGGTCGTTGAAACTGTCGCTCACGCCGTGGAGGCCGGCCGGCTCGTGGGCCCCGGGCGTCCCGAATCCCATGCGCCAATCGGGGAAGCTGCGGTCGACGGTCGTCTCGGTGAGGATCACGCGGAGGTGGTGGTGCCGCTCATCGGCGATGATGTCGTCCAGGAGGGCATCGATCTCGGCCGGTGGGCCCTCGAGGAACTGGATGAAGCAGTCGTCCCGGAAGAGCAGGATGCCGGTGATCCCCACGCGACGATTGCGGTGCCTGGCAGTGCGCAGGATCGACTCGAAGTCCTCGGGCACCATCTGCCTGGTCGGCGTACTCGTGTACACGAGGTACTTGAGAAGGCCCTCGTCCGGCACCGCGGTCTGCACCTCGGTCGACTCGGCGTCGGAACGCATCGGGACCCCCGTTCTCGCCTGCGGCGAAGTACGACGTGCGCAGGCTGGTCAACGCACCTTCCCCCGGACTGTACGGCGTGCCCCTACAGCGGCAGGACGTCGACCTCGGCGCCGGACTCCAGTGAGGTGACGTCGGCGGGGATCTCGATCAACACGTCGGCACGGGCCATCGAGGCGACGAGGTGCGACCCCGGGCCGGAGACCGGATCGGCTGTGGGCAGAGGCCCGTCGGTCGGGTCGGCGGGGTCGGCCGGAGTGCCGTCCGCGGCCAGCGCCGCCCGCAGGTACTGCACCCTGCCGGCGGGAGAGGTGACGTCGCGGGACAGGCGGGCGCGGACGGGGCGGATCGGCGCGCGGCCGACGGCCTCGAGGATGACCGGCCGCAGGAGCACGACGAACGACACCATCGCGCTCACGGGGTTGCCCGGCAGGCACACCACGGGAGTGCCACGCCAGCTCGAGAGCCCCTGCGGGCCGCCGGGCTGCATGGCGATCGGGGCGAAACGGGCGCCCTCCCGGTCGGCGAGCACCTGGCGCACGACCTCGGCGTCGCCCATCGACACCGCGCCGACGGTCACCACGAGGTCGGCGTCCCCGGCGGCCGCGTCGAGAGTCGAGGTGAACGCCGCGCGGTCATCGCCGCTGATGAGCGTCGTGGTGACCTCGCAGCCGCACGCCTTGAGCGCGGCGGCCAGGGTGATCGAGTTGGACTCCCAGATCTGCCCGGGCGCGAGCGGCCGCCCCGGCGCCACCAGCTCGGAGCCGGTGGCCACCACCCCGACCCGCGGCCGCGGCCGCACGTCGAGTCCCGACTCCCCGAGCGAGGCCGCCGCCGCCAGGTGCCGCGCCTGCAGCCGCACCCCGGCGTCGATCACCACGTCGCCGGCCCGGACGTCGTCCCCCGGGCGACGGATGAACTCGCCCCGCGACCGCGGCGCATGCACCAGGACGACAGTGGGGTCGGTCTCGCTCACGGTCGTGTCCTCGATGGGCACCACACAATCGGCACCCCGGGGGACGGGCGCTCCGGTCATGATCTTGCAGGCCTCGTCGTCGTCGACATCGGGTCCCGGCCCGTCACCGGCGTGCACCGCCCCGACCACCGTCAGCCGCGCCGGCGAGTCGGGTCCCGCCCCGGCCACGTCAGCGGAGCGCACCGCGTACCCGTCCATCTGCGAGTTGACGAACAGCGGCAGGTCGACCGACGCCCGCAACGCCGCCGAGAGCACCGAGTCCGCGCACGCCGCGAGCGGCAGGTGCGTACTGCGGGCGGCCCGCTCGAGGACCGGCTCCAGGTGCGCACGCAGGAGCTCGCGGTACTCGGCGGGGGACGGGCGGCTCGGCCTGTCGGGCAGGGAGGTCATGTCACCACCGTAACCGCGTTGTACTGTGCCTACGGTCCGCGCGAGTGCGGCCGGACGCAGCGAGAGTGGGGAAGAAGTGGGTCTCTGGTCGGTACACGGCGACGGCAAGAACATCAGACCCGGCGAGGTGGTCGCCCCCATGGAGCGGCTGAGCTGGCCGCGGACCATCGGGATCGGCGCCCAGCACGTGGTGTCGATGTTCGGCGCGACATTCGTCTTCCCCATCATCATGGGGCTCAACCCGCAGCTGGCGATCCTCTTCTCCGGCGTGTGCACCCTCCTGTTCCTCGCGGTGGTCAAGGGGCAGGTCCCCAGCTACCTCGGCACCTCGGTGGCATTCGTCGGCGCGGTCGCCGCCATCCGCGCGCAGGGCGGCACCAGCGCCGAGGTGACCGGCGCCATGCTCGTCGCCGGCGCGACGCTGCTGGTGGTGGGCCTGATCGTGCACGTCGTGGGCGGCCGCGTGGTCACCGCGATCCTGCCGCCCGTGGTGACCGGCGCCGTGGTGATGCTGCTCGGCTTCAACCTGGCGCCGGTGGTGGCGGAGACGTACTGGCCGCAGGACCAGTGGGTCGCACTGGCGGTGATGATCGTGCTGATCGGAATGACCGTGGGGCTCAAGGGCTTCGCCGGGCGGATCGCGATCTTCCTGTCCCTGGTCTTCGGCTACGTCCTGTCCTGGGTGCTCGACCTGGTCACCGGGCCCGAGAGCCCGCGCGTGGACTGGTCGGGAGTGTGGGACGCGCCGTGGATCGGGCTGCCGCCGATGACCGACGAGGCCGCCGGCGTGGTGGGTATCCACGCGCCCGACTTCTCGCTGGCGTTCGTACTGCTTGTGGTGCCGGGCGTCATCGCGCTCATCGCCGAGAACGCCGGGCACGTCAAGGCGATCGGCGAGATCACCCGCACCGAGACCGACGGCCTGATGGGCCGGGCCCTCGCCGCGGACGGCGCGGGAACCGTGCTGGCGACCTCGTTCGGTGGATCGGCGACGACGACGTACGCCGAGAACATCGGCGTGATGGCCGCGACCAAGGTGTACTCGACGGCCGCCTACGTGGTGGCCGCGCTGACCGCGATCGTGCTGGGGTGTTCCCCCAAGCTGGGGGCCGTGATCTCCGCGACCCCGGGCGGCGTGCTCGGCGGCATCACGGTGGTGCTCTACGGCATGATCGGCCTGCTCGGCGCCAAGATCTGGAAGGAGAACCGGGTCGACTTCGGCAACCCGCTCAACCTGGTGCCGGTGGCGGCGGGTGTGGTGATCGCGGTCGGCGACACGACCCTGCTCATCACCGACGACTTCCAGCTCGGCGGCATCGCGCTGGGCACCCTCGTGGTGGTCCTGGGTTACCACCTGGGACGGGCGATCGCGCCACAGCTGCGCGACCAGGCCGAGCGCGACGAGATCCACGAGCTCACGCTGCTGGGGCCGAACCCGGACGTCCCCGCCCCGGACGTCCCCACCCCACAGGGGCGCGCCGCGAACGGGGACACAGCGGATAGGTGACCGGACGGGGGGTCGCGCGCCGCCTGACGGTGCCCCCTACACTCGGAGACACGCGACCGCGGAGGGAGGTGGGCGCCGTGACGGAACCGGACACCCGCAGCCCCTCCACGCGCCCCGCCACCCCGCTGCTCGTCGACTCCTTCGGCCGCGTCGCCCGCGACCTCCGCGTCTCGCTGACCGAGAAGTGCTCGCTGCGCTGCACCTACTGCATGCCCGAGGAAGGGCTGCCGCCCATCCCGGACGCCGCGCGGATGACCGCTGACGAGGTGATCCGGCTGGTCGCCCTGGCGCACCGCGAGCTGGGCGTGCACGAGGTCCGCTTCACCGGGGGCGAACCCCTCATGCGGGCCGACCTCGAGCGCATCATCGCCGGCACGCGGGCCGAGTGCCCCGACCTGCCGATCGCGATGACCTCCAACGGCGTGGGGCTCGAACACCGGGTCGGCGCGCTGGTCGAGGCCGGTCTGGACCGGATCAACATCTCCCTGGACACCGTCAACCGCCTCGAGTTCGCCCAACTCACCCGCCGGGACCGGCTGCCGTCCGTCCTGCGGGGCGTCCGGGCCGCGGTCGAGGCCGGCCTGGACCCGGTGAAGGTCAACGCGGTGCCCCTGCGGGCGACCCTGCCCGGAGCGCCCGACCTGCTGGAGTGGGCCCTGGCGGAGGGCGTGCAACTGCGCTTCATCGAGGAGATGCCGCTCGACGCCGACAACACGTGGTCGCGCGCCGAGATGGTGACCGCGCAGGACGTACTGGACTCCCTCGGCACCCGCTTCGACCTCGTTCCCGCCGGGCGCGAGGACCCGTCTGCGCCGGCCGAGATGTGGCGGGTCGCCGGACGCACCGTGGGAGATGCTCCCGCGACGGTCGGGGTGATCGCGACCGTCACCCGCAACTTCTGCGCCGCCTGCGACCGGACCCGCCTCACCGCCGAGGGGACCGTGCGGTCGTGCCTGTTCAGCGACGACGAGACGGACGTCCTCGGGGTGCTGAGGTCGGGCGCGCCCGACCACGAGATCGCCGAGGTCTGGCGCGGCGCGATGTGGGGCAAGCAGGCGGGACACGGCATCGGCGGCACCGCCTTCCACAGGCCGCGACGGTCGATGGGCGCCATAGGTGGTTGACGTGTCAGTGCCGGAGGATAGGGTTGACGTCGTGAGCAGGACACCGAGAGTGATCACCGTGGGGTACTACGCGGCCGCCGAGGACGCCGCGGGTACCGCCCGCGAACGGCTGCACACACAGGCCACGACCGTCGGGGAGTTGGCGCGGGAGGTCTGCGAGCGACACGGTGAGCCGCTGGCCAGCATCGTGACGGTGTCGTCGTTCCTCGTGGGTGAGGAGACGACCCGCGACCCCCACGCCTCTATCGACGGCGTCTCCGAGGTGGACGTGCTGCCTCCCTTCGCCGGAGGCTGATCGGTGAACCGGGGCCGGGCTGTCAGCGCGTTCGCTCTCGTCCTGGCGTGCTCGGGAACCGTCGCGTGCGCCGAGCCGGAGCCCGACTCCCGCGTCATGACCCTCGGGGTCGCCGCCTCGCCGTCCCTGTCCGAGGCGTTCACCGAGATGATCGACGTCTTCGAGGACGAGCACCCCGGGGTCCGGGTGAGCCTGGAACTGGGCCGCTCCGACACGATCGCCGAGGGGATACCCGCCCGCGACGACATCAACGTGTTCGCCTCCGCGGACGAGGGCTCCATGCGGTGGCTCGTCGATACGGGAGTGGCGGTCGAACCGGTGGTGTTCGCGCGCAACCACGTCGTCGTCGCGGTCCCGTCCGGAAACCCGCGCCAGGTCACCGGCCTCCGCGACCTGGAACGGCCCGACCTGCGGGTGGGGCTGTGCGAGCTGGACGTCCCCTGCGGTCGCGCGGCGGAGTCGCTGTTGGCCGTGGCGGGCGTGGCCACCCCGCCGGGGGTCCCCCGTGATCCGAGTTCGCGCGCGCTCGCGGCCCGCCTGGCGGACCATGAACTCGACGTGGGCATCGTCTACCGCACCGATGTCGCCGCGTCCCACGGCTGGGTGGCGCTGGCCGAGGTCGACCAGCGCGACAGGGAGCTGGCGCAGGACGCCGGCACGACGCGGTACACGGTGGCCAGGATCCCGGGTGCCGAGGACGGCCCCGACGCCGAGGCCGAGCGCGCGGCCGCGAGCGAGTTCCTCGAGTTGGTGACGTCGGACCGCGGCCGTCGCGCCCTCGAGATCGCCGGGCTGGCCCCGCTGCCGCAGTAGGCGTCTGCGCGGTCGGGGGGCGGACCTAGACTCGGCGGTATGGACACCGCGGCGCCCCGGACCCCGTCCCGGCGGAAGGGGTCGTGGCACCGCCGGGCGACCCGGCCCGTGCAGCTGTGGATGATCGCCCTCGTGCTGCTGGGTGTGGTCCACCGGTGGGTGCCCGCCGCGACGTGGACGATCATCCACGTCTTCACCCTCGGCCTGCTCACCAACTCGATCCTCGTGTGGGGCCAGCACTTCACCGAGACCCTGCTGCACCGGCGACCCCCGGAGGCGTCACGCGCGCTCCAGGTGCGCAGGATCATGCTGCTCAACGCCGGGATCGTGGTCCTGGTCGTGGGCATGATCGGGTCGTGGCCGATCCCGATCGTCACCGGCGCCACGGTCGTGGGCGGCGCGGTGGCCTGGTACGTCGTGGACCTGGTCGGTCAGCTGCGGGCGGCGGCACCGACCCGGTTCCGGCCGATCGTCCGGTACTACGCCGTGGCGGCCGCGTTCCTGCCCGCCGGGGCGGTGGCCGGTGCCTTCATGGGGGTCGGCGTCCCGGGGGAGTGGGCCGTCCGCCTGCACGCGTTCCACCTCGCGGTCAACGTCCTGGGGTTCGTCGGGATCACCGTCCTGACCACCCTGGTGACCTTCTGGGCGACGGTACTGCGCACCCCCATGGCCGCCGGCCAGGACGCGGCGGCGGTCCGGTCCCTGGGGGTGATGTCGGTCGCGGTGGTGGTGGCCGCGGCGGGCTCGCTCGCGGGCGTGACGCCGGTGACCGCCACGGCACTGGGCGTGTACCTGCTGGCCGTGCTGTGGCACCTGGTCCACCTCGTCCGCACCGCGCGCACGGCGCCGCCGCGGGAGTTCGCCTCGATGAGTATCGCGTGTGGGCTGGTGTGGTTGCCGGTGTCGTTGGGGTGGGCGACGTGGCTCGTCGCGACCGGCCGGATCGGCGAACTGGGACAGGTGACGACCCCGCTGCTCGCCGGTGCGGCCGCCCAGATCCTCTTCGGGGCGATGAGCTTCCTCATGCCCACCGTGATGCGGGGTGGTCCGGCGGCGGTGCGGGCGGGGATGGTGGAGATGAACCGCCTGGTCGCCTTCCGCCTCGTCCTGGTCAACGCCGGCCTGGTTGTCTTCCTCGTGCCCGGTGGGACCAGTTGGACCCGGGTCGTCGGCTCCACGCTGGCGTTCGGAGGGTTCGCGCTGTTCCTGCCGGTGATGATCCGCGCCGTCCGCGCGCAGTTGGCCGTCATCCGGGGCGCGGCCGCGGCCCGCGAGGCCGGCGAGAAGCCCGCCCGCGTCACCCCGGGCACGTCCCGGCCGGAGATCGCGCCCGGCCGTCGGCGGAATCTGGTCGGCGCGCTGTCCGCCGCGCTGGTGGTGGTCCTCGCCACGGGGGCCGCGCTCGCCGCCGACCCGTCCTCGCCACTCCGCCGCACCGGTCAGGCCGCGTCGGTCACCCCGACCGGGAGCACGACGACCGTGGAGGTCACGGCGGTGGGGATGAGGTTCGAACCGAACACGGTGACGGTCCCCGCCGGCGACCGGCTGGTGATCGAACTGACGAACGACGACGACACGACGGTGCACGACCTGTACCTGACCAACGGGGCCGGCTCGGGCAGGATCGACCCGGGCGGAACCGCCACGGTGGACGCCGGCGTGGTCGGGCGTTCCCTCGAGGGATGGTGCACGATCGCCGGGCACAGAGCGATGGGCATGACCTTCCAGGTCCGGGTCGAGGGCGGTGATCCCGCCGCCGGGGACGACGCCCATGGTGGGGCCGGGGGCGCCGCGGGCATCGCCCCCGCCGAGGCGATCGATGTGCTGGCCCCGCCCTCCGACGAGTTCGTGACCCGCGACCCGGCCCTCGCGCCCGCCCCGACGGGCCGCGAACACCGGATCACCCTCACGGTCGAGGAGACCACCGACGAACTCGCGCCCGGGGTGGTGCGGCCCGTGTGGACCTACAACGGCGGGCTGCCGGCCCCGACCCTCCGCGGCACGGTGGGTGACACGTTCATCGTCACCCTCCGCAACGAGGGGAGCATCGGACACTCGATCGATTTCCACGCCGGCGACGTCGGTCCCGACGAGGTGATGCGGACGATCCCGCCGGGCGAGGAGCTGGAGTACCGGTTCACCGTGACTCGGGCCGGCGCCTGGCTCTACCACTGTGCGACCGCGCCCATGAGCGGCCACGTCGCCGCGGGGATGTTCGGCGCGCTCATCGTGGACCCGCCGGGCCTGACCGAGGTGGACCGCGAGTACGCCCTGGTCCAGTCCGAGTCGTACCTCGGTGCCGAGGACGAGCCGTTCGACTCCGGCAAGATCGCGGCCGGGCAGCCCGACCTGGTGATGTTCAACGGGCACGCGACCCAGTACCGGCGGGACCCGCTGACCGCCCGGGTCGGCGAGACCGTGCGCGTGTGGGTGGTGGCGGCCGGACCGAGTGACGGGACGAGCTTCCACGTGGTGGGCTCACAGTTCGACACCGTGTACAAGGAGGGCGCCTACCTGCTGCGGGACGGGCGGGACGCCTTCGGCAGTGGGAACGGGGGCGCACAGGCGCTCGACCTGGCCCCGTCGCAGGGCGGGTTCGTGGAGATGACCTTCGTCGAGCCCGGGCGCTACACGTTCGTGGACCACTCGTTCGCCGACGCCGAGAAGGGCGCGGCGGGCTTCCTCGACGTCACGGAGTAGACGCCGCGGAGTAGGCGCCCCGGCCGGCGGTCCCGCGGGGGTGGGTGACGCATCACGGAATAGGCGAGCGGGTGGGCCGGTTGATATAGATGACACATCACGCAACCGCGATGCCGAGAGCAAGGAGGGCACCATGCCCGTCTACGTCCAGAACCCCGATCCCCGCAGCCTGGCCGAGCGCCCGGCCGACGACCTGCTCGCGGCCGACACGCGCATGGGTGCGGTCGAACTCCTGGTCCGGGACCTGGACTCGATGATCGCGTTCTACGCCGACGGCGTGGCCCTGGACGTGCTCGAGCAGGCCGGCGAGACCGCCGTGCTCGGCCGGGCGGGTCGACCGATCGTGCGGATGCGCCGCATGCCCGAGCTGCCGCCGCGCGGGCAGGGGCAGGCCGGACTGTTCCACACCGCGGTGCTGTTCGACGACGAGCCGTCGCTGGCCGCGGCCGTCGCCTCGGTCGCCCGGCATGCGCCGAGATCCTTCACCGGCAGCGCCGATCACCTCTACAGTCAGGCGTTCTACTTCGACGACCCCGAGGGCAACGGTGTCGAGCTGTACACCGACCGGCCCCGCGACACCTGGGCCACCGAGCCCCACGGGTTGCTGAAGGTGGCCACCAACCCGCTGGACCCCAACGCCTTCCTGCGCACGCACCTCACCCCGCCGGTCGCGGGTTCGTCGATCGGGGCGTCCGCGACGCTGGGACACGTCCACCTCCAGGTCGGCGACATCGGGACGGCCCGCGACTTCTACGTCGACGCCCTCGGCTTCGAGGTGATGAGCGACGTCGGCTCCGCACTGTTCATCGCCGCCGGCGGGTACCACCATCACATCGCGGTCAACACCTGGGGCACGGCCGGCGCCGGCCCGCGCGCGGCGGCCCTGGGCCTGGGCCTGGTGAACATCGAGCTGCCCACCGCGGACGATGTCGACGCACTGCGGGAGCGACTGGCCGACCACCGGATCGAGACACGTCACGACGGCGCGGTCCTGCGATTCGACGACCCGTGGGGGACCGTCATCGAGGTCGGGGTCGAGCGGGCCTGACCCCGGTCCCCCGGCGTGGTCAGACCCAGTCGACGGACAGCGGGGAACGACGTCCCCACCCGACGGTCTGCAACAGTGGTTCGTCCAGCTCCAGGGCAGGGTGCCCGAGGCACAGGTAGGCCAGAGGGCGTGCGCCCGGCGGAAGCCGCACGCTGTCGGAGAGATGGCCGGGTTCCACGAGACTCACCCATCCCATACCGAGGCCTTCCGCCGTCACCGCCAGCCACAACAGGGTGATCGCGGCGACCACGCTGTACTCGGTCGCCGCCGGGACGCTGGTGGTCCCGAGGATCGGACCCGGCGGCGGCACATGGCTGACCACCAGGCCCACGGGCGCCTGGAGGATGCCCTCCAGGCGGAGCGAGTCGTACAGTTCGCGGCGTTCGCCGCCGAACCGTTCGGCCTCGGCGGCGCGGACCGCGCGGAAGCCGGAGTGGATGGATTCCCGTACGGCGCGGTCCTCGACCACCGTGACGTGCCACGGCTGGCTCAGTCCGACACTCGGCGCGACCGCGAAGACCTCGAGCAGTCGCTCGATGGTCTCCCGCGCGACCGGTGTCGGGTGGAAGTGACGATGGTCGCGGCGGGTCGACAGGATGCGCCACAGGGCGTCGCCGTCACTTCTCATATCCGTACTCCTCGGACTCCACTCTCGGCCGGTCGCGGTAGGGGCCCACCGACTCTAGACTGGCGCCCCCGGACATGGAGGTACACGATGGCATTCCTACGCAATGCACTGAGGAGCGGGATCGCGCTCAAGGCCGTACAGGTGGTCAAGCGCGAGGCCTCGAAGCCCGAGAACCAGCGCAAGGCCCGCGAGTTCGCGGAGAAGATGCGCAACCGCCGGCGCTGACGGTTCGACCCGTCCCGCCCCTGACGGCGGGGCGGGTTCGGCACCGCCACTCCGGCCCGTCATGTCGGGACCCGCGTGACCCGCGGGAGTCTGGATCGGATCATGCCGACGAGCGCGATGAGCCAGGCCGCGACCGCGACCCACATCCACGTCTCGCCGATCCAGGCGACGATCGGCAGGTCGTCGGCCCGCCCGAGGTACATCCCCGCGACGGCGTACATGCCGAGTGGGAAGACGATCGACCACCAGGTGGGTTCGAATCGGAACGGCACCCTCTTGATCCCGTGACGCCACACCCCCACCGCCACCAGGGCCGGGATGAGCCAGGTGGCGAAGCACCAGAACACCACGACCAGGCCCGCGACGAGTCCTCGCACGGCGTCGACCATCGGGGCGCTGGCCATCTCCACGATCCGTGCGCCGGCGACGACGGTGATCGCCACCGCCCCCATCGAGACCCAGTACGGGGGATCGAGCTCCCGCGGATCCAGCGGGTAGAGCATGAGCCGGAGCGAGACGAACACCGCGCACGCCACGTAGAGGACGACGCCGACCGACCAGGACGCCACGGCCACGATCGCGAGGGCGTCGCGGGCCGACTCGAAGTGGGGCTCCAGGGTCGCCGCGGCGACGGCCACCGACTGGCTGGCGACGACCCAGATGAACCAGGTGCCGTTGGCCTCCGCGACCACGGGGCGCTCGTCGCGGGACAGGACCGCGATCCAGGGGACCGTGTAGCCGAGCACGATCCAGACGGCCGCGCCGACGCAGAGGAGCGCCACGGACGCCACGAGCAGGTGCCGCCCCGCGAGCGCCACCGCGAGAACGTTCGTCCCCGCGACGAACGTGAAGAAGAGGAACGCGGTGCGGGAGTCATGCAGGTCGGCGACGACCTCGGCGCGGAAGGCGATCAGCCGCCACAGGGTGAGGAGCACGAGGATCCCGTACTCGATCGCGGTGAGCACGATCAGGATCACGGACACCGTCTCCCAGCCCCGCTGCCCGGCTCCCACGGCGACGATCCCCGTCGCCATGACCATGGCGAAGTACCCCGGAGACAGTCGCGCGGGCGTCGGGAGGCTGCGTGACCGGGTCACCTCAGTGACGTGGTACGCGGCTCGATCCGGACCGGGCCCGCCCGGCGCCGATCTCGCGGCTCACGTCGCCGACGTCCTCGCGCATCCAGCCCCGGCGGTACGGGCGGTTGCCGAACTGGCCTGCCGGACGCGACCGGTACACGACGTAGGGACGCCACAGGTAGCCGATCGGCGCGGAGAACACGTGGACCAGGCGGGTGAACGGCCAGATGGCGAACAGCAGGAACGCCACGATCGCGTGCAGCTTGAACGACATGGGCGCGGACAGCATCAGTGCCGGATCGGGCTGGAACCAGAAGATGCCTCGGAACCACACCGACAGCTCCTCGCGGTAGTCGTAGTGGCTGAGGATGTTGCCGACGATGGTGTTGGCCATGCCCAGGAAGATCGTCGCGGCCAGGAAGACGTACATGACCTTGTCGTTGACGGTCGTGGCGGAGAAGACCGGCCCGACCGTGCGGCGACGGTAGATGAGGATCACGAGTCCGACCACGGTGCAGAAGCCGGCGATCGCCCCGGTGATCACCGCGATCCAGTGGTAGGCGTCGTTGCTGATGCCCACGGCCTCGGTCCACGACTTCGGGATGACCAGGCCGATGATGTGGCCGCCGACCACGAAGAGGATGCCGAAGTGGAACAGGGGGCTGCCCCAGCGGAGCAGGCGCGACTCGTAGAGCTGACTGGAACGGGTGGTCCACCCGAACTTGTCGTAGCGGTACCGCCACCAGTGGCCCACGACGAAGATCGCCAGGCACACGTACGGCAGGATCACCCAGAGGAAGATGTCCGGGATCGTCACCTCGGCTGCAGTCGTTCCGATCATGGCCGGGCCCCGCTTTCCAGGTAGGACGAGGAGGTGAACGCCTCCAGGCCGACTTCCTCGTCGGGAGGCCCCTGGGCGACGAGTCTGCTGACGGCGTCGCGGTCGTGCCCGCCGATAGCCGGGAGGGTGGCCGAGACGGTCTCCAGCGCGCCGGTCCAGGGCGAGCCGCGGTCAGCCAACGAGATCCGCAGCAACTCGAGACCGGCGCGGTGCTGGACGAGCAGCGCACGGCAGCCGTCGAGATCGCACTGCGCACCGAACTCGAGGACCACGCCGAGGTGGTCGGGGAGCTCCCCGGCCCCGAGTTCGGCACCGGCCGCCTTGTACGTCTCGATGAAGTCGACGAGTGCGGTGCCGCGCTTGCGGGTGTCCCCGTACCGGTAGTAGGTCAGGTAGAGGCAGCAGCGGCGCCGCATGTCGAACGTCTCGACGTACTCCGACTGCAGCTCGTCGAGGGGGGTCGACTCCAGATGGTCGACCAGACCCAGCAGTGGCCGCGCGACGGCGCCCCGCTCTTCGGCCAGTTCGCGGACGAGCGGGAGCCGGTCGATCAGCTCGGCGGTCGGGTAGTCGATCAGCAGTGAGACGGCCTGGTAGAGCGCGGGGTCGCCGGGCGCGCCGCGGCCCACCGCCGGCCCGCTGCCGGGGCCCACCGCCCGACGCACCCGCGCGAACAGGTCGCTCCCGAAGTCGGTTCCGGCCAGGAATTGTGCACCCATCGCGTCAGTCCTTGCTTCCGGGGAACAGGCCGCCCGTGCCGAGACCGTCCCAGTTGAGGAGGTTGACCCTCCTCGACTTGTCGCCCGGGGAGGCGATGGTGTCCGAGGTCTGCCGCTGTTTGAGGGCGTGGAAGCTCTCGACGGCGATCGGCAGGGCCTGGTCACCCGAGCCCTCGCCGAACGGCCCGGACTCGCCCATCATCCCGGGCCCGCCCTCGTAGTCCAGGCTGCACTCGGTGGCCAGTTCCTCCAGCGAGTGGGCCTGTTCCTGGTGGGCGGTGGGGATCACGTAGCGCTCGTCGTAGTGGGCCAGGGCCAGGAGTCGGTACATGTCGTAGACGTCCTCCTCGGTCATCCCGACGGCGTCGCAGATCTCCGCGCGGGGTTCGCGACCGAGGTTGATGTCACGCATGTAGGTGCGCATCGCGGCCAGCCGGTTGAGCACCACCTGGATGGCGTCCACGTCACCCGCGGTGAACAGCTCCGCGAGGTACTCCATGGGAATGCGCATGGTGTCGATGGCGCCGAAGAGGGTGTCGGCGTCCTCGCCGTCACCACCGTCCGCGGCGACCCGGTCGACGATGGGCGACAGCGGCGGGACGTACCAGACCATCGGCATGGTGCGGTACTCCGGATGCAGCGGCAGGGCCACCTCGAACCGGGAGATGAGCTGCCAGATCGGCGACCGCTGGGCGCCCTCGACCCAGTCGTCCGGGATGCCGGCCTCGCGGGCCGCGGCGACCACCTCGGGATCGTTCGGGTCGAGGAAACACGAGCGCTGCGCGGCGAGCAGCTTGTGCTCGTCCGGCTCGGAGGCCGCCTCGAGCACCCTGTCGGCGTCGTAGAGGATGAGTCCGATGTACCGCAGGCGTCCCACGCACGTCTCCGAGCACACGGTGGGGATGCCCACCTCGACGCGGGGGAAGCAGAACGTACATTTCTCGGCCTTGCCCGTGCGGTGGTTGAAGTACACCTTCTTGTACGGGCAGCCGGTCACGCACTGGCGCCAGCCGCGGCAGCGGTCCTGGTCCACCAGGACGATGCCGTCCTCGACCCGCTTGTACATCGCGCCCGACGGGCACGAGGACACGCACGACGGGTTGAGGCAGTGCTCGCAGATGCGCGGCAGGTAGAACATGAAGGTCTCGGAGAACTCCGCCTTGATCTCCTCGCTCACCTTGGCCAGGATCGGGTCGTCCTTCAGGTGGGTGGGGGAACCGCCCAGGTCGTCGTCCCAGTTGGCGGACCACGAGATCTTCATCGGCTTGCCGCTGATGAGCGAGTACGGCCGGGCTACCGGCGTGTGCTCCTGCAGGGGCGAGGACACGAGCGTGTCGTAGTCGTACGTCCACGGCTCGTAGTAGTCGTCGATCGACGGCATCGTGGGGCTGGAGAAGATCTGGAGCAGCTTCTTCATCCGCCCGCCGGCCTTGAGCCTGAGCTGGCCGTTCTTGCCGAGTTCCCAGCCGCCCTTCCACCGCTCCTGGTCCTCGTACGTCCGGGGATACCCCTGCCCGGGTCGGGTCTCGACGTTGTTCCACCACATGTACTCGGTGCCGGACCGGTTGGTCCACGCCTGCTTGCAGGTCACCGAGCAGGTGTGGCAGCCGATGCACTTGTCCAGGTTCATCACCATGGACATCTGGGCCATGACGCGCATCAGTACTGCACCTCCTGGGAGCGACGGCGGATGACCGTCACCTCGTCACGTTGGTTTCCGGTGGGGCCGATGTAGTTGAACGCGTAACTGAAGTGCGCGTACCCGCCGATGAGATGGCTCGGTTTGATCAGGATGCGGGTTGCCGAGTTGTGGATACCGCCGCGCTTGCCCGACGCCTCCGCGATCGGCACGTCGACCACGCGGTCCTGCGCGTGGTGCATGTAGACCGTTCCGGCCGGCATGCGGTGGGAGACGATGGCGCGGGCGACGACGACGCCGTTGCGGTTGACCGCCTCGATCCAGTCGTTGTCCACGACGCCGATGAGCTCGGCGTCCTCCTTGCTGATCCAGATGGTCGGCCCGCCGCGGGACAGGCTGAGCATGAGGAGGTTGTCCTGGTACTCCGAGTGGATCGACCACTTGTTGTGCGGGGTGAGGTAGCGGACGGTCAGCGCCGCGCCGCCGGACCCGTCATCCGAGCCGAGGACGGGCTCGCCGTAGAGCTGGTGCATGTTGAGCGGCGGCCGGTACACCGGCAGTTGCTCGCCCATCTCGGCCATCCAGTCGTGGTCCATGAAGAACTGCATCCGCCCGGTGAGCGTGTGCCACGGCTTGAGCCGCTCGACGTTGATGACGAACGCGCTGTACCGCCGGCCGCCGTGCTCGGACCCCGACCACTCGGGGGACGTGATGACCGGCTGGGGCCGGGACTGGGTGTCCGCGAAGGTGATGCGCTTGCCCTCCTCGCCCCGCGACAGGTCCGCCAGCTCGCGGCCGGTCCGGGCCTCGAGCTGCTCGAACCCCTGCGTCGCCAGCCGTCCGTTGGTCGTCCCGGACAGGGTGAGGATCGCCTCGCACATCCGGATGTCGGTGTCGAGCCGCGGTCGACCCTTCCCGACGCCCTTGCGGGTCTCGCCGTTGGCCTTGAGCAGGACCCCGATCTCCTTGTCGGGTTTGAGCATGAGTCCCTTGACGGGCATGCCGACCTTCTCCGCGAGCGGGCCGAGCGACCCGAACTTCTCCCCGAGTAGGCGGTAGTCGCGCTCGACCGCAGTGATCTTGGGGAAGTTCTTCCCCGGGACGGGCTCACACGAGCCGTCCTTCCAGTCCGAGACCGTGCCGCCCGGGTTGGCGAGCGCGTCCGGGGTGTCGTGCCCCAGGGGCGTCGCCACCACATCGGTCCGGATGTCGAGGTGACCGTGGCTGAGCTCGGAGACCTTCTCGGCGAGGAGGCGGAACGTCTCGAAGTCCGTCTTGGTCTCCCACGGCGGGTTGATGGCGGCGTTGAACGAGTGCACGAAGGGGTGCATGTCCGTCGACGACAGGTCGTGCTTCTCGTACCAGGTGGCCGCGGGGAACACCAGGTCGGAGAACAGGGTCGTGGACGTCATCCGGAAGTCGAGCGTGGTGAGCAGGTCCAACTTGCCGTCCTCGGCGTCCTCCCGCCACACCATGTCCCGCCCGCGGTGGCCCTCCGGCGCCTGGTCGGCGCGCAGTGACGAGTCGGTGCCCAGCAGGTGCTGGAGGAAGTACTCGTCACCCTTGGCCGACGACCCGAGCAGGTTGGAGCGCCACACGGTGAGCACCTTGGGCGCGTTGCCGGGGCCGTCCGGGTCCTCGGCCGCGAACCGCAGTGACCCGTCCTTGATCCGGCCCACCACGTGATCGGCCGCCGGCACCCCGGCGTCGGCGGCCTCCGCGCCCAGGTCCAGCGGGTTGGCGTCGAAGGTCGGGTAGGACGGCATCCAGCCCAGCCGGGCCGACATCGCGACGAGGTCCGGGGTGCTCAGGCCGGCGAAGCGATTCTCGCCGGTGGCGGCGGTCAGGACGTCGGCCCCGTAGGAGTCGTACTTCCACTGCCCGGTGTGCAGGTAGAAGAAGGCGGTGGCGATCATCTGCCGGGGCGGGCGTGACCAGTCCAGGCCCATTCCCACCTGCTGGAACCCGGTCAGCGGCCGGACCTTCTCCTGCCCGACGTAGTGGGCCCAGCCGCCACCGTTGACACCCTGCGTCCCGGTGAGGATGGTCAGCGCCAGGAAGGCCCGGTAGATGACGTCGGAGTGGAACCAGTGATTGGTGCCGGCGCCCATGAGGATCATGGACCGGCCGCCGGACTCGAGGGCGTTGCGGGCGAACTCGCGACCGATCCGTTCGGCCTGGGCGGCCGGCACGCCGGTGTGCTGCTCCTGCCATGCCGGGGTGTAGGGCTCGAGGTCGTCGTAACCGCTCGGCCAGCTGCCCGGCAGGCCCTGGCGGGCCACGCCGAACTGCGCCATCATCAGGTCCAGGACGGTGGTGACGCGCAGGTCCTCGCCGTCGTCACCCCTCACCGTCCGGTAGGGCACCCCGCGGGTGATGGTCCCGGCGTCGCCACGCACGGTGTCGAAGCGCGGCAGGACGATCTCGGCGGTGCCCTCCAGGGTGTCGAGCAGGCTCAACGCGGGGTCGATGTCACCCAGGTCGAGGTTCCAGTTCCCGGCGCCCTGCTCGCCGAACCGGTCGCCCAGGGTGCCGTTCGGCACCACCGGGCGCCCGGTCACGGCGTCCATGAGGACGGTCTTGTTCGCGGCGTTCTCACCCGGGGCCGCTTCGAGCACGCCGTCGGCGAGCATGTCCGCCGTGACGAACTTGTGCGGGACCACCGACCCGTCCCCGCGCGTGCGCAGGGTGATGAGGAACGGCAGATCCGTGTACTTCTTGGCGTACGACTCGAACTCCGGCGTGGACCGGCGGGCGTAGAACTCGGTGAGGACGACGTGCACCATCGCCATCGCGAGGGCGCCGTCGGTGCCGGGGTGCGGGTGCATCCACTCGTCGGCGAACTTGGTGTTGTCCGCGTAGTCGGGGGAGACCACCACCACCTTCTGGCCCCGGTAGCGGGCCTCGGTCATGAAGTGGGCGTCCGGGGTGCGGGTGACGGGGACGTTGGAGCCCCACATGATGAGGTAGGACGAGTTGAACCAGTCCGCGGACTCGGGGACGTCGGTCTGGTCGCCGAACACCTGCGGTGAGGCCACGGGCAGGTCCGCGTACCAGTCGTAGAACGACAGCATGGAGCCGCCGAACAACTCGATGAAGCGGGAGCCGGCGCCGAACGAGGCCATGGACATCGCCGGGATGGGCGAGAACCCGGCGACCCGGTCCGGGCCGGAGGTTGTGGCCGTGTAGACGTGGGCGGCGGCGGCGATCTCCATCGCGTCCTCCCACCGGCAGCGCACCAGTCCGCCGTGGCCGCGGGCCCGCTTGTAGTAGGCGGTCTTCTCGTGGTCCTCGACGATCGAGGCCCACGCGTCCACCGGGTCGGAGTGCTCCGCGCGGGCCGCGCGCCACAGCTCCATCAACCGGCCACGGATGTAGGGGTAGCGCACGCGGGTGGGGGAGTAGGTGTACCAGGAGAAGGCGGCGCCGCGCGGGCAGCCGCGCGGCTCGTAGCCGGGCATGTCGTCGCCGATGTCCGGGTAGTCGGTCTGCTGCGACTCCCAGGTGATGATTCCCTCCTTGACGTACACCTTCCACGAGCACGAGCCCGTGCAGTTGACGCCGTGCGTGGAGCGGACCACCTTGTCGTGACTCCAGCGGTCGCGGTAGAACACGTCCGACTCCCGCCCGCCGGAGTGCGTGACGGTCCGCAGGTCGTCGGACGCCTGCCCGCGGCGGAAGAACCGGCCGGCCCGCAGCAGGGCATCGGAGGCGGGGCCGTCCATTCGAGCGGACCCGGTGCCGCGGCCCTCCGGCGTCGGCGAGGCGGGGCGGGGGGAGTCGATGCTGGTCATGCCGGGGTCCTTTCCGTGGCGGCGGGCTCACTGCGACGGGTACGGAGGAACCACAGCCAGGTGAGGGCGGCGGTGGCGATCGAGAGGACGAAGAGCAGGAGCAGCCCGACGCGGTAGTTGCCGTGGGCGGTCCAGAAGTAGCCGAGCAACAGCGGCGGGACGAAGCCGCCGAGACCGCCGACGGCACCGACGATGCCGGTGACCGACCCGACCGCGGTGGGCTCGACCAGTTCGGCCACCAGGGCGAACACCGCGCCGGAGGCGGTGCCCAGAGACGCGGCCATGAACAGGAAGACCGCCGTCCCGACGGGGTAGAAGGTGCCGGCATCCGCGCTGACGAGCGGCATGCGCTCCGTCGCGGCGGCGGCCATCAACCCGGTGACGGTGTAGCTCACGATGAGCACCCAGGCGCCGGGGAACCTGTCGGCCAGCGCGCCGCCGAGGGGTCGGCAGGCCACCGCGATCACCACGAACACGGCGGTCCGCAGGGCCGCGTCCTCCGTCTCCAACTCGTAGAAGTTGTGCAGGTACGTGGGCAGATAGACGGAGAACGCCACGAACCCGCCGAAGCCCATCGCGTAGAGCCAGGCCAGTTTGAGGGTGACGGGACGGGCGAGGGTCCTGGCCGCCTTGACCACCCAGTTTCCCTGGGCGGGCGTCCAGGTCGGCGAGTTCTTCAGGAGCATCCGGGCGACGACCGCGTACACGGCCAGCAGGATCGCGACCAGGACGAACGGCGCCTGGTCGCCGAACGCCTCGCGGAGCCGCAGGGTCGTGAACGCGGCGATGGCCGTGCCGCCCATGCCGGCGCCGAAGATGCCGATCGCCGTGCCGCGCCGGTTCGGCGGGAACCAGGAGTTGACGGTGGGGACGCCGACGGCGAACGAGGTGCCGCCGATGCCCAGGAAGAAACCGCCGATGAGCAGGACGGTCAGGCTGTTGTCGACGAACCCGACGAACAGCGTGGGGAGGATCGTCAGCGCGGCGATCAGCGGGAACATCGTGCGGCCGCCGAGGCGGTCGGTGAGCGCACCGACGGGGATCCGGCCGAGTGACCCGACCACGACCGGCAACGCCACGACGAGCGATTGTTGGAACGACGTCAGTCCCAACTGGTCCTTGTATGTCGCGCCCAGCGGTCCCATCAGGGCCCAGGCCCAGAAGGTGAGAAGGAATCCCGAGAAGCACAGGGCCAGTGCGAGGTTCGCTTTCCCCGGGTCGGGGACGACAGGGGGCCCCGCATCGCGGGTCGCGGAATCTGGTGCTGAGGACACCATGGGTCCTTTCGCGTCGGCTCTCGCTGCGTCGGATCTGTGTTTTGTCTCGCTGCGCCGGGCCAGTTCGAGGGGGAACCGCCCGGACCCCGAGTGTCTGCCAGATCGCGGCGAGCGTCCGCGAGTTCGTCCACACGCCCACGAGTTGTTATAGGTCAAATACACTCCGCGACGCGCCTTTCGGGGCTGCGCGTGGGCCCGGACGGAGGCCATCCGGGCCCACGCCGGCGGGACTACACCAGCCAGTCGTTCGGGGCGAACAGCTCCGCGTGGAGCCGCTCGGCGGGCACGCCGGCCTCGAGGAACTGCGGGCGCAGTGACTGGAGGAACCCGGTCGACCCGCAGAGGAAGACGTGCGCCCCCTCGGGGAGTTCGACGGTCGCCAGGTCCATGAATCCCCGGTGGACCGCGCCCGGGCCGGCGACGGTGTCCGCCCCCTGCTCGTACCAGGTGTGGACCTCGGCGTCGGCGAGCAGCGAGGACTCGCCCGCGACCTCCTCGGCGAGGACGTGGTCGGCCGGCGAGCGGTCGGCGTGCAGGACGAGCACGCGACGGGTGTCCTCCGTCGCCGACAGGTGGGCGACCATCCCGAGCATCGGGGTGATGCCGATCCCGGCCGAGCAGAGGACCACGGGCGCGGCGTCCTGGTCCCGGCCGATCCCGGCGGCGTCCAGGACGAGGTCGCCGAACGGGAGGGTGACCTGGATCGTGGTGCCGACCTCGGCGTGGGCGTGCAGCCAGCCCGAGACCTCGCCGGCGGGGCAGCCGAGCCCGCCCCGGACCTCGGCGTCGACCCGGCGGACGCCGATGCGCCACGTGCCGTCGCCCGGTGCCGTCGACAGGGAGTACTGACGCAGCTGGCGCGCGCCGTCGGGCAGGACCACGCCGACGGAGGTGTACTGGCCCGGACGGAAGTCGGGCAGCGGCTCGCCGTCCGGACCACCGAGGGTGATCACGGTGACCGAGTCCGTCACGTCCTCCCGGGAGATCACGGTGGCGGTGCGGAAGACGTCCCCCGGTTCCACCTGCGCCTCGGCGTAGAGGGCCTTCTCGAAGTCCACCAGGACGGCGGCCATGATCCAGTAGACCTCGTCCCACGCCGCCGCGACCTCCGGGGTGATCGCCTCGCCCAGGACCTCCACGATCGCGCCGAAGAGGTAGTCGTGGACCACCTGGTACTGGTCGGGGGTGATGCCGAGGCTCGCGTGCTTGTGCCCGATCCGGGAGAGCATGTCGACCGGGCTCCGGCCGTCCACCAGCAGGGTGGCGAAGGTCGCGATCGACGCCGCGAGCGCGCGCTGTTGGGCGCCCAGCTTCTGGTTGCCGCGGTTGAAGGTGTCGCGGAGGAGCTCGGGGTTGTCGGCGAACATCGTCCGGTAGAAGACGGGCGTGATCTCGTCGATGTGGGCGCCGATGACCGGCAGGGTCGCGCGGATGACGGTGGCGTGTTCCTCGGACAGCTCGCGGGGGTGCGCGAGGATCGACTCCAGGGTGGTGAGCGACGTGGTCATGGGGGATCTCCTTCTCGGGGCGTGACGGGGTGGCCCGGGCACCGTGGGGGCCGGACTGCGGGGTGGGGGTGATGCGGGGTGGGGGGTGATGCGGGTGGTCAGGACCCCGGGCCGGGGTCCGGCCGTGGGGCGGTGGCGAGGCTGAGGGACACCTGCCGGGTGGGTGCCCGGACGATGCCCTCGACGGTGAGGGGGTCGAGGGCGGTGAAGAACGCCTCGCGAGCGTCGACGAGGGCTCGTCGCAGACCGCAGTTGCCCGCGAGCGGGCAGGGCGTCGGACCCTCGCACTGGACGACCTCGCCGGGGCCCTCCAGTTCGCGCAGCAATGACCCGACCGACTCGTGTCGGCCCGCCTCGGTGATGACGAGCCCCCCGCCCCGGCCGCGCCGGGACTCGGCGAGGCCCAGGTCGACGAGCCGGGAGACGATCTTGGCCACGTGGGAGGTCGAGGCGTTCACCGACTCCGCGATCGCCGCGGCGGTCATGCGGTCGCCGCGCTCATCGGCGACGGCGAGGCGCATGAGAGCGCGGAGCGCGAGATCGGAGGACCGGGACAGCTGCACAACGCCGAGCGTGCCATATTGCGAGCTGGCCGGGCGCATTTGATGCCGGTGATCTCAAATACCTTCTGAACTGGTCATTTGGGGCCGCCCTCCGACCTGCGGGAACGCCCCGCCGCGGGCCGGTCAGATCCAGTCGATGATCTCCACGAGGTCGTCGGCCCCGGCGTCGGCGTCGGGGCCCCCGCCCTCGGGCACCACGGCCAGGGCGGGCGCGCCCGCCAGATCCGCCAGGTGCGCGGTGCGCACGCGGCCGGCCAGGTGCCAGCCGCCGGCGCCGTCCGGTCGGGCGGGCAGGATCCGCGAGCGGCCCGGGGTGGCCAGGTCGGCCAGTCCGTGGACGCGCCCCAGCATCGGTGTGCGCTGGCGTCCGGTGAGGGCGTCGACCAGCGCCCGGCCCGTGGTCGCCGCCGCGGACACCGCCGCCAGCGGATTACCCGGTAGCCCCAGCAGGATGCGCCCGTCGGCGAGGACGGCCACGAGTTGCGACCCTCCCGGGCGGACACGGACCCCGTCGAGGACGATCCGCGCGCCCGCGCGCGCCAGGGCCGGGCGCAGCAGATCGGCCACGCCGCGGCCGGTGGCGCCCACCAGCACCACCACGTCGCCGGCCGCCGCGTCCGCGGACCCGGGGCCGCCGCCGAGCAGCGCGTCGACCGCGTCCGGGGTGTCCGCGCAGTGACCGGGCGGGCCGACGCCGGCGAACCCCGCCCGCGCCAGGACCCCGCCGAGCAGCGGGCCGACCGTGTCGCGGATCCGGCCCGGCGGAAGCGGCGCGGGCGTGTCGGCGGGCAGGACCTCGTCACCGGTCGTGACCACCGCCGCGCGTACAGGCCCCCGGACCCGAGCGGCCGTCACCCCCGCGGACAGGGCCGCGGAGGCCAGCGCCGCGTCGAGCACCGCCCCCGCCGGGGCCAGTTCGTGACCGACCGGCCAGTCCTCGCCGACGGGGCGGAGGTCGTTCACCCCGTCGCCCCCCGGCAGTGCGGTGACCACCGGGGGGCCGGTGCGGGCCGGGGTCACCGTCACCAGTTCGTGCCGCAGCACGCGATCGCAGCCGGCGGGGGCCAGGGCGCCGGTCGCGATGGGCGCCGCCGTGCCGGGGGTCAGCGTCGCCGACGAGCCGTCCCCGGCGCGGCGGGCGGCGCCGGTCAGTCGCCACGGGCCGGGCCCGGCCAGCGCGTAACCGTCCATCGCCGACACCGGCCCCCGCGGCATCGGGTCCGCGGCGACCAGCGGTGAGGCGAGTACCGCGCCGACGGCTGCCAGGGGCGGGCGCACGTCCGCCGGCAGCGGGGTGAGCCCGGCGCGCAGGACCGCCCCCACCTGTGGGAGCGCGACCGGTCCGTGTCCGGCCAGGTCGGCCCACGTGTCCACGTCGCGCGCGGGGTCGCCGACGGGGACGCGGACGACCTCCTCGTCGTCGTACAGGGCCCGTACCGGTCGCCCGCCCACGCCGCCGTCGGCCTCCAGGGCGGCCAGGCGCGCGGCGAGGGCGCGGCGGTCCCACGCGGCGAGGAGGTACTGGTCGTGCCCGGCGACGTCGACGGCGAGTGCCGCGCCGGGGGCGTGGGTGGTGGCGGCGGGCCGGAGCGCGGCGAGGAGGGCGCGGAGGGTGGCGGCGTCGAGGTCCGGCAGGTCACAGGCGACGACGACGACGAGGTCGACCGACGGCGGGAGCGCCCGCAGTCCCGCGGCGATCCCGGCGACGGGTCCCGAGTGGGGCGGATCCTCGCGGGTGTCGCCCCCGGGGCCCACGGTGCGGACGGGGCCCGCCACCGCCCGGGCGGCGCCGAGCACCGACTCGACCATCGGCCGACCCGCCACCGCCAGTCGCGCCTTGTCGACCCCGCCGAGGCGACTCGCGCGACCCCCGGTGAGGACGATCGCGCCGACAGTGCTCGTGGGGTCGCTGCCGCTGCCGCTGCCCGTCATCCGGCGTCCCCGGCCAGGCGGCCGCGCAGGAAGTCGTCGACGAGCCGTTCCACGTCCCGCCCGGTGTACGGGCGCAGGCCGATCATGCGGGCCAGGACGACGGGGCCGGCCAGCTGCGCCACGGCCAGATCGCGGTCGCCGGGGATGAGGGCCCCGGACTCCTCCGCATCGGAGAGCACGGCGTGCAGGGGCTCGGTGTAGGACTCGACCACGCTGCGGCGGAGCCTGCCCACCTCGTCGTCGTCACCGGCGTCGCGGCCCATCGCCAGCCACCCCAACATCGACTGCTGGAGCGGCGCGTCCTGGATGAGCTGCGTCATCGAGGCGGCCAGGTGCACGAGCTGCTCCCGGACGGGCAGGTCGGCCGGAGGGCGTGTCGGGGTGGGCAACAGCCGCCGGAACGCTGCGGCGATGAGCGAGTCGGTAGACGGGAAGTTGCGGTACAGGGTGGTGCGGGCGACCCCCGACAGCCGGGTCACCGCGTCGACGGTCACCGCCGCCGCGCCGCCGGACAGCAGCAGCGATGACGCCGCGTCGAGCAACTTGCCCTGCGAGCGGGCGCGCCGCGGATCCGGGGTCGACATGGCCTCCATTGTGGCCTGTCCGGTGCGCTAGGGTGGGCGCACCATGCGATACCGACGGTATCGTTTCCGTGGAGCGGGGGCAGATGTGTTGGAGATGAGTGCGGGTCGGCGGCGGTGGCTGCTGGTCGTCAACCTCGTGGCCGTGTCCCTGGTGGTGGCCACGATGTCCGCCCTGTACACGTCCCTGCCGGACATCGCCGTGGACATCGGGGCCACCCAGGCCGAGCTGACGTGGATCGTCGACTCCTACACGCTGGCGCTGGCGGCACTCGTCCTCACCGCCGGTGCGCTGGGGGACCGCTTCGGCCGCCGGGCCACGCTCATCGTGGGCCTGGCGCTGTTCACGGTCTCCTCGGCGCTGCCCCTGTGGCTGGACTCGCCGCTGTGGGTGATCATGCTCCGTGCGGTGGCCGGAGTCGGCGCCGCCTTCGTCATGCCCTCCACGTTGTCCCTGCTCACGGCGAGCTTCCCGTCGGATCGTCGGGGCGCGGCCGTGGGCATGTGGGCCGGCTTCGCCGGGGTCGGCGGCATCATCGGCCTGCTGGGCTCCGGGCTCATGCTCAAGGTGTGGACCTGGAAGGCGATCTTCGGCGTGTACGCCGTCATCGGCCTGGTCGTCCTGGTCGCCGCCTTCACCATCGGCGAGTCCGTGGCCTCCCGCGTCGGTAGGCCCGACGTGTTCGGGGCGGTCTTCTCCGCCCTCGCCGTGGGCGGGGTGGTGTTCGGGCTCATCGAGGGCGCGCACACCAGCTACTCCGAGCCGTTGGTCATCGTGGCGCTCGTCGTGGCGGCGGCGAGCGTCGTGGCCTTCGTCCTGGTCGAGCTGCGCGTCGCGGACCCCCTGCTCGACGTGCGCTACTTCCGCCGACGAGGGTTCACCACCGGCTCGGTGTCGGTGGCGCTGCAGTTCCTCACCATCTTCGGGTTCTTCCTGCTCATCGTGCAGTTCCTCCAGCTGGTCAAGGACTACGACGCCCTGTTCGCCTCGCTGGCACTGGCTCCGATGGTCGTGCCGGTCATGGTCTTCTCGCTGCTGTCCCCGCGCCTCACCGCGGCCGTGGGGCTGCGGGCGGTGTCCGTGGTGGGCGTGGGGGCCATCGCGGCCGGGATGGTCTTCCTCTCCCGACTGTCCGTGCACTCCGGGTACTGGGACATCCTCTGGCCCATGCTGGTCGCGAGTATCGGGCTCGGCTTGTCGACCGCGCCTGCCACGTCGGCGATCGTCTCGGACATCCCGTCCGACGAGCAGGGCGTGGCCGCCGCCGTCAACGACGCGATGCGTGAGGTCGGCGCCGCGATCGGCATCGCGCTGTCGGGCAGCATCCTGGCCGGGCGCTACGCCGCGGGGATCGTCGACGTCCTGCCCGGCGTCCCCGAGGCCGGCCGGCAGGCGGTCGAGAGTTCGTTCGCCGGCGCCCGCGAATTCGGGGCCGCGGCCGGGCCGGCGGGGCAGGCCGTCGTTGACGCGGCCGCCGGGATCTTCGCCGACGGCATCTCGTCGGCGCTCTTCGCCCTGGGGATGGTGGCCGCGGGCGCGGCGGTCCTGCTGCTGTTCGTCGCGCCCGGTCGCGGGTACGTCGCGCTCGGGGACGCCGACACCGACACCGACACCGGCACGTCCGGCGACCCCGACCCCGGCGCCGATCCCGCCCCGGTCGGCGCGGCCGGTGGAACGAGTGGCTACCCGGTGGCCGGGTCGCAGGAGGTCAGGAGGCGTCCGGCCCGGTGACCACGGGCCGTCCGCTCGCGGCCCAGGCCTTGGTCCCTCCGTCGACGCTGACGGCGGGGATGCCCCGGGCCTCCAGCGTCCGGCAGGCGGACTTGCTGCGATTGCCGGACGCGCAGATCACGAAGACGGTGGTCCCCTCCGGCGCGATGTCCGGGGCGGAGGCGACATCGCCCAGGGGGATCAGGCGCGCGCCCGGGACGTGGCCCGCGACGTACTCGTGGGATTCGCGGACGTCGATGAGCGGGGCGCCCTGCTGGTGGTGGGAGGCGAACGTGTCTATGACTGTCGTGGAAACCATGCCCGAAATATACCCCAGGGGGTATCAAGCCCGCCAGGGGTGCGATGGAGTCAGTCGCGGATACGCTCGGGGTGGGAGTAGACGGTGGCGCGGTCGACCCGGCTGAAGGCGGCCAGGGTCACCCCGGTCTCGGCGGCGAGGTCCACCGCCAGCGACGACGGCGCGCTCACCGCGGACAGGAGCGGGATCCCCGCCATCGACGCCTTCTGCACGAGTTCGAACGAGGCCCGGCCGGAGACCTGCAGGATGGTCCCGCGCAGCGGCAATCGCCCCTCGCGCAACGCCCAGCCGACCACCTTGTCCACGGCGTTGTGCCGTCCCACGTCCTCACGCAGGCACAGCAGTTCGCCGGTGGGAGTGAACAACCCCGCCGCGTGGACGCCCCCCGTCTTGTCGAAGACCCGCTGGTGTTCGCGGAGCCGGTCGGGCAGGGACAGCAGGACCGCGGGATCGATGAGCGGCTCCGCCGGCTCGGCCGGGAAGTGGGTCGAGCGCCGGACCTCGTCGATCGAGTCCACGCCGCACACGCCGCAGGCGCTGCTCATGGTGGACGCCCGCGCGGAGCGGGGCTCCGGGATGTCCGGTGACAGGGTCACGGTGAGGGTGTTGTAGTCCTGTTCGGTCCGTCCGCTGACGGTGGTGCAGTAGCAGATCTCGGGCAGGTGCTCGCGGTTCCAGACGGCCCCCTCGGAGACCAGGTGCCCCGCCGCGAGGTCCATGTCGTCGCCCGGCGTCCGCATGGTCACGACGAACGGCTGGCCGCCGACCCTGATCTCGAGTGGTTCCTCGACGGCGAGCGTCGCCACCTCTCGCCTGACGTCACCCGCGGCGAGGATCCTGCGCGCCGGGTGACGAGTCGTCCGCCGTCCCATAGTCGCGCAGCCTAGCGCCGTCCGGGCCGGTGCGTAGGAGCAGGAGGGCGGCGAGCCCCACCGCGGCCAACCAGGTCAGCGGGTAGGCGTTGGTGATCACGGTGTAGATGACCGGCGGGATGTCGCCGCCGAGCATGAACAGGCCCATCGCCACCCAGCGGTCGTCCGGGAAGTTCGGGTCGGGGAAGCTCTGCACCCAGTTCGCGGTGGCCGCCCAGAGCAGCGCCGGCAGCAGCCAGAGATACCAGCGCCGGGCGGCGATCGCGTAGTGCACGGTCAGCACGAGTAGCGGGACGAACCACACCCAGTGGTGGCCCCAGGAGAACGGCGAGACCATGGTCATCGTCAGTCCGGCCAACGTCAGGGCGAGGAGCTGGTGCCCGGCGCGATGGGCCAGCGCGGCGACGCCCAGGCCGACGGCCGCCACCACCGCGGCCCCGAGCAGCCACGCCCAGGTGGGCGCCATCTCCGTGCCGGCGAGACGGGCCATGGCACCCCGCAGGGACTGGTTGGCCAACATGGCGTCGTGCCCGATCCGCTGGGACTCGAACAGGGTCCCCGACCAGTAGCCCGCGGCGTCGCGGGGGATCAGCACGAAGCCGAGGGCGACGGTGCCGCCGAACGCCGCCCCGGAGACGACGGCCATCCGCCAGCGTCCGGTGAGGACCCAGTGCGCCCAGAAGAACGCCGGGGTGAGTTTGATGCCCGCGGCCAGGCCCGAACCGATCCCCGCCCACCGGCGGCCCGACCTCCAGGCGAGGTGGTCGGCCAACACCGCCACCAGCAGCACGATGTTGATCTGGCCCAACCACACGGTGGTCCGCACCGGTTCGGTGGACAGGGCGATCAGCGCGAGACACAGCGAGACCTGGGCGGTGACCCGGTCCGGGCGGTAGTCCAGCGCACGGAGGCACATCCGGACCGCGAGGTAGAGCAGGACGAGGGTCAGCGCGAGCCACGCCGCCTCCATCAGCCGCGGGGTCACCAGGTCCAGAGGGGCGAACAGCAGCGCCGAGAACGGCGGGTAGGTGAACGGCATCTCCGGGTAGAAGCGCCCGGAGTCGTCACCCGAGAGCAGTCCGTCGTACAACGGGATCGAGTTCAGGACGGCGCTGCCGCCCCAGCGGTAGACGTTGACGTCGAGGAAGTTCCCGGTGATGCCCCACCACGGGGTCCGCTCGTCGGGCACCCGCAGCACCATGACCACCGAGGCGAGGGCCAGCAGCGCCAGCGGGGCGCGCAGCCAGTAGGTAGTCGGAAGCGTCCGCACAGCCGCAGAGCCTAGTCCGTCCGGCGCGCGGCGGCTCGGGGCCGGCTCGGCGTCAACGAGAAGACCGTTCCGCACGCCGTCACTCGGACGATGCGTGCGGAACGGTCTTCTCGAGGGGATCCGGCTCAGATGTAGATGGCCGGGTCGATGTAGAACTGCGCGTCGCGCAGTTCCTCCTTGGTGGACCTTGCCGGCCGTGCCTCGCCCGGGATGCCCACGACGATCGAGTCGGCGGGGGCGCTCTTGACGACGACGGCGTTGGCGCCGACCGAGGAGTCGTCACCGATCTCGACGGGTCCCAGGATCTTCGCGCCGGCGCCCACGGTCACGCGGTCGCCGAGCGTGGGATGGCGCTTGGTCTGCTTGAGCGAGACCCCGCCGAGGGTGACGCTGTGGTAGAGCATGCAGTCGTCGCCGATGTCCGCGGTCTCACCGATGACGACGCCCATCCCGTGGTCGATGAAGAAGCGTCGGCCGATGGTGGCGCCGGGATGGATCTCGATCCCCGTGAGGAATCGGGAGAACTGGGACAGGACGCGTCCGGCGGTGCGACCGAACCCGCCCGCGTTCCACATGCGGTGGGACAGACGGTGGATCCAGATCGCGTGCAGGCCGGAGTAGACGACCGCGTTCTCGACGTCACCGCGGGCGGCCGGGTCGTGGGCGCGCGCCGCGGCGAGGTCCTCGCGCAGAGTGCGCCAGAACCCCACCGGGCGGTCGGAGGTTCCCGACATCAGTCGCGGTAGTCCTCGAACAGCATCGTGGAGACGTAGCGCTCGCCGTAGTCGCACACGATGACGACGATGGTCTTGCCCGCGTTCTCGGGACGCTTGGCGATCTCGAGCGCGGCCCAGACGTTGGCGCCGGAGGAGATGCCGGCGAGGATGCCCTCCTCCTTGCCGAGACGCTTGGCGATCTCCAGCGAGTCCTCGAGGGTCACGTCGACGACCTCGTCGTAGATCTCACGGTCCAGGATCTCGGGCACGAAGTTGGCGCCCAGGCCCTGGATCTTGTGCGGACCGGCCTTGCCCTCGGTCAGCAGCGGGGAGTCCTTGGGCTCCACGGCCACGATCTGGATGTCGGACTTCTGCTCGCGCAGGTAGCCGCCGGCGCCGGAGATGGTGCCGCCGGTGCCGATGCCGGCCACGAAGACGTCGACCTCACCGGCCGTGTCCTCCCAGACCTCCGGGCCGGTGGTGCGGCGATGGACGTCCGGGTTCGCGGGGTTGGCGAACTGCCGGGCCAGGACCGCGTTCTCGCGGGTCGCCGCGACCTCCTCGGCCTTGGCGACCGCGCCCTTCATCCCCTCGGAGCCGGGGGTGAGGATGAGCTCGGCGCCGTAGGCGCGCATGACGGCACGGCGCTCGACCGACATGGTGTCGGGCATGACGATGACGGCCTTGAATCCGCGGGCCGCGGCGACCATGGACAGCGCGATACCGGTGTTGCCCGAGGTGCCCTCGACGATGGTGCCGCCCGGCTTGAGGCCGCCCGACGCCACCGCGTCGTCGATGATGGCCGCGCCGATGCGGTCCTTGACGCTGGCGGCCGGGTTCGCGGACTCGAGCTTGGCCAGGACGGTGGCCTGCAGTCCCTCGGTCAGGGAGTTGAGGCGGACCAGCGGGGTCTTGCCGATGGTCTCGCTGATGTCGGAGTAGATCTGCGCCATGTGGGGGTTCCGTTCTGAAGAATGAACAGGTCTGTCTATCCGTGAGTGTACGTGATCGGACGACATGGCACGAGGATGCGATCAGGGAATGGTCCCCTGATTGCCACGGGCGCCCGACGGGCCGATAATCGACTGCGCTCCATTTTCGTCGTCGTCCGAAAGGTCGCATCCCGCATGCGCGAGATCACCGTCCCCGCCCAGCGAACCTTCGCACGTTCCGACCTCATCCCGGTGGTGGCGCGAGGGCGCGCCGCCACGACGCCACGGGAGGTCCCGTTCGAGCATCACGTCGACGGCCGGTGGCGATCCGTCTCCAACGCCGAACTCGTCGAACGCGTGGACAGGATCGCGGCCGGACTCATCGCGGCCGGCGTCGAGCCCGGGGACCGGGTGGCGCTCATGGCCGGAACCCGCCTCGAATGGGTGCTGGTCGACCTCGCGGTCTGGACCGCCGGAGCCATCACCGTGCCGATCTACCCGTCGTCCTCGGCGGGGCAGCTCGAGTGGATCCTCGCCGACTCCGCTGCGAAGGTCCTCGTGGCCGAGAACGACGACCACGTCGTCGTCGTCGGAGATACCGAGGTCCCCGACACCTGCACCCGGATCCTCTACCTCGACGACGACGCCCTCGAGACCCTCGAGGCCGACGGCGAGGCCGTCGAGGCCGAGACCCTCGACGCCGCGGTGGCCACTCTCGAACCCGACACCCCCGCCTCGATCATCTACACCTCCGGCACCACCGGACGGCCGAAGGGCTGCGTGATCACCCACCGCAACCTCCTGTCGGAGTGTCACGCGCTGCTCGACCACCCCATCGGGTCGATGGCGCAGCAGGGCAAGAAGGTCCTGATGTTCCTGCCCCTGGCCCACGTGCTCGCCCGCGCCGTGACCTACACCGTCTACCTGGGTGACGCGACCGTCGGCTTCTGGGACGACACGTCCACCATCCTCCCGCGCTTCGCCGATTTCCGGCCGCACATGATCCTCGGGGTCCCACGCGTCTTCGAGAAGGTACGCGACGGGATCGCCACGAAGGCCGCCGCCAAGGGCGCGGTGCAGAGGGGCATCTTCGAGCGCGCCGAGACTGCCGCCATCGAGGACAGCCGGCTGCGCGGCAACGACGGGCTGGACGACGCCCGCCGACCCTCGCTCCTGCACGCCGCCCGGTACAAGGCGCTCGACCTGCTCGTCTACAAAGCCATACGCGAGGCGCTCGGCGGCCGGTGCGAGTACGCCATCTCCGGCGGCGGCGCCCTGCCCGACCGTATCTCGCACTTCTTCCGCGGAGCCGGCGTGCCCGTCTACGAGGGCTACGGTCTCACCGAGAGCACCGCCGCCGCCACCGTGAACGGCCCCGGCTGCCAGCGCATCGGCACCGTCGGGCGACCCGTGGCCGGGACGAGCGTCCGGATCGCCGACAGCGGAGAGGTGGAACTGGCCGGCGAGCTGATCTTCGACCGCTACTGGAACAACGAGGAGGCCACCGCCGAGGCCATCCGCGACGGCTGGTTCGCCACCGGTGACCTCGGTTCGCTCGACCAGGACGGCTACCTGACGATCACCGGTCGCGCCAAGGAGATCATCGTCACCGCCGGCGGCAAGAACGTCTCGCCG